>CAIOCZ010000185.1 GCA_903856805.1 uncultured cyanobacterium | reverse complement strand
TGGTCATACCCCCAACGCTCCAGGAACTCCCGATCCACGCCGACATCAGCGGTTCCGGCCAGCAGGGTCTCTAAACGCGACGTGACGAGGGCAGACTCCAGGTGCTGCAGCAGTTCCTGGCAGCGGCGCTGCACCCTCAGGGAGCGTCCCTGTTGGTCACCATCCCCCTGGCGTCGATGGTGCACGGCCATGGCCGTGCTCATCGCCAGGTTGCGTGCGGTCAGGTCGACCACTGCGGCACCGGCGCTAGAAAGCTGCATCGCGATGGGTTCCGGCAGTCGATCCATCAGGGGACCGTCCCCGGCCAGGGCGACCACAAAAAAACCCCTGGCCCCGTCCCGGCTGGACACCAGCTGGCCCACCCGATCCGCCAGGACCTCCTCACTCAGCTCCCCAGCCTCCCACTGCCCCAGCCAGAGGGTTGTCAACTCCATGGCGGAGGCGAAGCTGGGCGCGGGGACAGCGTGATCAGCCATGGCGACAGGGGAAACAACAGTGAACGGAATGGATCGGACCAGGGCGGTCGGGCCACGGACGGCCAGGAGCCGGACACCCCTGGCCGGCGGAGGGGCCCGTCCGCTGCCAGTGTTGAGGTTATGGAACTGAGCCCCCCCAGCGACGTCGATGGCGCCCCCTCCCCCTTCCGTTCCGGCTTTGTGGCCCTGATCGGGCGGCCCAATGTGGGCAAATCCACCCTGCTCAACCAATTGGTGGGCGAAAAGGTGGCGATCACCTCCCCCGTGGCCCAGACCACCCGCAACCGCCTGCGGGCGATCCTCACCACCCCCCAGGCCCAGCTGGTGCTGCTTGACACGCCTGGGATCCATAAACCCCACCACCTGCTGGGCCAGCGCCTCGTGCAGAGCGCCAGGGGCGCCATCGGCGAGGTGGACGTGGTGCTCCTCCTCGTGGACGGGAGCCAGCCGGCCGGCCGCGGCGACGCCTTCATCGTGGAGCTACTGAGCCAAAGCCGCACCCCAGTGCACCTGGCCCTGAACAAAGCGGATCAGGTGGCGCCGGATCAACAGGACGACCTCTTGGCCAGTTATCAGGCGCTGTTGGCCCCGGCCCTGACCTGGCCGCTGCACCGCTGCAGCGCCCTCACCGGCGCGGGCTGCCCGGACCTGGTGGAGGCCCTGGCGGCGGATCTTCCCCCCGGCCCCCACCTCTACCCAGCCGATGCGGTGAGTGATCAACCGGAGCAACTGCTCCTGGGCGAATTGATCCGCGAACAGGTGCTGCACCACACCCGGGAGGAAGTGCCCCATTCCGTGGCCGTGCGGGTGGAACGGATCGTTGAGGATGGACCGCGTACCGCGGTGCTGGCAACGGTGGTGGTGGAGCGCAGCAGCCAGAAAGGGATCCTGATCGGCAAGGGGGGCCAGATGCTGCGCACGATCGGCCAGGGAGCGCGGCTACAGATGCAGAAAGTGTTTGACGGGCCGGTGTACCTGGAGCTGTTTGTGAAAGTGGTGCCCAACTGGCGCAGCCACCCCGGTCGCCTGGCCGAACTGGGGTATCGCGGCGACTGAGAAGATGGGGGGTGAGCCGAAGGGCCGTGGACGCCACCAGGCGCCGTGCCCCTTCGAATTCCCCCCCTTGAAGTCCACCTCCCTTGAATTCCACCCTTCGAATTCTTCCGTGAGCGCCCCGCCCCCCAGCCCTGAGCTTCCCTTCCCCCCCCAGGACCTCGACGCCTTCCTGGCCCTCTGTGAGGGGGAGTGGCTGGCGCTGCGCAGCCTGTTCAGCCTTGCTGAAACCTTGGAAGACGGCGCAGGGGACGACGCCTGGCACCGCTCCGAACGGAGCGAACTGAGTGTGCGCTATCAGCGGGGCCCCACGGCGGACGGGGCCGGATTACTGGAGGTGCAGCCCGCCGGATCGGCGCCCCGCCAGCTTGCGTTTCACCCCAACGGAACGTTCCGGGTGGGAGAACAAGCGGGACGTTGGCAACTTTGGCCCGATGGCAGTTTGGAGTTGGTGATCGATGACCCGACCGTGCTGGTGCGGGAGCGGATCTGGTTCACCAAACCCAATTTGCGGCTGCGCAGCTGCGTTGAGCGCCGGGGCGATGGCCCCCCGGATCGGGCCAGTTTCAGCTCGGAAATCCGTCGCATGACCCGGCCGAGCTGAAGGACCCCATGCGCCTGGATGTGGTGAGCCTGGTGCCGGACGCCTTCCAGCCGCTGCTGGGACTGGGGGTGATCGGGCGGGCCTTCGCCGCCGGCATTGCCGAACTCCACACCCACAACCCCAGGGATTACGCCACCGACCGGTACCGCAAGGTCGATGACCTGCCCTACGGCGGAGGCGCCGGCATGGTGCTCAAACCCGAACCGGTCATTCACGCCTTCGAGGCCATTCCGGTGCTGCCCCGGCGGCAGGTGCTGATGATGAGCCCCCAGGGGCAACCCCTGCGCCAAGCCGACCTCCAGCGCTGGGCCGAGACTGCCGATCAACTGATCTTGCTCTGCGGCCACTACGAGGGCTTCGACGAACGCATTCGCGGCCTGGCGGACGAGGAGGTGTCGATCGGGGATTTCGTGCTCACCGGCGGGGAATTGCCGGCGATGGTGATCATCAACGGCGTGGTGAGATTGCTGCCCGGCACCGTGGGCAGCGCCCTGTCCTTGGAGCACGAAAGCCACAGCGGCTCCCTGCTGGAGCATCCCCACTACACCCGCCCGGCCGAGTTCCGGGGCCAAGTGGTGCCTGAGGTGCTGCGCAGCGGCGACCATGGGGCGATTGAACGCTGGCGCCTGGAGCAACAGCTGCAACGAACGCGGGAACGCCGACCCGATCTCTATGCCCGCTGGCTGGCCCTCCAAGACCAAGACGACAGAGGCCGCTGATGTCGTCCCCACAACTTGCTACGAACACCACAACCAAGTCATGGCGCCTTGGCAGTATTTCACGGCCATAATTACCGCCAGAACGAATCTGACACTCCCAGATTTAAATCCATTCTATTAATCCAAGAATATCCACATATTGATTAGTTGCTTCAATTCCAGGCATCCAGCCCTGGAAGATACCCAGATTTGGGTATGGACCTTTCCGGGTCGTTGCGCCGATAATTCGCTCAATGGACTGCAAAGTTTCCCCTTGACCACATTCCGCTTCGGCTCCTGCCAGTTGAACAGCGACCAAACGCTCTGGATTTCAGAAAAGTTGGTCCCGCTCTCCCCAATGCAGCGTCGCTTGCTGGTCTGCTTCTGCCGCCATCCCCGCCAGGTGCTCAGCAAGCAGTTCCTGATGGATGAAGTGTGGGGCCATCAGGAGGTGAGCGTTGTGAGCCTGGCCCGAACGGTGCACGGCCTACGACGAAAACTGGTCGAATCCGAACTTCCGGACGACCTGATCCGGAACATCTACTCCGAGGGCTATCTCTTCACCCTCCCGGTCGAAACCATCGGCTCCGGCGAGACCAGCAGCCCCGCCCCCTCCGTCGCCATGGTGGGCAGCAGCGCCAGAAGCGACGCTCGGACCGCCACACTGGAGAGCCCCAGGCGATGACCCGATGCAATTGCGGATTGGCAATGGCTACGACATCCACCGCCTGGTGCCAGGCCGGCCCCTGATCCTCGGCGGTCAGGTCCTGGACCATCCAGGGGGCCTGGGCCTCGATGGTCACAGCGACGCCGATGTGCTGGTCCATGCCCTGATGGATGCCCTGCTGGGAGCCCTCAGCCTCGGCGACATCGGCCGCCATTTTCCCCCCGACGATCCCCGCTGGAAGGGAGCCAACAGCCTCGAATTGCTGGAACGGGTCATGGCCCTGGTGCAGGAGCAGGGCTGGCGGGTGATCAATGTGGATACGGTCGTGGTGGCTGAACGGCCCCGCCTCAAACCCCACATCGACACCATGCGAGCCGCCATTGCCTCCCGCATGGGGCTGGAACCCAGCCAGGTGGGAGTGAAGGCCACCACCAATGAGGGGCTTGGTCCCACGGGCCGTGAAGAGGGCATCGCCTGCCACGCCGTTGCCCTGCTGGGCACGCCATGACGCGAGAGCCTCTCAGACTCCCCCAGGCTGTGGTCCGAGCACTTTGCTGGTCCTTTGTCCTGGTGGTAACGCTGGCCCTGGCGGTGGGCAGCCTAGGGGAGCCCGCTGAAGCGGCGGCCATCACGGAATATCTGCGCCTCGAGGTGCCTGCGGGGATGGAACAGGCCTGGCTTGCCGCCGAACGGGCCACATGGGAACCCTGGCTGCGCGCCCAGCCAGGGTTCCTCGGCCGGGAACTGTTCTGGGATTCCACCCATCAGGAAGGGCTGCTCCTGATTCATTGGGCCAGTCGAGACCAGTGGCAGGCGATTCCCGAAGCCCGCATTGCCCAGGTGCAACGGCAATTCGAAACCCAGGCACGACGTGTCCTGCATCAAACCAGCCTCAGAACGCCCTTCCCCCTGCGCCAAAGCGGCGAGTTCCAACCGATGCAGACCCTGATGACCCGGGATCTCTCCCCGTGATTGAGAGCGCCCGCCTGGATCTGGATCGGCGCCAACGGCTTGGCATGGTGGAGGCGGTCTGGGGGGAACACAAGAGTCCCGAGCAGATCAGCGCCATCCTCCAGCGACTGGAGGATGCGAACGAGTTGGCTCTCGTGACCCGGGTCGATCCCGACAAGGCCGCTGCCGTGGTCGCCTTGGCCACGGATCTCTCCCTGACCTATCACCCCAACGCCCGCTGCCTCACCAGCGCCACCCTGCCCGAGCCCGACCCCCGCCTGGGCTCGGTCACGGTGCTCACCGGGGGCAGCAGCGATCTCACCGTGGCCAGCGAAGCCCAGCTGGCCCTCCTCTGCCATGGCGTCTCCACCCGGCTGCTGCTGGACGTGGGAGTGGCGGGATTGCACCGTCTGCTGTCCCAGCTGGAGAGCCTG
Source organism: uncultured cyanobacterium (assembly GCA_903856805.1). GTDB lineage: Bacteria > Cyanobacteriota > Cyanobacteriia > PCC-6307 > Cyanobiaceae > Cyanobium. The sequence continues at coordinate 6,096 of CAIOCZ010000185.1, read as the reverse complement.
CGCCAACCGCAGGTGTTGATCGCCTGCGCCGGCATGGAGGGGGCCTTGCCCACCGTGCTGGCGGGACTGTTGCCCCAGCCGGTGATCGGCGTGCCGGTGGCCGTGGGCTATGGCGTGAGTGCCGGGGGTATGGCCGCCCTCCACGGGATGTTGGCCAGTTGTGCGCCGGGACTGAGCGTGGTCAACATCGACAACGGGTATGGCGCGGCCATGGCGGCCCTGCGGATCCTCAAAGGTGCTGCAGATCGGGATAGGCCGTGATCAGCTCCTCGCTGCTCAGCACCTCCCCCGCCCCCTCGGGCTGCCAGATCACCTCAAGGGCCAGCAGATCCTCAGCGCCGACAGCCCCGAGCTGCTGCAGCGACTGGCGAAGGCTGTCGGCGGTGTCCGCACCGGCCAGGGTGAGCCGGCGGCGGCTGGCCACCAGCAGGGTGACGGCAATGAAATCACTGGCGGCATCACTGGCTCCGGCCAGCACGGGGGCGGGATCGGCATGGCGCTGGCCCGCCACATTCACCGTGAGCTCCCGCTGCAGCTTGCTGCGCTCCTGCAAGGACAGGCGATTGAAGGTGGTTTCGGCACTCACAAACGGCACCTGGCCGAGCTCAGCCGCGGCGTAAACCCAGAGGTCCGGATTGCGGAGCAAGGCCAGGCTGGCCTGCTGCAACACCCGCTGCAGGCCAGCGCTGTTGGAGGTATCGGCATCGCTCGCCAGGCGGCGCAGATCACTCTGCAGGGCCCGGGCGGAGGCCAGCAAACCCACCTGAACCTGAACGATGCTCACGGGACCATCTACAGCTGCGCCGAGCCGGTCACCTGACCCGGTGGCGTCCCCAGCCCCGCCGCCGGCGCCCCGTAGGGCGTTCATCACCATGCCGGCCACGGCGATCATGATCAGGAACCCGAACAGGCCACCACCAAAACCAAAGATCGGCACGATGAAGGGAAAGCCAAAGCCACCGCCTCCGTAGCCGCCGCGATAACCGCCTCCATAGCCAACTCCCCCTCCGTAGCCGCCCCGATTCATGCCACCGCCATAACTGCGGGGCATCGAAGGGGAAGAACGGAAGCTTCCTCCACCGATACGCCCCCCACTGGCGGCCAAGGCGGGTTGCGGAAGCGTGATCATCAGGCCGGCGATCAGCACCGGCAGGGTCAGCAGGCTGACCACCCGCCGCAGCAATCGGGCACCCATAGGGGGAGAGAAAGGAAGTGGCTGGAATCTAGGAACCGCCACCCACGATGGTGACCACCTCCAGCACATCGGATTCCACCACTACCTGTTCCGGCCACTGCTGGCGGGGCAGGATGTCGCCGTTGAACTCCACCACCACCAGCTGGGGCTGATAGCCCAGGGTGATCAGGAGCTGTTCCAGGCTGAGGCCCGCCGGGCAGGGGCGCCGCTCGCCATTCACCTGCACCATGGCCGGCGGATTAAGCGCACTCATGACTCAGCCTCCAGCAGCCGCAGCAAGGCAGCTGAAGCGGCGGCTGGATCGGCCGCCGCCGTGATCGCTCGCACCACCGCCACCCGGCTGGCGCCGGCCTGGCGCACGGGCCCCAAGCTGACCGCATCGATGCCGCCGATCGCAAAGAAGGGAATCGGGCATTCCGCCGCGGCCTGGGCGACGTACTCCAGTCCTACGGGATCGCGCCCCGGCTTGCTCGGCGTGGCGTTCACCGGCCCCACACCCACGTAGTCGCAGCCGTCCCGCACCGCCTGGCGCAACTGCTCGATGGCATGGGTACTGCGGCCCAGCAAGCGGCCGGGGCCAAGCAGCCGCCGGGCCACCGCCGGAGGAAGGTCGTCCTGGCCCAGGTGCACCCCATCGGCCTCCACCGCCAGGGCCAGATCGATGCGGTCGTTGACGATGAACAGGGCCCCATGGGCGGTGCAGAGCGCGCGCAGGGCTCCGGCCTGGGCCAGCCGCTGACGATCATTGAGGGGCTGATCCGGAGCGGCGTCGCTGTCCTTGGCGCGATATTGCACGAGCCGCACCCCCGCCTCCAGGGCCGACCTGACCAGGTCCTCCAGGCGAGGGGAGGGGCTGGTAATCAAATAGAGATGGCATTGGGCCAAACGCTGCCGGCGGTCCTGGTTGCCCGGCTGGGCCCGCAGCAGGTCCACCTCAAGGTCGTAGAGGACATAGCGAATGGCGGCCGCCTCCTGGGCCAGGACGGGATCCCCCCGTCGACCGAATTCCTCCAACACCCGCAACGCTTCCTGAACCCGGCCAGCATTGGCCGCCACCACCTCGGCCCCGGTGCGACGCTCCAGCTGGGCCGGATGGCCCAGACCGGTGGCGGGGTCGGTGGCCGTATGGCGGGCCAGCTTGTAACGGGGCTGATGGAGTCGGCCGAGCCGCTGTCGCAGGTCCTTGGAGCGGACCACGAGGTCGGGGCGCTCGAGGACGAAACGGCCCCAATCCTCAAGCACCCGCAGGCCCTCCCGGGCCCGATCGAGATTGGCGTCGATCAGCCTGTCGATGGACGCCATCTCCCGGGCTTCGTTGGTGAGCAGGCCGGGATCAATCACCACGTCAACGAAAACGACAACAAAAACAGGTTTAGGGTGCACCCGTCAGGCACAGATGACATGGCGCCAGAGGACAGGGCAGGGCCTAAGCCCACCGGAAACCCGGACCCAAGCGCGACGGCGACGAAGGGAGAAACCAGCCCAACCGTTGCCGATCTCAGACCCACCGACCAACCGATGGAGGTCCTGATTGCAGGCATTCTGCTGCTTGGCAGCATCAGCCTCTTCATCGCCTGGGGCCTCAGCAACGCCTACCAATGACCCTAACCCTCGAGTCGAGGGGACTGGAGCGGGGAGCCAGGGGAGGCCAGGCATCCCCAACCAAAAAACAACAGGTCTCCGCCGATCGTCACCAGTCGGCCCACCACGGTGGCCAACAAAATCGTGGCTTGGGGGACGAAGGGTGAGAGCAGGGCCAGCAGCACCAGCTCCCTCACCCCCACCCCCGCCGGTGCCCCGGGGGTGATCAAACCCAGCAACCAGGCCAGCACGAACGCCCCGACAACGCCGGGCCAGAGCCAGGGAGACAGGCCGATGGCCATCGGCCCCCGGGCCAGAAGCGCCAGCAACAATCCCAGAAAAATTGTGCCGGAGGCCAGCAGAAAGACGCTTTGCAGAAGCCAGCCCTGACGAACCTGGGGCCCCAGGGTTCGCCCCAGACTCCAGGAGATCAGCCCCAGCCCCAGCCCATAGCCGCCGAGACTGAGGGCCAGGGCCACCCTGGGACCAACGCTGGCCAGTCCCAGATAGGCAGGCAACAGCAGCGCCGCGGCCGCCCCGGCGGCGATGATCAACCCAAGTTCAAGGCCCGTGGAGCGCAGGAGGGTACCGCCGGGCACGCCTGCCGCCACCCCCAGCACCTGACGACCGGCAAACTGGAAGATATTTCCTGGCACGTACTTGCCGATCTGAGAGCGGGCATACACACGCACCGCCAAACCGGCACCGATCTCGGCCCGCAGGCTCCGCAGGATCAGGAACCAGGCCTGGGCCAGCAGCCGATTGGCCATGCCGTAGAGAACGGCCAGACCCAGTAGGAGGAACCATAGGGGCGGGCCGAGCTGGCGCAGATCCACCCCGTTCCCTGCCTGGCGCAGCCGATCGGCCAGGAACACCAGACTGGCCATGGCAAGCCCACTGCCGACCAAATGGGCAATCCGCTTGGCCGCAGGAGGAGCCATTGCCGCGCTCAGGACCTAGGGCGACACAGGGCCATGGTCCAAGGAAGGGGGGAGCGCACCGCCAGCACCTCAAAGGACGGAGACAGCAACTTCACAAAGCCCCGTTTGGACCAGTGCTGCAAATGGCCTGGCGTGTTGCCGATTTGGGGGATGTATTCACCGCGGCAAAGATTGAGAATCCGCCAGAGGGGCTCCCGCGGCACACTGATGATCAGATGATCCGTCACCACCGACCGCAAGGCGGCCAGCCCCAATTGGGGATCTTCGAGATGCTCAAGGACCTCGCAACACACGAGCAGATCCGCCCCATCCTGGGAGGGATCGAGGTCATAGATGCTGCGTTGACGAAACAGATCGACCGGAGCACCATCGGCCACGGCATTGACCTGGGCCAGATCAATCACGGCCTGGGAAAAATCACAACCACGGGAGTCATAGCCCTGGCGATGCCAACGAAGGGTCCAATATCCTTCGCCGCAGCCCACCTCATGAATGGTCCGGGGAGCCGCCTGGGTCACCAAGGCGTCAAGACAGCTGTGAAACCCACCCATGAGGCGGCGGACCAGGGGATTACCGCTCGTGTATTTGTCGAAGGTGTTCCCCACAACAATGCCAGCCTCCTGCTGACCTTTGGATAACCGCAATGACATGGGGACTTCAGAAGAACAGAAGGTTGGGGAGCCGCCGGGGAGAGAGGAGAAAGAGCACCCCACGATCCGGAACTCAGTGATCTCAAATTGAGGATTAAATTAGCATGGGTTGCGTTCTTGCTCTTCCCGCCAGGCCGCCGGGAGGACCTTGGATTCAAGAGCGATCGGAACTGCGGTAAAGCTGGTTAACCTTGAATCGCAAATCCTCAAGCAACTTGCGGTTAGCGGCCAAAAGATCAGCCACAAAAGCAATCAAAATTGACTGGAACCCCATCATCAGCAAAATAGCGGCCAAGATCAAGGACTGTACGTTGCCACTACCGGCCCCCAACAGAAACAAGCCGAGGAATCGCAGGCAAATCAAGAAACCAGTTGCAAACAACACCCCCCCAAGAACTGCAAAAAATCGAAACGGTCGATAAATTACAAAGATTCGTACGATTGTCGCCAGGCTGCGCTTGATGTAGGAGGGAATACTTTTAACGAGTCGGGAGGGCCGCATTTCCCCATTGACCCGGATCGGCACCGAGCGGATGGCCATGCCCTTCTGACCGGCCTGGATGATTGTTTCCAACGTGTAGGTGTAGTCGTTGAAAACGATCAACCGTTCCGCGGCAGCCCGACTGAAGGCGCGGAAGCCACTGGGAGCATCCGCCACATTGGTTGTGCTTGCCATGCGTACCACCCAACTGCCCAGTTTTTGGAGCAATTTCTTGATCGGAGAAAAATGCTCAATCGCCACAATGGGACGAGCTCCAATCACGATCTCTGCATCCCCATCCAGAATGGGGGCAATCAGGGCAGGGATATCGCGGGCATCGTATTGATTGTCGGCATCCGTATTGACAATGACATCGGCACCCAGTCTTAGGCAGGCATCCAAGCCCGTCATGAAGGCAGCCGCCAGACCCTGATTAAACGCATGGCGAATGACATGATCCACGCCATGGCGCCTAGCAACGACAGCCGTATCATCCGAACTGCCATCGTCGACAATTAACCACTCCACCACATCAAACCCTGCCAACTGGCGGGGCAATGCTGCCAAAGTCGTAGGCAGACTCTCAGATTCATTATAGCAAGGAATCTGCAGGATTAACTTCATATTATAATCCACAAACGAAACGATACCTGCTGCCACTTGAACTTTCTGCGGAACGGAGCGAAGGGCCGAGGCATGAAGTGTCGTGGAGGGCTGGCCGGTGATTTTCAACTCCAATCTTAGCCTGAAGCCAAGTAAAAACCATGGGATCCACTGCAGACAGGCTCCTCACGCTTCAGGCTCTCGGCGCCAAGCTCGAGCTCGATCGATCACCAGGACCAGCGAAATCAGCATCAACGGAATGGCCGGTGAGTTGTAACGCGGCAGCCCATGGGTGCCAAGGGCATAAAAAGAAATCATCAACACCGGCAGTAACGTCAGGGCTAGAAGTGACAATTGGCGCCGCAGCACACCGAGGACGAACAGCAGCATCAATGCCCCATAGGACAGCCCCGCTATTCCATCTTTAAGGATCACGTAGAAACCATTGGCCTTAAAATTCACGCCCTGATTGGGTTGGCTCCAGATCCCCCTCCAGGCGAACACTCCACTCATCCAGAGATGACGTACTGGCTGCTCGCGAATCAGCTGCGAAGCTTGAAGCCGGGCACGACGATCGGCTTCTGCCTGCGGGTTGGGATGGCCTGCGGCAATCGCCTCCAAACGGTAACTCTCCAACTGGGCGTA
>CAIOCZ010000184.1 GCA_903856805.1 uncultured cyanobacterium | reverse complement strand
GACCACCCCAGCACCGCCACGGGTCCGGCGTTGGCGGGTGCTGCTGTGGGCGCATTGATCGGTGCCCTCCTGGGTGGAGGGAAATCGACGGGCGGATCGGCAGGACTGGAAGGCCAGCCGGTGGCGGACCTTCAGAACCTGATCGGCAGTGATCCTGGTTATGCAGAAAGCCGCCTCACTGGTTCCGGATACACCTATATCCATTCCCGGCCCAGGGAGAACGGCGTGGATTCCTACTGGAAGCGGGGGGCAGCTTGTTTGGATGTGCGCAGCATCATGAACCGCTACCAATCCATCACCTACGCCAACCCCTCGCACTGCAACTGACGGCGCCGAGGATTCGAGGCCGCCGGCCAGGAGGCAAAACCCTGAATGCGGCCTCGAATCTGATCAGGGTTGGACGAATGGAGGGTGCCGAAAGATGTTCTCAGAGTGCCCCTTCTGCCCCCTTAAAGTGGACGTCCTTCACGGAGCCCTGACGGTCGGTGAGGCAGCCCCAGGGCGCTGTGGCCTTGGGGACCTTCACATCGAGGCTGAATCCCGATGGCTCGCTGGTTTGATGGATCACCTTCAAGCTGCTACGGGGAACGCCGACCACCTTGGCAACGGAAGCGATGCAGTTGTCTCTGGCTTTTTTTTGCACATCCGCCGAGACGGACTGGGCTTGCGCAGGAGCTGTGAACGTGGCGGCCGCTATTGCCACGACCACGGTAAAAAGGATGCTCGAACAACGGATCACGGCCTGCCCCATTCAATCTGACGAATCAAGATCGCTCCACCATACTGGGCCAATGTGAGTGTGACGGCCTCGCTGAAGCTTTCCCCGCTCAACGCCACATAGACAACTGCCAAATCACCCGGCTGTTTGTCTGGCCAGTCCTCAACGACAAACTCCTCCATGACTTGTGCCGCCTGAATCGGGCCGGGGGCATACGCGATCATGGTCGCCACGGCGGCCTGGATGGCTGCGGGGGTAATCAATGCTTGTGCTTCTTTGGCGAGGAGATCCCAGGCGGCTGAATAATCCTGTCTGACAACGAGATCCCCAAAGCGCTCAGCAACATCTCGGTAGGACATAGCGTAATTCTGCTCCTGCTTGATCGAGTCTGGATCAGGACATCGTTGACGGTATCAGCATCAGTGCTTGATCAAGATAGACTGGCCTGATTTCTGGACCAGCAATCGGGACCATGAAGAAAAACCTTGGTCGGCTCAGTCTGGCGCTGCTTGGATGCTCGCTCGGCGCTCTGTTGGTCTTTCGACTGATCGGATCCCACGTGGATAGCAAAGGAATGCTGCGCGAGCCATTCTTCCTGATGCCGATCAGCTTTCTGCTCGCGGGTGCTGGAGCGGTCACGGGAATCACGGCCATCGTCTGGCGGCAGGCCCCGGATCGGCGCTGACCAGGAGAGGTGGAAGCTGAGCAGAGCGAAGAGCACGATAGGCAGAGCCCGAAGGCCTGCGGAGGTGCTGGCAGCCAACCGGCGGCGTGGATTTGGCGAACAGCAGGCAACTGCTGTCATGACGTCCGGACAACCTGCGTTTTGATGACATTCTTGAGCTATTTGCAGGATGGATCGTGATAAATTCACAAGTGAATTAAAGAATTCTGCGTGTTCAAGCCATCTAAAGCCCTTCTAGCCCTGCTAGCAACCTCAGTTTCTGCCATACCCGCTTCGGCAGCCTCCTTCACTGTCACGCAGAATTTTTGGGGAACGGACAGCACCGCCGGCACCTTTGCCTGGGCCATGCATCAAGCCGATACCACGCCGGGCTACGACACAATTAGCTTAACGACCAACGTTAGCGTTGACGACTACAACGGAGCCCACAACCCCCTTCGTCTCGCCACCATCACTGATCTCGCAGGCCTTCAAATTCAAGGCAATGGCCACTCCTTGATCGGAAACCCATCCTTCATCAACCCGGAAGGCGTTGTTTACACCAAGACCAATCCTCAGCCAATCAGACCAAGTGACGTACTGACAGGAAGAGCATACTCATTCGCCAGAATCTCCGACTACGTTTCCAATGTCGAGATCAACAACCTCGTTGTTGACGGATTGAATTCATTTTTGAGTATCGGCAAGGATTCCATCGTTACCGTTCGCGATTCAATTATCAGATACATGGGGGACTTTGGTCAACACCCGGCTCCCTTATTCGGAGCATTTGAGGACTCCACCCTCAATCTGCAGCGCGTCGTGATCAGTCACATCAATAACTTTCAAAAGCCCCTATCCAATAATCAGTATGTCTGGTACCCAACTATCGCGGGATCAGCTGCCACCCTCAACATGGAGAGAAGCACTCTGGATCTTCTAGCATCAGCCACAGGTGGCGGAATAGGCTGGAGCGGAGGGACGGCAAATGTGGTGTCCTCCGTGATTCTTGGACAGGGCCTGTCGATCTCGGATTACCTCTTAGAAGGAGTGCTCAACGTCGTCAATAGCGTGGTTCGACCCTATAACCACTCGGCCACAGCTCGCATTCAGGCGTATGATGGAGGAGAGGCAAACGTGGTTGCCTCCACGATTCAATATGATGCAACATTCACAGGCGACGTTGATCGCTGCCCTGCCGACTACACATGCAATGGAGCTCCCCTGCAAGCCTTCAATGGAGGAACGATCAACCTTAGCTCCACTGTTGCCTCAGTGATCAACAGCGATTTAGCTCAAATCATCCTTCCTTATTCCGACGACTATAGCAATAGGCCGGGCACCTTGAACGCTGATGCTTACTCATTTGTGCAACCGGTAGACCAACAGAATGCCGCAGCCCTGAAGATCCTCTTCGGCCAGCCCAATCTGCTCACGTCAGGCGTGCCCTATGCCCTGACTCCCAACATTGCTCCGTACCCGCCCATCTATGTCAGTCTGCCCACCGGTGCCTACCCACTCACTACTAGTCCGCTGATCAATGTCGTCCCCGATGCAAATGGGACCAACCAACTCATCAATCCGATTGATGGCAGCGTGATCAGCACCGACGTGTACGGCAATCCACGCACCGCTAACGGCCGACGCGATATTGGCGCCGTACAACTGACTGCACCGGTTCCAGGTCCTCTACCCCTTTTGGGCATTGGTGCTGCTTTTGGCTGGAGCCGCCGTCTGCGGCGACGGCTCAGGTCTTGCGGCTAGGCAGCCAGCGCACCAGCAACTCACTCAACATCCCTCGCGGCAGCAGGGCTAGCGGCAGGAACCAGGCCACGTTGAAAAAGAACAGCGGCAGGTAGAGGCTGAAGGCCAGAAGCAAGAGCACGCCTGCCCCGAGCAGATCACTAAGCAGCAGGGAGCGCCAGCGGCGGTGTTTCACCTGCCAGGCTGCCAGGGCCAGCGATGGCAGCCAGCCGGCGGCCACGAGCATCCCGAACACCTGGGGTGTGGTTGCTCCGATCCCGGAGTCGCCGGGTGCCCGGCTGGCGAGGAGCGCGATCCACGCCAGCCCCAGCGCCAAGTGCACGATCAACCACAGGTGTTCACGCTTCATCGGCGGGATCCCGATCGCGACCAAAGCGATGCAGGCGGGTCTGGGCTGGGTTTTCGCCGCACCAGTTGCGGTAATCCGCGGAGGTCACCCCCGAGGCGATCAGTCCGGCCGCCACCATCAGCTCGGTCACACGGCGTTGATCGTGGCTCGGATCCAGCAGCAGGCTTCGCAGCCGCTGCAGACGCAGACGCTTGGCTTCTGCCATCGGCGAGCGGCCCTGCTCCTCCTGAAAGCTGTACTGCAACTGCCGTGGTGACACCCCCACCGCCTCGCTGAGATCCTCCAGCGAGAAGCGCTCCGGCAGACGGGCCGCCATCCATTGCCGCGCCGATTCCACCGTGTCGCGGCGGCGCCGGGCGCTGAGCCGTTCCTGGCGAAAGGGTTCCTCTTGACGGTCCGACCACTCCCGCAGAAGCTCAGTGAGCTGGTCGGCCGCGAGTTCGGCGCCGGCGAACTGAAGGGCACCGGCGACGGCCAGGGCTCGTGCGCTGGCGAGGATGCGCTGGTGCAGAGGGCCCGCGGCCAGTAGGGGTGAGCCTGAGCGTGAGGGCCGGCGATGGATGCCGGGGGGAATCAGGATCGAGAGTCCTTCGATTGTCTCGCTGGTTTCGCCCTCCATCACATCGCCGGGCTGAAACAGCAGGCCGGTGCCGGGTTCGGCCAGCCAGCTCTGGCCATTGATCCGCTCCTCAGAGATCCCCCGCAGCGGCAGCCAGAGCACGCTCAGCTCGCGCTGCTCGCGGCTCAACCTCATCCGGCCGCGCCCCTGCAGGTGCAGCACGGAGAAGGCCCCGACCTGGCCAACACGGAAATGGGCCTGGAACGGCCTTGTGGGGCTGAGAAGCTCGCTGCGGTGGTGTCCCAGGGTGGTGGATACGGCGGCCTCCCAGCAACCGAAGTCCTGGGTGTTCAGCACGGTGGCCAGCCCAGCCCCATGAAGCGGATCGTGATGCGAGGGCTGGGCGGGTGAGCGGGCCAAGTGCGCACATTGCGGGCGAATGTCCGCATCACTATGGATTCATGCGACTGAAGCACCAAGCCTCCCCGGCCATGCCGTTGTCCTGCGGTAAGCAAGCGTTATAACTTTCGAGGAGAATGAAGCCAAGACCTTGCTTGTTAATGTCATCAGAACGCAGATTGGCTGAATAAGCTGACAGGAGCCTCCGGTGGATGGGGGATTGCAGCTTGCCAAGGATTAAAATTTTATTCAATCAATTCTTGGAGTCATCCAGTGAGACTATCCAATCCGATACAAGGAAACCTGCAAGAATCTGTATTTAAAATAGCATCGAGAAGTCTGATTACTCTTATCCTTTTAGGGAGCGCGAGCCAATCGGCCAGCGCAAAAACCTATCAGTACCACGGGCTGATTGAACTGGATTACGGCAGTAGCATTCCCCGGGGCGCCAAAGCACAGTCGTTATTTCATTGATTTCACTCTAGATGCCTCGAAACTTGACAGCGACCATAGTGTTTTTGAAAATAACATTTACAACGCAGTAAATGGGGACTCCTGAAAAAGAAAACTGCGCCTCCTCGAGTGCGGCCAAAGACCAAGGAGGACAGGCAGCTCGAAAACTCGGTCATGCAGTGACAGGAGATTTGGCTGTCTCAAGCAGGCAAATGTTCCTGAGGACCACCCAGG
>CAIOCZ010000183.1 GCA_903856805.1 uncultured cyanobacterium | reverse complement strand
TCTAACGCTGAATGGGCGGATCCGCATAAAAACCCTCTTCCGGCCCCCTCGGCAGCATAAAACCGAGAATACCGGCTGGCAACATGGCCAAAATCCTGTTGGTGCAATGGTTTTCGGAATAGCTTCGGAGGCTCCTGTCGTCTTATATGGGTCCGTCTATTACCGTTCCCCACGATACAAAAGCTTGACCCCCAGCAACGAGGTCTGTCACTTAACATGAGACAACAAAATCAGGACATCTTCACGCCAAGATTACAGATAGACAGCAGAATATACTTAAGCAATATCTTCGCCTCCAACTCTGCTGGATTTGTTGATTGCAAGTGCCGGGCTGCTTACTCAGACGTGTCTAGGCATGATTGCAACTGATCGCCGAAATAATACCTCAGACTTTGGTCTGCCGATTCTTCTAACGCTATGTAGGTGGTTTCCGATAACCACCGCACAGCACCTGCTGCTTTCCGTGAACCACATGCAAGCATCTAGCTCTATCTTTATCAGCGCAAGGGATTTCGGCAATGTGTGTCCACGACGAACAGTGATTCTCGCACCCGTTATCCACTTGTAGCCGTTACCACAGCCTGCTGTGAGGGCTGAGAAAGTAGACGTTCTTACAAATAAGCACTCTCGAGGGCTTGGGTACACTGCTACGTGGACTTTCACGGAATAGATATCACCTTGGCGGGCAGATCAAGGCCAATTTTGCAATACCTGGCCCCCCCTTCTCGCGCGAAGAGCATGGGCCTGCCGCGAATAAATACTAAACGTGTCAGACGTCACAAGGTGATTCATTTATCCGGAAAAGGCACAGTGATATAAGAGCAGTCATTCAGGGATGTAAAGAGAAAGCCTCGCAAGAGAGCTAGCCTTAATTATCTCCTTATCCCTCGATTGCCCAGATCAACTGCGGGCTGAAGTTCCATGCCATTGGGAAAGTATCACTGCTCACGCCCGCTCGATCTTGATGTTAGCAACTCCCTAAGGCTCTATTGGATCATCTTGACCGAGCACAGCGGGAGGCAAAGGAGGAGGCAAACGTACGGGTTCATCGACAAGATAGCAACGCTCAAACTCCCTTCGCTTTGCTTCACTGAGTCGGTACTGCTTGGCTTCGGCAACCAGGGTGAGGCGTAGGTCTGCGTGAATACCTTCTTCTTGGTGAATTTTGTACAATTCATCTCGGATCTCCTCGATTGAGACTCGGAAAAACTCCTTTTTCATGTTCTCAAAGTTCACTCTTCGCAAATTGAATCGCTTATGAAGTGTGTTCTCTAGGGAAGGTGCATCCTCTGTGAAGATAAGCGCATGAACGTCAAACGGGAATGGAACCGAAGCATCTCCAAGTTCACGAACACGATCTAACGGCTCAATCCTTCGAGTCATGCCGATCTTGTAGACATGTTCGCCAAAGCTACCGACATTACTAATCACATAGACATGACCTGATCGTGTCATCTGGGCTCTACTAAGGGCGCGTTGCCGATTGGCCTCCGCTTCAGCTAGTAATGCTTCAAGCTTGATGATCTTCTCATTTAGCTGATTCTTGTCTAGGTCAGTCGCCCGTTGTGCTTCTGCTCTGGCTTTTTCTAGCATATCCGCAAACTTTACTTCGTCTTTTTCGGCTTGCACTCGTGCCTTTTCAATTTCTCGAATGGCCCTTTCTTCTTCTCTCATCTGTTCGCGAATCTGGGCCTGCTCCTCCTTTTCTTGTTGCCTTGCCTCTTCATAGGTATAGCTAAGTCTTAATTCTTCGATCCGGTTCTCAAGATACTTATTGCCAATGCCGCAGTACCACGACTCTCCTAGTCGGTTTATCTGTCCATAGCTGGTCTCAATGCGTTTTTCCATTGCTGAAATGTTTTTATAGTTGACTCTAGCTATGTACGAATCGCACTCCCCGTTGAAGACGCGCAACATTAGCTTTAATATCTTCTTGATCAATGATCGCCCTTGGGACACAGAATCGTTGAATCGAATAGTCTCAGTACAGAATGCAGCAGCACGTCTATCTCCCTCACTGCCATCCAGGCGAAGCATTTGTTTCTGCAACTCACGAATTTTACTTAGAGCCGCTTCATAAGCTGGAAGATCTTCAAAGTTATAACTAGCCTCGAAGTATCCCACCTCCAGCAAATGAACATCGTCGTTTTTCAGGGCGATAGACTGATTGATAAAATCAAGCTCATTCTGTGTCGCCTCGCGCTTCATTTCATGCGAGGATAAGGACTGCCTGATACTTTCGGCCTCCTGCTCGAGATGTTTCAGCTCGGCTTGGCCTTTCGCTACAATTGAATCCGCAACCTTCTTGCTCTGTTCCTGTAGAAAGGAAGACTGCTTTCTGATTCGCTCAGCCTCCTCCTCAGCATTGGCAATGGGTGCGTACTTACTGTGGAGCCTAGATACCTTTCTCTGGGCCAAAACCGCCCAAGTCAATAGGCCTCCTGCGCTACCTAGCAACAATGCGATAACGCCTTGCATGAGAAGCTTGGAATAATTGCTACTATTGTGCCCTATTTCGGCTCCAGCCGGGAGAATTCAGGCAACTTTCAACGCGTGAACGAAGCTGTTGTCTCGCAGCGGGATACCACCAACTCATGATTGGACGACCCCAAGAACCACCACCCCCCAGCCCTTCCTTCCCGCGAACGATCCCTATAAGAACTGGCGAGGGCACCCCAAGCCTTGTTGCCACCAGAGATTGACTTCTTATCCGCCGATCTAACGCTCAATTGGCCCATTGCCTGCCACAGCGTTCATCGCCCCCGCCCCCCTCAACCCAGCAAGGCGGCCTCAACGCAGAGGCCTGGGCCGAAGGCCAGGGCCACGCAGGGCAGGGGTGATTTGGCAAGCCTCAGGCGATCGAGGATGAACAGGATCGTGGCGGACGACATGTTGCCGCACTCCTTCAGCACCGCCTTGGAGGGTTCGATGGCCCTGTTGGGCAGGTCGAGGCAATCGCGGACCGCCTCCAGCAGGCGGGGCCCGCCCGGATGGAGGGCCCAGGAGCCGATGGCGGCCCGATCAAGCCCCTGGGCGGCCAGCCAGCCATCCAGCCAGGGGGCCAACCGGGCCGCAATCAGGGCCGGAACCCGGGGCGACAGGCCCATTTCGAAGCCGTGGTCGGCAATGGTCCAGGCCATGGCATCGGCGCTCTCCGGCAGCAGCGTGGAACCGGACGCCAGCAGCCTCCAGGGGGGACCGGCCGACCTGGGCCCTGCCGCGGTGGCCCCTGCCGCGGACGGATCGGCGGCCAGGACCGTGGCGGCGGCTCCATCGGCAAACAGCGCATTGGCCACCACCCGCTCAGGATGCCAACCCGGCTGTTGGTGCAGGCTGCACAGTTCGAGGGCGCAGAGCAGCACCCTGGCCCCGGCCTCGGCCTGCCCAAAGGCGTGGGCCACGCGCAATCCATTGAGGGCCCCGTGGCAGCCCATGAAGCCCACCTGGGTGCGGGCCACATTCGGATCCAAGGGCAACCCCTGGATCAGGTCCAGGTCGAACCCGGGAGCTTGGAAGCCGGTGCAGCACACCGTGATCAAGTGGGTGATCGCCTCCGGCTCCACAGCAGCGGCGGCCAACGCCGCGCTGGTGGCCCGCAGGGCCAAGGGACCGGCCTCCGCCGCGAAGCGGGCCATGCGCTCGGCCGTGGTGGGGTTGGCGTCGGCGTAGAAGGGCAGACGATCCGGCAGAGCGCCCGCGGCCTCGGCCAGCAGCACGCTGTGGCGGAAGGCCACTCCAGATCGGCGCTGCAAACGCCGCAGCAGGATGGCCTGGGCGTCATTGGTGGCCGAGAACCGCTGGGCCATGGCGGCCGATTCGGCCTGGCTGAGGCGATGGGACGGCAGGGCGGTGCCGATCCCCAGCAGGGTTACGGGCATGGGGTCAGGAGCGGCGCCAGGGCGGGCCAACGGCGCAGGGCGTCAAAGAGAAACCGGCTGCTCCAGGGTCGGCGCAACACCAGGGCCAGGGTGCGGCAGAGCCGCTGGCGGCGGGCCATCAGGGCAGCCTGGGTGCGGCTCCAGTCCCGGGCCCGTTGGTCGTCCCAGCCGTGGTTCAGGGCGGCGAGGGCCAGGGGGGTGCTGCTAAGGGCCGCCCTCAGGGCCCAGCCCATGCCCTCCCCCGTGAACGGTTCGACATAGCCCGCGGCATCCCCCAGCAGCAGATAGCGCTCCCCCACCAGGGGGCGGCTGCTGCGGCTGAGGGCGGGGGTGAGCTGCCAGGCGGCCGGGGCGAGGGCCGGCAAGGGCTCAAAGCCGGCTTCGCTGAGCACCTGATCGGCCGCCGCGGCAGCTCCCCCGGCGGCGGCAAGGGCCGCGCCATCGAAGGCGGCGGCAACGTTAAGGGCCCCATCCTCCAGGCGCACCAGCCCCACATAGCCATGGCGGCCCACGGCCATATGGAGCCGGCCATCGCCATAGGCCCCGTTCGCCGGATCCGTGGCGCCGTGGCTGGGGGCAGGCAGCAGGCAGCCGGCGCCGATGCGGGATCCCTTTTGGAGGCGGGTGCGCACCTCAGGCTCGTCCCGCAGGCAACGGTGGGCCAGCCCCGCGGCCACCAGCACCACCTCGGCCTGCACCGTGGCCAACTCCCGGCCGCGGCGCAGCTGCACCGCCCGGCTGTGGGACTCGGCGGGCCCCAGCTGGGCCATCGTCTCGGGCACCAACGTGGCCCCGGCGGACACGGCCGCCTCCACCAGCCCCTGATCCAGGGCCCGCCGCGAAAGCACCCGCCCGGCCGGCAGGGGCAGCTCCGTCCGGAGCCCCTGCAGCCCCAGCTGCACGGACCGCAGCGGCCGGGCGCCGAGCTGATCGAGCAGGGGAGCCTGGCCGGCCTCCTCCAGGGCGGCCAGGGCCTGGCCACTGAGGCAGGCGCCGCACACCTTCCAGCGGGGGAAGCGGCGGCGCTCCACCAACAGCACCGGCACCCCCTCGCGGGCCAGCCCAAGGGCGGCCAGGGCGCCGGCGGGACCGGCCCCGACCACCACCGCGGGCCAGCGACCGGTGGGCAAGGGATCAACCACGGGGACCCGCTGGGGAGAGGGCAGCTTGGGCCGGGGACCAACGCAGCAGGTAACGCTCGGGCCAGCAACGCCGCAGATCCACACCATCGAGGCCGGCCCGTTCGGCCATGGCCGCCACCTCGGCGAGCTGGAAGGCGCCGCGCACCGAAAGCAGGCCATCGATATGCACGATCGGCGAACGCGACAGCAACCGGGTGCCGGCCCAGGCCAGGCCATAGCCAAGGGGGGTGCGCAGCAGATCGCTGATCAAGAGCAACTGACGGCAGCCGGCGGCGAGGCGGGCCAACAGGGTTTCGGCATCCGCCGAATCCAAGTGATGCAGAAACAACGACGACACCATGACGTCAAAACGATCGGGCAGCGGATCCGCCAGAACGTCTGAGACAAAAAAGGAGGCCTCCAGCGCCCGCTCACGGGCCCTCGCCTCGGCCAGGGCGACGGCCTGGGGGCTGATGTCGCAGCCCTCCACCTCCAGGGCCAGGCCATGGCGCTGGGCCAGGGCCGCCAGGTCCAGGGCAAGATCGCCGCCGCCACAGGCCACGTCCAGCAGCCGCAGGGGGGCGGCGTTTGGCGGCAGGGCGCGGGCCAGGGCGCGGATCGGCTCAAACAGGCAGGCGGCACTGCGGCTCACCGCATTGATGCGGCGCAAGCCCACCAGGGCCTGGGCGTGCAATTCAGGATCAAGTCCGGGCTGGTCCATCAGCTCCGGCAACCGCTGACGCTGGGCCAGGCGGGGCCAGGAAAGGAGGGGCATGGGGGCAGCCTAGGGACTCCTGAAAAAGAAAACTGCGCCTCCTCGAGTGCGGCCAAAGACCAAGGAGGACAGGCAGCTCGAAAACTCGGTCATGCAGTGACAGGAGATTTGGCTGTCTCAAGCAGGCAAATGTTCCTGAGGACCACCCAGG
>CAIOCZ010000182.1 GCA_903856805.1 uncultured cyanobacterium | reverse complement strand
GGGCCAGCGCCAGGCTGGCGAGGGCATTGCGGAGCAGCTCGGGCAGCAGGTGCAGGGGTGTGCGGGGCTGACTGGCCTCGCGCTCGCGCTGGATCTGCAGGGCGGCCTGATCGAGCACGGCAGCCACCTGGGCCTTGATCAGAGGCAGGGGTTGGGCGATATCGGCTGGACCAAGCACGGGCCCCTGGAGTTTCTGGAGCTGCTGGTTGAGAGCGGCGTTGCTGGCGGCCCCGGCCACGGCCTGGCGCAGGGCCTTGAGTTTGGCCTCAGCGCCCTGGAGGCGGGCGGCCTGGGCGTTGTTCAGTGAGCGGCTGGTCCGCAGGCCGGCGATGGTCTGCAGGGGGAGGAGCAGCAGGAAGCCGAGGGCGGCGGCCACGGCCAGCTGGGCGCAGAGGCGTGCGCGGTTTTTCAGCTGTGGATCGTGGGGACCGAGCTCAGCGGCAATCTGGAGCAGGGCCAAGCCGAGCAGGGGGAAGGCGGCGGTATTGATCAAGGCGCCCGCCAGACGCAACTGCCAGGCGGGATCGAGCAGCTGGAGGGGGAACAGGGCTGGGGCCACCAGCGAGGCGAAGAGCACGAAGAGCACCAGCGCCACCACGCTCAGGCCCGGGGCGGAGCGGAGCGCGGGAGTGCTGGTGCGGGATGGTTCGCAGCTGGGGGGCATGGCGAAACTCAGCGGTAGAAATCAGAGAAAGCAATCACCGCTTCTGGCGGCCACAAAAAAGCCCCGCCGATGGCAGGGCCTTGAAGGGGATCAGGGAAGTAATCACATCTGGAGCGGTGTGATCAAAGGAGTGGCGATGCGCTTGCGGAGGCGACGGCTCCAGCCGAAGGCAGCGCCGGCACCGAGCACGGGCAGGGGGTCCGGGACAGCAGGAGCAGGGGCGTATGGAGCTGTGCCTAGGCAAGCGTAAATGGGTTCGCTTGCGCCATCCAAGGTCCAGGAACCGATCAGGCCAGAGCTGATCGTGAACCCAAGGGAAGCAAGAGTTTTGCCATTTTAGGTGGCGCCGCTGATAATTGAAGTATTGGAAGTATAGGCGGAATCAATCACAAATTTTTTGTTATTGCCACCATCTAGGTCAGTAAATATTCCGGTTACGCTAGAAGCAGGGAGAATAAAAAAAGCTTCCATTGAAAGTAGAGGGCCCCGTAGTATTGTAAGCCGGATAAGAGCCATTAGGGCCGGCACAAATAACAGCCAAGCTAGAGGGTATTCCTCCATTTGGGCCACAACTGAAATTTGAAGTTAAAATTGCCCCAGTTAAATTAAGTTTGCCACTCGTCTGAACAACAACATTCCCTGCGGATTCAAAAATGTTGTAGGTCAAAACCGCCTTGGCATCCCCCTGGGTCAACAGCAGCGGAGCCGGTGCGGCCAGCAAAGGTGTCAAGCGCTTGCAGTGTTGAGCGAAAGTGCAAAGCTGCACGGTCAATGGGTTGGTAAGCAATTTCGCAGCAAGAATGCTCCCCCCCAAAAATCATGCCCCTGAGGCCAGTGAAGAGATTGGCACATGCAATAGCCGTTTCGGGTTTTCGGTAGGTGCCTTTTTGTGGGGGCGCCGCAAAGCGCCCCGTACGCGCGGGCGTCGTCCCATCCCCTTCCAGCTGAATCACCCTGGTGCGGCTGCATAGTCAGGGGCCACCGTGATTTGGCCGCCAAGCGCCTGATCACAACCTCTGCCACATCCAGCGGCTGTCCCGTTGCAGCACCAGCTCAGGCTCAGGCCAGCGCAGCAGCGATGGCGTCAAGACTGGAAACCGCGGTTAGCCCCTGGCGCGCTAAACCACAAACCCCAGGATCTGCCCCACGATCTCCAGCACCTGATCCAACCTGTCGTTGCTGAGGGAGCCCATCGGATGGGGCCGGGCACCCCGGGCCTTCCAATCGAAGGACTTGATTTGGTGGCACAGCACGAAGCTGTGGGCCTCCGGCCGCTCTGGAATCGGCCCCAGATCCACCGCCAGGGAGGAGCCGCGGTTGTAGGCCGCCGAGGTCATGGCGCATCCCACCACCAGTCCCACCGAGGCATGGAAGGGGGCGGTGGAGAG
>CAIOCZ010000181.1 GCA_903856805.1 uncultured cyanobacterium | reverse complement strand
CCTGGCCGTTGCCCAGGTCGACAATCCGCGCGTAGTGGCCGGGGGTGCCATCGGCATACACCCAGGCTTCGATCGTGAGATCACCACCCAGGGTGAGGGCCGGCAGCACGGCATGGTCGTTCACCCCATCGAGCGCCAGGGTCACCGGCTGGCCGGGTTGGGGGCGGGCCTGGCTGAAGGCCGCACCGTTCGCCAGAGCCGCATCAGCTACCCCCTCGCGGGCACTGGGAGCCGTCATGGCCGTGGTTAGGTAGCGGGGGTCGCTGATCGTGGTCTGCACACTGGTGGCGGTGAACGCCGAGCGGGTCTGGGTGTAATCCACCCGGGCGCTGTCGATCGCCGTGCCCACCGGCTCGTACCACACGCCATCGGCGCCCACGCTGCCGGTGCTGCCGTAGGTGGCCCCACCCGTGGGCGTTGCCGTCTCCCCAGGGGAGCTGCCATCGAGGGGGAAGGCCGCCACCAGGCTGGGATCGGTGCTGTCGGCTCCATTGGCCATGTCGGCCAGCAGTTCCTCCGGGCTGCGGGCATCGTTGAACAGCTGCAGATCGCGGATCGCCCCTTTGAAATAGCCACCGCTGCTCCAGTTGCTGCGCCCCACGTAGTTGGTGCTGCGGCTGATGGTGGCCGGGGCGGCGCTCAGGTTGCCGCTGCGGATTGCCACCCCGTTCAGGTAGAGCGTCACCTGGTTGGCACCATTCACCGTGGCGGCCACGTGCTGCCAGCTGCCGGTGGGAAGGGCCTCAGGGGCCGTCACCTGACCCAGGGAGCTGCCGCCGTTGTAGGCCTCGAAGAACAGGCGGCCGGTGCTGCCTTCAAAGCCGAGAATCAGGTTGCCGTTGGCCTGGCCGTTGCCCAGGTCGACAATCCGCGCGTAGTTGCCGGGGGTGCCATCGGCATACACCCAGGCTTCGATCGTGAGATCACCACCCAGGCTGAGGGCCGGCAGCACGGCATGGTCATTGATGCCGTCGAGGCTGAGGGAGCGGGGGCTGCTCAGCGGCTGGCTTGCGCTGCCCACGATCGCTGCCAGGGCACCGGCGCTGCCCAGAATGGCCAGACCGGCCAGGTCGCCGCTGGTGGGAACGGTGAGCGTCAAAGGGTCGTGGAGCCAGGGATTGGCGACCGCCGTGGTGGTTTCCACCCCGTTCACCGTGGAATGGCGCACCACAGCACTCACCGCCAGGCGATGCAGGGGCCGGTAACCGGTGGCGGTGAGCACCGCTTCCCGCTGGGCCAAGCTGTAGTCGCCCCAGAAGGTGGCCGCCTGGGGCCGGCCAGCCGCGCCCCACGCCACCGCCTCCGGTTGGAAGTCCACCCCGGCCAGGAAGGCCTCGCGGATGGCCCCTGTGGGCGGATGCACAAATCCATCCTGGGGCAGATCGATCGTGTAAGTGAGCCAGGTGTGGCCCACGGTCACGGTTTCACTGCCGATGGTCTCCAGCTGGGTGGTCACGGTCTGGGTGGTCACCGTTTCGGCATCGAGGCCCACCAGGGCATCGCCCGCCGCCACCAGGGCACTGCTGAGGTGCACCAGGGCGCCAAGGCGCCGCAGGCGGAAGGCGGTGGTGGAACCATCGGGCAGATCCACCGTATAAGCGGTGGCTTGGGCCGGATCGCTGGTGTTGGTCACCACCAGGCCAGCGCTGCCGACACTGCCATGGGCGGTGCCCGCCGCCGCCGCGTAATACAGAGTGCTGCCGGCGGTGAGGCCATGGGGGAGGGGGGCGCCGTCGGCCCCCACCAGCCGCAGGGTGCTGGTCGCGGGCTCCACCACCAACCGCACATCGCCGTGGAACGGCAGCCGTTGCTCGCCCAGACCACTGCCGCTGGCCACGCTGCGCAGCGTGGTCTCAGGGGTGATCAGGGTGGGCAGGGTGGTGAGCTCCCAGCCCGGACGGGTGGCATCGGCCTCGAGCCGCACCTGGGCGGCCTCCAGGTTCAGGGCCCCGGCCGCCTGCAGGCTGCCGCCAGCCAGCACCTCCAGCATCGCGGGGGTGGTGAGGGTGAGGGAGCCGTCGCTGGTCAGCTCACCCGTCACCGTCACGGCCCCAGCCACCGCCAAGGTGGTGGTGGTGTCGGCCGGCGTGTTCAGATCCAGGAAGCCCTTCAGGGTCAGACCCCCGAGGGCACCGCCCGCCCAGTGGTCGGTCTGGAGAATGGCCCGGCGCAGATCGGTACGGCTGCGGTCGATCAGCAGCTCACCATTCGGCGCGCTGATCGCCGCACGGCCGGTGAACAGCCAGGCCTCCCTCAGGAGCGCCACATCGCCGCTGAGGGCCGTGGCCGCCAGGTTGGCGGCCTGCACCGTGCCAGTCACCGCCACCGAACTGCCCACCAGGGCCACGGCGCTGGTGCCCAGCTCCACCTGGGGCACCAGCTGGGCCACCACCCCGTTCAGGGTGGAATCCAGATCCAGGTTGATGGGAACACCGGCCTGGGCTGCCTCGGCGGTGGCCGCCAGGGCCAGGGTGTCGCCGTTGAGGGCAATCACGTGGTAGATCCCGCCATCGACCAGCGGCAGCAGCGCCCCCTCCCGCACGCCGTAGAAGCGCACCTGGCTGCCGGTGGCCAGGCCGTGGCCCGGCCGGATCAGCTGGTGGCCGCGCACTGCGGGCGCCAGGACGGTGAGGGGTGAGCCCGAGGCTGCCCCATGGGGTGCAAAGGATCCCTCCAGCAGCAGCGAGGTCGCTGCCGTGACCCCCAGGCGGGAGGCCACGATCGGGCCGCCGCTCACCGCTGCCACCGGTTCCCCGCCATACAGGGGCCGATCGGCGGCGCCCAGGGCCGTGCCATCGCTCGCCACGAATGCACCTGTGGTGGTCACCCGGTACCCCAGGCGGTCCACCAGCTGGCCGGCAGCGGTGCGATAGATCTCCGGCGCCGTGGTCACCGAGCCGGCACGGCTGCTGAGTTCCACCTCGGCGACGGTGCTGATCGGTGCGCTGGAGCGGAGGGCACCGCCGGCCCTCAGGCGCAGGTCGGCCGTGGCGCGCTCGCCACCGAGGGCCGCCGCCTGCAGCAGCTCACCACTGGCCTGGTAGGTCTGCTGGCCCGGCAGGTTGAACAGTCGGGCCCCCGCCGCCAGCTCCAGGTCGCCGCGGGTGGTCTCGATCAGTAGCGGCAGGGCATGGCTGCTGCTGAGCCCACCGGCCACCAGGGCCGAGGCGCCGCGCAGGTCCACACTGCCTTGGGTAGCGCTGAAGCGCAGGTCGGCTCCGGCCCCCACCCGGAGGGCGCCGCCGGCCGTGGCGGTGAGGGTGGGAACCTCCAGCACCAACTGGGCCGTCCCGGCACCCACCGTGAGATCGCCGGCCGCCTCCAGCACGAGGGGAATGGCGCTGCGCAGGATGGGGATGGCCGTGGCATCGGCGCTGCCGGGCAGGCTGAGGCTGCCGCCGGTGGAGCGGTAGTGGAGACTTGCCAGCTGGCCGGCGCCCTGCGTGTCGGCCAGGGCCGTGATCACCAGATCGCCGCTGGTTTCGGTGCTCAAGGCACGGGTGCGGCCGTGGAGGCTGAGCTGGCCGTCAAGGTGCAGCAACGTGCCGGGGGCACCCTGGCTCGTGAGATCAATCACCGGTGCGTCGAGGGCGGCGTTCAGCTGCGTTTCGGCCCCGTCTTTGGCGGTCAGGGTCCAGCCCAGGGAGGCCTCGGGATCGGCCGCACTCACCCGCAGGCCCGCGGACCAGGCCAGGCTGGTGTAGGGGGTGCTGGCCGCGCCCAGGTGCAGGCCGGTGGCGGTGGCAGCCGACACCAGGGTGGCGGGGATCACCGCCTGCCGATCCGCAGGGCTGGCCCCAAAGCCCAGCTGGTGCACCCCCTTCGACGGGGCCCTGAGCACCAGAGCGGCGCTGGGGTCGGGCGCACCGGCAACCGGCCGGAGCAGGACAAAGCGGGCGTTTCCGCCTCGCAGCTCCAGCTGGGGAGTGTGGAAGGGGTCGAGCCCTGCCGCAGCGGCCGCTGCCGCCAGGGCGCTGTTGACCTCCGCCAGAAGCGCAATCAGGCTGCCGCGTCCACCGGCCGACACCACCACATCCAGCACCACGGCCTCGGCCGGCGCGGCGCTGCCGCCGTTCACCTGGAGCTGGAGGTGCAGGGGGGCGTCCAGACGACCGGCCAGCAGGGGCTGGGGTGCCTCGGTGTCGGCCTCGACCGCCACCAGAGCGCGTTCGGCGGGCAGCAGCAGGCGGGAGGCCCTCAGGCTGGCCTCCGCCGTAGCGAGGCCCTCCTGGCCCAACCGCAGCTGGGCCAGGGGAGAGAGACGCAACTGACCGTCGGCACCGGTCACCACCACCTCCAGCGAGTCGCGGGCGATGAGGTCGTGCAGGAGCCGCGGCGACCCGGTCGCTTCGATCTGCAGCTGCGGCGCTGCCATCCAGGCCCCCTGAACCACGGTGTCGAGCCGTTGGCCAGTCTCAAGCCGGCTGAAACCTCCCAGCACCATCTGGTCGTCGCCGCCGGCGGCCTCCAGCCGCAGGGTGGCGTTGGACTGGTCCAGTAGCGCAATGTGGCTTGCCCGCAGGGCCGAGCCCAGCAGGCCCGCCGTCGCCGGAGCAGCTGCGATGGCCGGGGCTGGGGCCAACAGATCGGCCAAATTGCGGCCATCGGGGGAGGTGACCGTGCCCCCGGCCACCAGCAGACCAGCGCTGTAGAGCCCCTGGCCGGAGCCGGTACCCCTGGCCCTGATGGTGAGGTCGGCCTGGCTCACCGCCCCACCGGCGCTGCCGATGCGCACCGTTTGGGCCAGGAGGCTGGCGGCCGCAGTGCTGGTGAGTGGTGCATCGAGCAGCAGCTCGCCACCGGCCACTAGGGCGGCCGTTCCCCCCGCCTCGATCACCCCCAGCAGGTGGGCATCGGTCGCGGCGTCCACCTCCAGGGAGGAGGACGCCGCCGTGGAAAGCCGGGAGCCGCGGCCGGTGCGGATGGAGCCGCTGCCGCTGCGCAGACCTAGGCTGCCTCCGGCGCTGAGGCTGCCGAGGAGCAGCACGGCATCGCCGGCCCCCTCGCTGTCGGCCTGAAGCTGCAGACCCCCTGGGCTGCTGATCACCCCCAGGCTGATCACCGGGCGGGTGAAGGCGAGGGTGAGGCCAGCGGCCGCGGTCGCCGAGAGGCTGCCACCGAGCATCGCCTGCACCTGCTGTTCGCCGTTGTTGGCCTCGCCATCCAGCATCGCGGCGGACACCCCGCTCTGGATTAGGGCCTGGCGTTGGGCTTCGGTCAGTTCCGGCGCCAGGGGGAACAGGGCCCCGTTGCCGTTGAGGGCCAGGGTGCCATGGGTGTTGATCACACCGGCGAGCACCAGGCCGGCCCCGCTGAGCTCCAGGCGACCGCCGCCTTGGTGGTTCACCAGGGAGCCGACCTGGGTGCGCAGCAGTCCCCCCGCCGCCAGGCGAGCCTCCGCGGCACTAGCCAGATCGAGGCGGCTGGAACCCGCCACCGTCAGCCCGTGGGCCGCCACCAGGTTCAGGCCACCGGTGGTCTGGGCCAGGGTGCCCAGCAGTCGCAGCGCACCGGCGCTGCCGATCTGGCCTGGACCCGCCAGGGCCAGTCCGTCGTAGCGCACGGTGCCGCTGCGGTCGGCGCTGCGGTCGATGCTGAGATCAGTGCTGTTGCGGAGCCACAGACCACCGGCCCCCACCGCACCGCTGAGGCTGGCCACGGTGGCGGCCAGGGGCTGGACCTCGCTGCCGAGTTGGTGGAGGCCGGCCACCACCAGGGCACCGGCCTCGATGGCGGCACCAGCAAAGTTTGGGGCCTGCCGGAACTCAGCGGTCCCTCCGCCACTCAGCCACACCGGCGCCCCGGGCGCCCGCAGGCTGGAGATCATCACCGGGCTGGCGCCGATGGCCCGCAGGGCTACGGGGCCCTCGGCGCCGCCGTTGGCGTTGGCCTCCAACGTGCTGCCGCCCGCGATCCACAGGGGCGAAGGCACGCTGCCCAGACCAGCGCCCTCCAGGCTGATGGTGGTGGCGCTGAGGTTGGCGCGGCTGTCGCCCAAGCCACTGCTGAGCCGGCCCCCATCGCGCACCAGACCACTGCTGCGCACGCTCAGGCTGCCGGCGGCCCACAGCGATCCCAGGATCAGGTCGGCACTGCTGGTGATGGCGGCATCGGCACTGGACTCCAGCGAGAGGCTGCTCACGCCCGTGGTGCTGACCCGCAGGGGCGCGGCAGCGCTGCCGATGTTCCCCTGGGTGGCCCGCAATTCAATCGGACCTTTCCCGTTACTGATGCCAATGCCGTTGGCGGCCTGGGCCAGGGAAGGGGCCACCAGGCTCACCAGGCCATGGGCTTCGATGGCTGAGATCGTTAAGGCTCCGGCACTGGTCAGGCGCAGGCCATCGGCGCTGGCCCGTAGGGCACCGGTGAGCTCCACCGCCAGCGGGGTCTGCCGCCGCAGGCTCACCCCCACCAGCTGGCTGGGGTCGGTGATCAGGGTGCCGGTGGTGAGGAGTCCGGGGTTGGCCACGGTGCGCGTGGCGGTGGCGCTGCCATCGGCCAGGGCGAGCCAGCGGCTGCTGTCGCCGTAGTTCTCTCGGCTGAGGTCGAGGGGGCCGGCTGGGCCCAGGTAGCGGTAGAGCCCGTAGAACGCCGGCGATTCCACCAGCACCCGATCCTCGGTGCGCAGGTTGGCCCGGTGGTCGGCGATCACCGCATTGGGGACCAGGCTGAGAATGGGGTTGGCGGTGGACCCATCCACCGGCGTGGTGCTGTCGTCAGCCAGTCGCTGCCAGAGCGTGGTGTCGCTGAAATCAAGGTCGGCTGGGGCTACACCCCGGAGGGCCTCGGCACCCAGGTAGCGGTAATGGAGGCCTCGGCTGGCGTTCGCCACTGGCACAAACCGGCGGAAGCGGTTGGTGTCGTTCAGGTTGAGCGGGCTGCCGGCGGGCAGGGGCTCGGTGCCCACATAGTCGAAAATCGCGTAGCGGCGGCCGCTGATGTCAGACACCGTGGCGCCGCTCAGCAGGGCGGCGTCGGCCTCCGGCAGCTGGTCGAAGTCGCCCTCGGGGATGGCGATGGTGAGGGTGTCGCTGGTGCGGCCCACGTCGCCACCCACCTGCAGGTCGAGGTTGTGGGCCTGAATGGCCGGGGTCACCTCCAGGCCCACCGAGGCCTCGGTGGTGGCTGTCCCCGGGAACAGCAGGGCGCGCACATCACCCTGCAGCGGGTGATAGAAGGAATTCCGACTTACCCGCTGGGTCGCCAGGGCCGTTTCTAGATCAGCGGTGGGTCGGGTGTAGAGGTAGCCCGTCTGTGGGCCGGTGTGGCCGAGGGCCATGAGGGTGGCCTGGAGGCTGGCCAGCCGTGAGCCGAAGGCGTAGATCCCGTCGTCGGCCATGCCAGCGGCCGCCAGGGCCTGGCGCTGTCCGCTGCTGAAGCGGAACGGGCCCGTGGGGTCGGCGGGCCGGTAATCGCGCCAGTAGGCGGCGTAGTCGGCCTGGTCTTCGCTGGCCAGGGCACGGCGGATCCTGGCTTCGCCCGCCGGGCCGGTGATGGCCAGGGCCCCATCCAGGGCTGCCAGGGCGGCTCCATCGATGGCCCCATCGGCTGGCAGATTCTGCAGCAGCCGGCCGGCCACCACCCCCAGCTGCAGATCGCCGGCCACCACCACGGGGGCGGCCGACGTAAATCCAAGGGGCTGCACCAGCCGCAGATCACCGGACACCTCCTGGAGCCAGCCGCTGCCAGCCGTGAGGCGCAGCGCCAGGCCACCCGGACTGGCGCCGCCAGCGCCGCTGTCGAGACGTAAGGGCGCTGCTGCCGAACCTAGATCTCCCGATCCCAGGGACAGTTCGATCCGATTTCCTCGGAGGAAGGGCTGGCTGCCGGTGCTGGGCTGTTGGCTGAGGTCGAGGCTGCCGGCCGTTCGCACCACCAAGTTGCCCCCGGCGCTCAGGGCCGGCGCCTCGGCTGAGGCGGTGGGCCGCAGGGCCGCGGTGTTCGCTCCGAAGGCAAACGTGTCGAGGCTGAGGTCGGTGCCGGCGTTGGCGCGCAGCTGCAAGTGATCAACCGCGGTCGAGGCGGCGCCAAGGCGCAGCTTCAGCGAACCCCAGGCCGCCAGGGCCACGCTGCTGCTGTTGTCCAGCAGCAGCCTCTGGGCCTCCAGGTTGCCCCCGGTCACATCGATCGCAAGCGCGTCGAAGTCTTCGATGTTCTCTGGCAGGTTCACGGAACCCACGCTGGAGATGGTGATCCGCCCCTGGTTGCTAGCCGCCGCACTGGTGAAGCCCACCCGCACCGGCCAGTCGGCCTTGAGGTTGTGGGTGTAGAAGTCCTGCAGGCCGGTGACAGTCGTGGTTTGGGTGTGGTACGCCTTCTCGCGCAACCAGCCCCCACCGGTCGTCCAGTTGCGGGTGGTGGTCACCGGGTCGGTGGTGGTGCGCTGGTCGTAGGCCAGCGCGTAGGCCGTGGCCGCAGCGCCGCTACCGCCCCAGGCCGGGCTGGTGGGTGGAGCCCCCTGCAACCATTCCCCGGCCAGCAGGGGGGCCCCATCGGTGAACACCTCGGTGCGGTTGGTGTAGCTGCTGTCCTTGGCGAGGGCATCGCTGTCGAAGCCGATCAGGTTGAAGGTCCGCTTTTCGTAGGTTGAAATCACGGTGCTGGTTTTGCTCTGACCTTCGCTCCAGCCGTAGGTGAGACCAACGGTGGGCTGGTAAAGGCGACTCACCGTGGTCAGACCATCGCCGCTGCTGGTGGTGGTCTGGGCCCCCACCGGATCGACACCGCTGTACGCCAGGTCGTAGTGCTGGGTCGTGGGGTTGAACTGGAAGGTTGAGGCACTCATCTGGCCACCAGCCAGGCCGAACACCGTGCGCTTCACCGGCTGCTGGGGGATCAGGGCTAAGGGCCGCAGCTGGTCCCAGCTGGTGAGATCGAGGGGCGTGGTGCGGGCGGTGGTGCTGGCCAGTTGAAGGGCCGTATCGCTCACCCGGATCACCACATAGGTTGTGTCACGATTCACGCCCCCCACTGGCGAGGTCGTGGTCACGCTGGCCACGGCGGTGGCCGGGTTGGCCACCACTCCATTGGTGTAATCGAGCTCCACCAGATCGCCCTGGGCCAATCCATGGGCCGCCGCAAACGTGATCGTGTTGGTGTCGACATCCACAGCGCTGGCGAGGCGCGAGATCTGTGGTGTATCGGTGAGCGTGATCGAGCCGCTGCTGCCGCCATCCAGATCAATGCGGCCAAAGCTGAGCGTCCAGTCCGATGCATTGGCGATGTTGAGGCTTGGACGGCCACTGAACGCCCTCACCTCGCCATTGCCGGTGCTCAGGATCTGGCCAGTGAGTTGAATGGTGCCGCTGCGGGCCTCAATATCATCAATGTGAATCGTATTGGTATGGACATCGACATACCCCGTGAGGGTGGTGGTGGCAATGCCAGCTGCGGTGGCCAGACTGGTGGAAACGCGGGGATCGAACGACGCCTCCACGGTGAGGCCCAGTTCAGGCACTCCACTCTGAATCAATCCGTTGATATCAAGATAGCGGGCATTGATACTGATGGCACCACGGGAAATGATTGACGATTGATCGTCATTGATCGCACTGCTGAGGTCAGCGACTGTGCGACTCAGCTGCTGATTGGGTGCTGCTATGGCACGCACTGCTGCGCGGGTGCTGTCGATGTTGATGAACTGACGGGGATCACGGATGTGATACCAGTTTTCACTGTTGAGAGTGAAATTTTGGGCCGATGAAATAGTCACCGGATTACCCTGCAGTTCACCAGTCACGACGATGCTGCCCACGGTGTTGGTCACGTCAACTGACCCGCGCTCATTCACCACGTTGCCCTGCAGGTAGAGGTCGGGGGGAATGGCCGGGGTAGGGGCGCCAGGGAGGGTGCGTCTGAGATCGGGCCGCTGGGTCACGCTCACGCTCGACACCGGTTTGGGAGTCGAATCCAGCTGATTGCCGGAGTGGCCCCCGACGCGATTCACGTACAGACGGCCCGGGGCGAAGAGGGTGTATTGGTCATTGATCACGTCCACCAGCGTGCTGTCGTTGATCACCATGTCCTGGCCCACCAGCACCAGGGGCAGGGCGTTGCTGACCTGGATCGAGGCCGTTTCGGCCACGCGAATGGTGTTGGTGGTTGGGGTCGCGGCCGAAACCAGGCTGGTGCCGCCGCTGGTGATGGTGCCGTTGGGGGCATCGAGGAACACCGAACCAGGGGCGGCCTGCAGATCGGGCAGGCGCACCGCCAGGGCCTGCCGCTCTTCGGCGAACACCCCGGTGGCATCGGCAAAGCCCAGCTCGATCGCCTGGCGGAGCACCTCCTGTTGCTGGGCCAGGTAGCGGGCCAGGGTGGCCGGGGCACGGCTGTAGTCGGAGATCAGGCTGTTGAGGCGGTTGTACTCCTGGGCCAGGCTGCTGGCCAGATCCAGCAGAATCAGCTCGGGCCTGGTGCTGCTGTCGTTCCACAGCGACACGGGCAGGATCACCCCCACCGCACCGGTGAGGGAAGCGCTGAGGGCAGCGGGTGCCGGCAGCAGCCGGTAGGTGTAGTCGCTGGCGGCAGGGATTCCCAGGGCCATTTTTTCCGCCACCGTGAGGCTGGCGCCATCGCTGAGCCCGCGGCTGAACCCCGTGCCGGTGAGGTTCAGGTAGGCATTGAGCTCGCTGGCACTAAGCCCCGCCGGCAGGACATGCAGTTGCAAATTGCTCTGCAGACCGGCCTGCACCAGAGCCGTGTCGGCAATGCTGATGCGGTTGGTGTTGGTTTCGGTGGTGCGGATGGTGCCCGGGATTGGCACCACCCCCAGGATCCTCACCACCGACTGGGCGCTGCCCCGCCGGGTGCGCTCCACGTCATCGCGGATGCGGGAGTCACCGCGGCCGGCCCCGCTGTCGTCGTCGTTATTCCGGGTGGCAAACACCCCGTTGCTGCGGATCTCTACATTTCCGCGCGACAGCAGCCTGCCGGTGCCGTCCACGCTCACCGTGTTCGTGTCCGCGGTGGTGGTGGTGGCGAAGGACGGGGTGATGCCCGCCACCAGGGAGGTGATCTGGGCATCGGATGTGGTGCTCAGCAGGGATGGCACGCCACCATTGCCCAGGCCCGACCAGAGGCGGATGCGATCGGCCAGAATCGTGCCGCCGTTGACATCAATCGTGTTGGTGGGGGTGTTGATGGCCCGGGCCAACACCGTGCCCACGCCAAACCCTCCGGCAAAAGCCGAGGTGGAACTGCTGATGGAGGCATCGCCGTCGGCGCTCACCAGCACCGCACCGGCGTCATTCACCAGGGTGCTGCCGTTGGCCGTGGTCACCGCGGCCCTGGCCAGGTTGTTCACCTCGGATCGCGCCCCCACCACTCCGGCGATGGCCGTGGCATCGAGGATGGCGGTGTCTACCGCGAACACATCGTTGAAGGCCGATACCGTCAGCTCGCCCGGTGTGGTGGCATCTCCTGTGGCCCGCACCGTGGCGTTGCTGCCGATCTGAACCTCCGATCCGAAGGTGCGGCTGCCATCCCCCAGGTTGGTCACGCTGGCGCTGCCCACGCCACCGAACGTGCCCACGGACTGCACCCGCACATTGACATCGCGGCTGCCGGTGGAGTTGCCGTTGCTGCTGCCACCGAAGACGTCCTTGTCCAGGGCATTGGTGGAGCGCAGGTCCACCCGTGGGCCACGGATGGTGGCGCCGCTGCCCACCTCCACATGGCTGCTGCTGAAGATGTCGTTGGTGGCGCTGGCACCGGATCCCGCCACCCCCACGGGCCATGCCAGGGCGAGGGCGTTGCCGTTGGCGCGGGTGTCGATCCCTCCCCAATCACCGTCACCATCCTTCTGGTCGGCATGGCTGGTGATCTGCAGCTGCTGGCTGGCGCTGAGCGTGGCGTTGTTGCCGATGTGCGAGCGGATGGTCTGGTGGGTGGTGCTGCGGGATTCGGCACCGGCCACCGCCACCGCCACCAGGCCGATGCCCGCGGCTGCCGAGGTGGAATCGGCAATCACCTCATCCTGCGATTCCGACGACACCACGATGGTGGCGGCGCTGAGGGTGGCGCCATCGGCCACCGACGCCTCCACTTCGGCCCGCTGGTTGCCGCTGAGGGCCTGATCCCGACCCAGGGAGGCGTGGGCCACCATCTGGCCGAAGGCGGCGCCGACCCCTCCGGCTCCCACGCTGCCCCCATTGGCCACCGATCGCAGGGCGTTGCGCCCCTGGGCCTCCAGGGTGAGGGTGCCCGAGGCGGTGAGGGTGCCGGCTGCTTCGGCCAGCACCGTGCTGGTGACGGTGGCATCGGAGCGGTTCACCAGCACCGCTCCGGCTAAGGCGGCCACGGAGGTGGCCACACCCACGGCGCTGCTGTCCTGGATCTTGTCGTAGCTGGTGGCTCGGATCGTGAGATCGCCGGCGGAGCGGAGGGTGGCGTTGGTGCCGATCACCCGTGCCGAGAGCGTGTTGGCCATGGTTTGATCCACCGTGGCGGCACCCACCACCAGGGCGCCGCTGCTGGCCAAGGCTGTCGACCCATTGACCACCCGCCCCCGCACCTGGCCATCGCTGGTGAGGGCCTCGATTGTGAGGTGGGGGCTGGGGCTGGCCGAGGCGGTCGTGTGGCTGGCCTGAATGCTGAACCGTGTGCCGTCACGGCCGGTGACCAGCAGGGTTCCGGACGCGTCGGTCAGGACGGCCGCCGTGAGGGAGGCATGGAGCCGCTGATTGGCTTCGATTGCGCCGCGCAGATCACCGGCAATGGATCCCATGGTGGGATTGGTCCCCGTGATTGGCACCGCCAGGACGATGGGCTCCAGATCCGGATGGAGACCGTCGAGATCCAGGCGCACCGCAAGGGTGATCGTGTCACCCTTGGCCACGGGGCCAGCCACCGTCAGCTGCTGTTGCCAGGCGAAGCGATTGCTGGTCTGCCGTTCCCGGGTGAGGGTGCCGCTGCCATTGGCGGCGGGCCCGATGATCGTGGGCACCAGCGAAAAGTGCACACCCGGGTTGAGGGCCGTGGCGACCAGCTGGGGCTTGCCGTCGCGGGTGTCCACGCTGAAGTGCAGGAAGGCATCAGCCCCCGAGCTGATGCCTTCCTGCTGATTGAGGTTGTGGGCCAGCTGCTTCAGCAGGGCAAGGCGGCCGATGCTGCCGCTTGGCAGGGCCAGGCTCAGGGTGGTGGCGGCGGCACCCCCGCGGTTCACCACCAGCTGGAGCCGCTGGCCGAACCCCAGGTTGGCATCGCCATCGCCATCAAACAGCAGCTGCAGGCTCTCCTGCTCCAGCTGGCTGCCGGCCGGGCTCAGGGGTTCGGCAGTGGTGAACGCCTGCCCCTGGCGGAACACGGTGCTCTCCAGCAGAAAGCCGGCGCCGGCGGTGCGTGACGTGAGCAAAATGCGGGCCGGATCGGCGGGATCGGCACTGGCCGTGAGCAGGGCCCCGGCCCCCTGGCCCACCCCGGTGGTGCCATTGAGGCGGTTGATCAGAGCCGCCCGTTGGGCCGCCACTGCCGTGCGGCCGGCCTGCACCCGCTGCTCGATCACGATCGGATCTCCCAGCACCGCCCCCGAGGCGCGCAGGCTGATCTGCAGCTGATCACCTATCAGATAGGTACCCCCCAGATCCAGGCTGCTCACCTGCCGCTCGGCGGGCTTAAGGGGACCCGCCTGGTTGGCGATCAGCTCACCGCTCACCAGGTGGGGAACAAGGACGTCGGTGTACGGGAGGAGGCGACTGTCGAGGCTGAAGGACGCACCCGCCCCCCGGGCCGTCACGGTGAGGCTCCGCCCGTCGGTGTCGGCGGCGGCGATCACCGAGGCGGCCAGATTGGCATCGGCGTTGATCGCCGCCACCAGCCGCTGGCGCAGCAGGGCCACCTCGGCCGAGCCACTCGCATCTTCCGTCACCTCCAGCCGCAGGATCTGTTCGGGACCGCCGCCGCCGAAGCTGAAGCGCAGATCCACCACGTCGCCGGCGCGATAGCTGCTGGGAAGCCTCAGGGTGGTCACCTGGGCCACGGCCGCCAGGTTGATCGTGTTGAGGGTGCCGCTGACGGTGCCGGCACCGGCCGTGGTGCTCACCTGCAGGGCAAACGTGGTGGTGCCGGTGCGGGCCGTGACCAGGGCGCGGCCGGCAGCATGGGGATCCTCGCTCACCTGCAGGAAACCCAACGGTGAGGTGCCGGTGGCACTGGCGGCCTGCAACAGGGTGAGCACACCGGCGCGGAGAGTCTCCAGGCTGGGTGGTTCGCTGCCGTTGTCCTGACGGGCCGGCACCGTGTAGGTCACCATCTGCGGATCCGATGGGCCGCCATCGGTGCGGTTCACCGTGACCGTGATCGTGTCGCCGATGGCATAGGTGCCGTTGAGGGCCACGCTGCCCTGCTGGCGCGTGGCCCCCACGGGCGTGGAGGTGGTGGTCACCACGCTGCTCACGGAGGCCGCCGCCGGGGGCAGGGAGGTGTCCACCCGGAAGGCCAGCCCGCTCTGGATGGCGGTCAGCAGTAGCGCGGGCTCGTTATCACCGCTGCGGTCGGTCACCGCCAGGTAGGCCCCGATGCCGCTGGTGAGATCCTCCTGGCTGGCCATCAGGCGGGCCAGACTCGCCAGGATGGAGCGGTGGTCCGTCTGGCCCTCGGCAACGGTCACGGCATAGGCCCGTGACTGACGACCCACTTCCACCTCCACCCTGAAGCCCTCACCGGCGGTGCCGGCCGTGAGCAGAAGCTCGCCCGCGGATCCTCCAGCGGCCGCCTGCAGCAGGCTGGAGCCGGCCCCGTTGATGGCGACCACCAATTGGTTGCGCACGCTCGCCAGGTCGTTGGTGGCGGCAACGATCCGCACGATGGTGGGTTCTGATTCCCCATCCCCACCGCCGTCAGCGGAGAACGCCAGGGTGATCAGCAGGCCGCTGCGGACGTCGCCGTCGAGGGTGAGGCGCTGCACCTGGGCGGTTTCATGCCCGTCGGCGCTGTTGTTGACCGTCTGGGTGTCCTGGCGGAGCCGGGGCGCCGCGCCACGGAAGGCCGGATCCTCGCCCTCCAGGGTGAGCACCACCTGGTCGCCCACGCGGAAGGCGCCATCGAGGCTGATGCGCACCTGCTGCTGATCGCCGGGAGCCGCAGCCACCAACTCCCGCACCTCGGGCGTGATCACCGTGGTGTCGGCCCCATCGGCCCGGGAGGTGGCCAGGTTGAGGGTGAAGCCGTTCGTGGTGCCCTTGCTGGTGAACTCCAGGACGCCGACGGTGCCGTTGGGGGCACTCACGGCCAGGTGAGCGTCTGCTCCGCCCGTGAGATTGGCCATCAACTGGGCCAGCAGCCCGGTGCGGATCCGGTTCAGGGCCTCAGCACCGCTGGGGAGCGGTTGGCCGGCATCGGTGAGGTCCTCGGAGCGCACCACGTAGCTGACCTCGGTGGATCCCGGGGCACCGTCTTCGCGGAGGGTGATGGTCAGTCGATCACCGGCGACGAAGTCGCCGGCGAGGGTCACCCGCTCCACCTGGTGGATCTGGGTCAGGGTGGATTCCTTCGTCACCACCGGCCTGGGGGCCAGTCCATCGGCGCCCACGCCAGTCCGCAGGTCGATTGCGCCCTCCACGGAGGCTTTGATGGTGTTGGCCACGGTGGTGTTCACGCCGGCGCCGCCTCCGCTGTAGGCCAGGCCAGGATCACCGGATACGGCCACGGGCGTCGCCAGGGCATCCACGGTTGAGCGCAGATCTTTGGCGCGAATGGTGAGATTGCCGCTGGAGTAGAGCACCTTGGCCGGGGAAGTCGCCGAGCCCATGGCCAGGGCTTCATTGGTGTTGTCGATGCGGGTGTTCACAGTGGCGGCCGCAATGGCGATGGCCAACCCGCCACCCACCGCCGCCGCTGCAGGGGTGAGGATCTGGTCGCTGCGGTTGTCGGTGCTGCTCTCGATGGTCAGATCGCCGCTGGCGATCAGATCGCTGTTGCGGCTTGCGGCCTCGACGGCATAGGCCACCCTGGCGGCACTACTGCCACCAGCCCCGGAGGTGCCCACCCCTGCACCGATCGCGACTGCAGTGGCAATCGGCACCGAGAGCAGGCTGGTGAGGCCCTGCTGGGAAGCCGTGATGGAGAGGTTGGCGTTGGCGCCGGTGGTGCTCAGGCTGGAACCGCTGACCCGGGCCGCCAGGGCTGAGCGCGTGGCCTCGAGATCGCTGAGGGAGTGAACCCCGAGGCGGTTTTCGGCCCGGGTGGCCCCGACACCCACGGCGGCGGCGCCTACCCCACCGGCCACGGAGCCCGACACCGCCACCACCTTGGCATCGACTACCTGATCGTTGCTGGCCACCACAGCGATGGCCCCTGTGGTCCGCAGCACCACATTGGACACCTCGCTGATGAGATCGCCGGTGAGGGTGTTGAGCGAATCGGCGCCGCCCCCTGCCAGGGCCACACCTCCACCGATGCCCCCTCCCACACCCACCGCCACCGAAGCGGTGCTGCTGCTGGCGGCGATGGTGACGTCTTCGCCGGCAAGGCGGGCCTTGATGGCTTCCACGCGCAGGCTGTCTGCGGTAGACCCGTTCTCAATGTCGCGCAGGTAGGCGTGAACGTCTTCTTCCAGCCTGTTCTCGCTGAGGCTGACGCCGATGCTCACCGCCACACCCGCCGCGATCAGGCTGGCGCCCACACCCACCGCCACGGAACCGCCAAAGGCATCGCTGTGGATCAGGGCCTCCTGGCGAGCGCGGATGGTGAGGGCGCCCACCGTCAGCTTTTTGGAGGCGCTGCTGCCGGTGCTGTCCCCATCAATGCCGGCTCGCTGGTGGATGAACACCCCATTGGTGGCTTCGCTGCCGGCCCCCGCCAGGCCAACACCGACGCCAACACCCAGACCGACTCCCGCGCCCACCCCAACCGCGGCGGACACCGCCAACACCACCGAGCGGATGCGCGATTCGTTACTGGCCTCCACCGTGAGGGCACCGCTCAAGGTGATGGCGCTGTTGCTGACCGTGGCCTCGATCCCGTAGGCGTCGGCAGCAGACGCACCGATGGCGTTATGCGCCCGGGAGACACCAATGGCTGCGGCTCCGCCGACGCCGACGCCGAGGCCTGCGCCCACGCCCACGCCCACGGCAGCCGCCAAGGCTCCAATGCCGGCGGTGATGCCGTTGCGGTCCGTGGCCTGCACCGCCATGGAGCGGCCCTCCGTCACGGTGGTCCAGTCCAGGGTGGCTGCGGTGCCGCCGCGGATGGAGTTGGTGGATTCGGCCCCACCGCCCGCGAACCCCAGGCCAACCCCCACAGCGGTTCCCGCTCCCACACCCACGCCAACGGACACGGCCGCGGCTGTGGCGGAGGCGTCGATGGCTGCTGCCGCCGTGGCGCTCACCTTGATGGCTCCAGTGCTCCCGAGCCCGCTGAGATGGCGCACGTTGGCGGCCAGCTGCCGGTCCAGGCTGTTGCGGGCCAGGGAAGCTCCAACAGCCACGGCAAGGCCTACGTTGGCCTGCCCCCCAAACGACACGCCGACACTCAGCGCGGCACCGATGGCCATGGCCTTGATGTCGCTGGTGTCGTTAGCGGTAACGCTGAGGGCTCCGCTGCGCAGGGATCGCCTGGCGGTTGAACTGGAGAGGGGGCTCGACACAACATCGCGGCTTGCCTCGTTGAGCTGCAATCCTTCGCGACCGTCGATGGTGGCTTCGGTGCTCGACACGATGCGGTTGGTGACCTCGCTGCCGCCACCGCTGAGGCCCACCGCCGCACCTTGACCCCCAGCCTGGCCGGCGATGGCCGCAGCCACCGCCACAGTGGCTGCGGTGATGGTGGCCTTCTGGGTGGCCGTCACCGTGACAGCACCGGTGACATTGACAGCCGAATCGAGGATGCGGGCCCGCAGGGTGGTGCGATCAGCCGCGCTGCCGATGGCGTTGCGCACGATCGCCACCCCGATCGCCACCCCCACCGCCGCACCATCGCCACCGGCGGAAATCGCCACAGCGGCGGCCAGGGCGCCCGTGCCGGCGCGGATGATGGAGCTATCGGTGGCGCTCACCGTGACGGTGGTGGCGGCATTCGCGCCGCCGATGGAGCTACGCACCACATCGGCGTGGGTGTGGCCGGTGATCGCATTGCTGCTACCGGCGCCCCCGCCCGCGAGGGCTACACCGAAGTTTTGGGCCCAGGCCACCGCCACCGAAGCCGCCACCGCCGACGACACGATCTCGGCCTGCCGTTCGGCCGACACCCGGAGCGTGCCGGTGACCCGGGCGCTGCTGTCTTCCAACAGGGCCAGCGTATCGGTCGACACCTGATTCAAGGCGGCGGCGAAACCGAACGCCACCCCTCCCGCCAACGTGCCGGAGGGGGCAAAGGAGGCGGCCACCGACACCCCTACCACCACCGCCAGGGTGTTGCTCTGATCGATGGCCTCCACGGTGAGGTTGGCCGCCCGGATCACCGGGGCCGTTGTTGCCGTTGTGGCGTTGAGCCCATCGATGCGGGCGATGGTGCGGGTGTGGATGGCGTTGAAGGAGAGGGATCCGCCCACGCTGAGGCTGCCGGCACCGCTGCCGCTGGCGCTGGCGGCCACCGCCACCGCCACCGTGGGCACCGACGACTCGATGCGGGTGGTGTTGGTGGCCCGCACCGTGAGGGTGCCGCTGACCGTGATCGCGCTGTTGAGCACACTGGCCTCCACCCCGCTGGGGCTGGCGGCCTCGCCGATTGTGTTGGTGGCGGCGCTGATGCCGATCGCCGCACCGATCGCCACGCTCTGACCGGTGGAGCCGGCCACCGCCGCAGCCAGGGTGATCACCTGGGCCTTGATCGTCGAGGAGTCGGTGGCCGTCACGGTGAGGCTGGCGGCCGTGACACCGCTGCGGTTCACCAGCGCCTTGGTGGTGCCAGCCACGGTGTTGCCGGCACCACTGCCACCACCGGCCAGGGCGATGCCCGGCCCTTGGCCGACGCCCAGGGAGATGGCGGTGGCGGCGGCAGCGCCGTGGATGCGGGACGACGAGCTGGCACTCACGCTGGTGGCGCCGATCACGACAAGGTCGTCGACCCCTTCCACCGCCGCCAGCACATCGCGGCGGATGCTGTTGACGGCGGAGCTGATGCCGATGCTGGCGCCGACCGACGCACCGCTGCCGCTACCGAAGGCGGCACTGACACTCGCGCCCACCGCCGTGGCGGTGATGCTGGAGGCATCCAGGGCTTCCACTTTGAGAGTGGCGGCCCTCAGGCTTGGGGTGGTTCCAAGGGTCGGCGCGACTCCCAGGAGGGTGGCACTCACCGAGGTGCCAATGCGGTTCCCCACCCCGGCACCCGTGAGGCTCACCCCAACCGTGGTGTCCTGGCCGATCGCGATGGCCCCCGCCACCGACACGATGCGCGCGGTGATGGTGGAGGTGTTGGTCGCCAGGATGGCCAGATCGCCGGCAGAATTGATCCGGCTGGCCCGTACTTCAGCCCTGGTGCCGGCATTGGAGTGAGGTGCCGCCCCCGACAGGCTGGTGGAACCATTGGCCGTGAGGAAGGTCTCGAGGCCGTCGGAGGACATGGTGGGTAGGGATGCTGCGTCGGTGGCGGCGTCGGCATCGATGGTGTTGGTCGCTGCCGACAGCCCCAGGGCCACCCCCACGGAGGGTCTGCTGGACAGCCCGTAGCTGACGGACAAAGCAGCGGACCCCACTTCGGCCACGGCCTGGCGGTTGGTGGAGGCCGTCACGGCCACATCCGGAGTCGCGTTGGTGGCGGTGGCTGTGGTCCTGATTTCACGGGCCTGGAGGCTGCCCCGCACCGCTCCATTCACCCGATTCCCTGCGCCAGCTCCTCCCCCGGACACCGTGACGGCACCATCGCCGACGGATCCGGAGATGGCTACCGCCAGAGCGAACGACTCCACCGCAGAGCTGTTGGCCGCTGCCACGGTGATGTCGCCAGTGGTGCCCAGGTCGAGATCAGCGAGGTCGACCAGGGCCAGGGTGTCGCCATCGATGGAGCCCGTCGCCGAGGCCACGCCGATCGACACTGCCGCCGATCCCTGCTGGTCGCCCTGAGCAAGAGAGAGGCTGAGGGCATCGCCGGTGGCCACGGTGTGAACCAATCGGTCGTTGCTGGCTTTCACCACGAGGGCGGCAGCGGTGATCGTGCTCGTGTCGGTGCCATCGGCCGCCAGTGCGTGGCCGATGCGGCGCACCTCGGCCACGGTGGCGTCGTCGATGCGGTTGTCGGCAATCGCCAGGCCCAAGCCCACGGCATAGGCGCCGCTGTCGGAGCTGAGGGCGGCCGAGACCGCAAAGCCACCAGCAAAGGCATAGATGTTGCCGTCGCTGGCCAGGTAGCGGCCGCCCTTGGCCACGGTGGCGGTCACGGTTAGCTCACCGCCGGTGCGGAATCGGGACAGGTTGTCGATGGCGGCAATCACATCGCCGCGCAGGCTGTTGATGCTGATGCCTCCGGCGATGCCCGCCGCCACGGAGGTGCCCCCGCTCGTCCCCTTGGCCAGGCTGGCGGCGATGGCGGCGCCGGCGGCGTCGCCGATGATCCGGGCCCTGGCGGTGCGCTCGGCCCTCACCGTGGTGAAGCCAGCCACGGTCACCCGTCCGGTGCCGTCCGTCGGGTCTGGGGCGAGACTCTGTTCCAGCTGATCCAGGCCGTCCTTGCTGACGCGCCGCAATTGGCCCACCAGGGCCCGCACCGGCCGCACCACCGTGTTGGCCACGGCGGCGCCAGCCACAACGCCACCAAAGGCCGTGCTTTGCCTGGAAATGGACGCACTCAGGGCGCCGGAGATGGCATAGGCCCCCAGCCGGCCCGAATCCTCCGCCGCCACCGTGAGGGTGTTGAGGGCCAGCACCAGGCTGGGGAGGTGGGCGGTCGGGTCGCCACCGTCGTTGCCGGCCACGGCTTCCAGCACCCCCCGGGCCTCGTTGACCGCCGCCGACACGCCCACGGTCACGGCCGCGGCGGTACCGCCTTCGGCCCCGTTGGCGATGGCGATGTCCACTCCACCGGCGATGGCCAGCAGATCGTCATCGTTGATGGCGTTGATCTCCAGGGTGGCCAGGGCGGTGCTGTCGGCGT
Organism: uncultured cyanobacterium; assembly: GCA_903856805.1. Lineage (GTDB taxonomy): Bacteria > Cyanobacteriota > Cyanobacteriia > PCC-6307 > Cyanobiaceae > Cyanobium. The sequence goes on along the minus strand of CAIOCZ010000181.1, from coordinate 5,739 downwards.
TGGCCTCGGGCTGGATGCTGGAGTTCAGCAGGTGGGCGCGAATGTCGTGGTGGAAGCGGTTGATGGCACCAGAGGCCGATCCGGCGATGGCATCGCTGCCGGTGCCGCCGCCGGCGGTGGATCCAGCACCGGAGCCGGCGAAGGCCAGGGCCACCGCCACCAGTTCCACATCGGTGCTGCTGGCCTTGATGCGGAACGGGAGGGGATCGGCCGGGCCGCCGGAGGCTCGCCGGGTGATCAGCCGACTGCGGCGCACCAGCGCCTCGGTGCTGGTGCTGATGGCGTTCACGGCGATGCCGGCCCCCACACCGATGGCCGTGGAGGTGCGGTCGGAGCCACTGTTGGTGCTGGGGACGGCCGGATTGATGGCCAGGCTGAGGCTGCCGGCCAGGGCCAGGGCGTCGAGGTTTTGGTTCGCGGTCACCGTGAGGCTGCTGATCGAACCTGCCTCCACATCGCTCACCAGGGCGCGGGTGCGGTCGCTGTTGGTCATCAGGTCATTGGTGTTGATGGCAATCGAACCCGCGATTGCCAACGACAAGCCCTTCGACGATTCGACGCCAAGGCTGAGGGCACCGGCTCGATCCTTGGCCCCCTGGGTGCTGCTGGTGATTGTCAGCTTCGTGGGGGTGGTGCCTAGGTCGGCATTCACCAGCTCGGACCGCACGTCACGGTTGACGAAATTGAGGGCCACGGCTCCGGCGAGGGAGGTGCCGCCGCGGGATTCGCTGGTTTGCTCACCGCTGTCGGCCGTGCCGGAGGTGATCGAACTGCGGATCCCCACCGCCAGCGCACCGCCGAAATTAGTGATGCGGGTGGAATCGGTGGCCGAAAGGCTGATGCCCGTACTCAGCAGATTGAGGCGATCGCCGGCGCTGTCGCCCACCAGCGATGTGGTTTCAGCCACCACGCGGTTGATACCGATACTGCCCGCCGCCGCCACACCAAAACTGTTGGCAGCGCTGCTCCACTGGCCCAGGGCACTGGCATTTTTCTGTGACTTCGAGCGGGCTGAAGCATCTTTCCCATTGTCGTTTTCATCATCGGTGATCGCACCAGCCATTGTCAGGGTGAGCATGTCACCCCCACTCAGGGCTGTTTGGCTGAGGGCCCCCGACAGCACGCTGATGTCCTTGGTGAGGCCATAGCGATTACGCGTGGTGCGCTCAATATCGTTGATGATCATGGCAACACCGATTCCCACGGAATTGCTGAATTGCAGGGCCCCGCTGATATCATAGCGATTCAAGGTGTTAGATGCCGTATTGATGATATTTTTAGCCTTGCTGATGCCGACATTGTTGCGTATGTCATTGGTGACATAATCCTTGCTGACCGTTAGGCTGAGGGCGCCTGTGATTCCGAGATTGTTGGCGGCGCCAGCCCCAACCACCAGGGTCACGGTTTTGCCGGCCATGGTGGAGGAGTTGATCAGATCACCGGTGAGAGAGAGAGTTCCTTTCTTGATATCAGTTTGAACCGTATTGGTGGGGGTATAGACATTGATGACAGCGCCAATGCCATTCTTACCAACATTGCCCCATTGAATAAACTCCTTGAGGCCACCCGAGATGCCGCCCTTGCTGAAGGAGGATGCCCCCGTGAATTTAGTATTAACGAAACCCCGAACAGCGCTATCGACTCCCACGTCTTGATGAATATTGCCCGCGCCTAGGACAAGGTCGGCAGTTAGAACATTGGCTGCAGTCAAGCCCTTGGCGAAAATCCTGTACTTGGTATCAATTAAGGTCTTGACTTTGTTGGTAATGACATTGAGGTTGAGCGTGACAGCGATGGCCACGTCTGTGCCCTCTTTCTTGGAAACTGTGCCATCTGTGCCCGTTTGTGCGGCCAGGTCTTTGCCCTTGTTTTTAAGCGTTGACCACGAATTGAAGCCTGCCGAAATTAAGGCGCCAGTCGCATTGGAGACGATTGAGGTGATATTGCGGGGGCTTGAGAAGTATTTGGCAATTGCATTCTGATCGCCAAAGCTGCTCTTGAAAGAATTGGGGTAATCTATTTTGTTGCCAATTTTTAGATCCCCATCGCCTGCATTCATGCTCCCCTGAAGCAGGGTTTGTGCGGTGTTATTCATCACCGTGATGCTGCCAGCCATCGAGAGGGCAAAGGCGGACGAGCCCTTGCCCGTTTGGGACTCACTAATGGTGCGGTAAGACTGCTTGATGCTGGTTTTGAGGTCGATGGCTCGCGCCGAGGTGACCTCAGCCAGCGGACCAACGGTCACCAACGCATCGTGGTTGACGATGTTGAGACCAAGGGAGCCTGAAACACCAAAGTTTCCCTGGGTTTTCGATGGCGAAAACCCCTGATCCTTGAGGCTGTCACCAAATTTTCCGCCAAACAAAGACCCCTGCTTCAATGTGGCCGTGGATGCGGCTAGTGCCGGATTACGAAAATAATCCCGAAGCTTGGGGTTGCTACCGGTACCGCCCTGGGCACTGGCCCGATCACGGGCATCGATGCTGGCCGAGAGGGCAACGGCCTCCACCCCATTGGTGGCGATCAGGCCGTTCAAGGCCGCCAGGTCGTTGCCGGCGGCATCCTGAATGGCCTTGATGAGAGCATCACCACCGGCCGTGGTTGCGTTGGCTGGTTTCTGATAGCTGATTCTCACCACCTGCTGGGGCTTGATGCTGGATCCAACTTTCAGATTGAGGATGAGCTTGGTGTCATCCGCATTGGCGATGTTGTCCTTGCTGTTGGTTTTATCGAGGCTGCCGGCATCCAGAGTGAGTTGCTTGCCAAAGGCATAGGCGCCGGTGAACAAAGCAGCTTCGGCCGTGCTGGTGCGTTTCTCCCCATTCACCAGGGCGGCCTTGCCCCCTGCCACACCATTGGCCAGGGTGCCTCGCAGGCTGTACCACCCCCTCAGGCTGGTGTCGGCGGCCAGGGGGTCGCGCTCACGATCGGCCACGATCAATTGGCCCGAACGCACCGCATTGGCCAGTCGAAGATCACGCACGCCGCCCTTCAGCCGGGCATTGGCATCGCTGGCCGAACGGCCGCCCACCGTGAGGCTGCTCAAGTTGAGGGCACTCAAGGAGGGGAAATTGCTCAACGTGCCGCGGCCATCGGCCTCGGCACCGTCCTTGCGACTGTGATACAGAAGCACGTCACCCTGGTTGCTGATGGTGACGGCCACATGCACAAATTGTCCAAAGTCGTTCTTTGGATCGAAGGCCGTGTCGGCAGCCACCGTTTGGTTGAGGCCCGCGGGGCCACGGGCTTCCAAGGTGAGCTTGCCGCCGCGCAACAGCAGCGTGAAGCTGGTGGCACCATCGGCCGTGGCCGTATGGAACAGCACCGTGTCTTGGCCATCGGCGATGGGTGTGGTCTTGCTGAAGTGGAACCAGCCCTCGAAGCTGAGCCCAGTGCTGGCGATCACCGGCGCCAGCGACAGGGTGCGCACGTCATTGGCCCCAAACTCCAGGGTGAAAGGATCCCCATCTCCAGCCCAAAGCGACCATTGATCGAGGTCTGGCAGGGTGGACTTGTCGATCGCTTCAGAGAAGGTGAGGGTGACCTTGTCGCGGGCGGCACTGATAGCCGTCACCGCAGGCCCACGACGATCCACCGTGCGCTCCAGCACGTTGGAGACATAGTCGACGCCACTGACCTGGGCCACGGCGCGGAAGCGGTAGGTGCCGCTTTCCAGCCCTATCTGCTCCGTTGGGGTGGCTGTCCAATGCAGACCCCCATCGCTGGAAATCTGATACGACAACGTTGCACCCCGGATTGGGGACACCACCTCCAGGCTGAACATCTGGTCCTGGGGGTTGCTGGCGTCCAGGTCCTTGAATTGCAGGGTGCCGGCCTGGGTGGCGCCGTCGCTCACGCGGCTCGTGGGGCTGCTGAGCACCGGGGCGGCGTTGCGATCCGGCAGGTTGGGGGCATCGCTGCCTAGCAACTTGCTATCGCTGGTCAGCTGGCGGCCCAGCAGCAGCCGGGGGGTGGCTTGCCGAGCACCTGAGGAGCTGTCACTCAGCTGATAACGATCATCGCCAAGGGCGATCAGCAGTCGCTCCTGCCCTGGCTCCAGCCCCTTGGCTGCCTGGGCGCCGGCCACGGCAGACACCATGAACATCAGGTGATGTTGGGCATTGGCGCTGCTGCCGCTGTCGAGAATCAGAGGCGTGGTGGCCTGTTCATCGACGAACAGCCGCAGGCCTTCCACATCAGCTTTTACAAAGATCTGCTGAAACTCCTCTAGATTTGCGAGTGGATCAGAAATGCCATTGCCATTTGTTTTCAGGAAGCCTGTGAGAGTGGAGGTGTAACGAGTTTCATAGACCGTACCTCCAGGCGTCAGCGGGGAGGCATTGACAGGAACCGTGAGATTGCGCCAAAGGTTGGTGCCATTGGCAATATCCAGCCGGTTAGCATTGAGCTGCAGAGTGACATCCCGCGCCCGGAAAGTCTCGGCATCGGTGTAGAACGTGACGGCCGTATCACTGCCAGCCCCCAGACCTGGAAGCGTGATCACATTGTTGATGTTATCGATGGCCTGGCTGGGATCAAAGATCACTAACGCCTGCTCCAGCCGCAGCTCCAGCGGGCGGAGGGCACTGCCATGCGTTCTCGCGCCCTGCAGGGTCAGGGCGGTGAAGCCGCCTTGGAGGAGAAAACTCCACTGGCCGTTGGCATCCAGCTCCGGGAAGCGCATCTGAAAACTGGGGCCGCTCACCAGGCTCCAGCTGGTGCCGGCCGCGATCAGGGAGCGGATCGTGGCCGCGCTGAAGCTGCCATCGCCGCCTTCAAACCGCCGATAGGCCCCCGTGGTGACCCCGGCAGTGGTGGTCTCCACGTAGAGCACATCGCCGCCCTTCAGCGCCAACTGAACCCCATCGGCCAGGCTGCTGCCATCGGCGCCGAACAGGCCATTGCTGGCGCTCAGGAAACCCTGGGCCCCCAGCAGCGCTCCATCGGCCTGCTGCAGCAAACCCGACGCCAGGGTCACGATGCTGCCATCCACGAGGTTGTTGGGTTCCTGCTCACCGGCGGCGAGTTGGAAGCGGAATCGTTGATCCAGCAGGTTCAGCGCCCGGGAGTTGCTGACAACTTCGCTCAGGGTTGCCGTCTGGCTGTCATCGGCTCCGATCTGGTTGGCGGTCTGGGTGGTTACCGCGGCCAATGGAGCGGCATCGGGCTGGGCCGCAGACAAGGGGGTCACCGTGGCTAGAAGCGTGAACCCGGTGCCGGCCTGCCCGGCCGTAAACAGCATCTGACCATTCCCGGTTCCATTGCTGACAACAAGAAAGGATCCAGCACCGTGGCCGACCCCGGCCTTGCTTTGAAAATCGTTGGTCAGCCCATCGCGGATGGCCTGGATGGAGGGATCCACCACCGTGTAGGTGTAAGGGACCGTCGCCGACCCCACCAGCCCATTGGTGAGGGTGAGGGTGATCTGATCACCCACGGTCCAGGTGCCGCTCAGATCGAGCCTTTCCTGCTGGGCAACGGCCTGGTTGGTGGCATAGGCCAGGGCCGTGAATGCCTTGCCGGCCGTGCTGGCTTCCAGCGACAGGCTGGAGGGATTGGAGGTGTCGGCCCGGATCGAAAGGAAGGCATTGGCGCCTCTGCCGATTCCGTCCTCACTCTGGAGCGCAGCCACGACCTGATCCCGCAGCTGCTGCCGGCCGTTGGTCACCGCCGTGGTGGTGGCCGCCCCACGGCCTGTCACCGCCACGTTCACGGCCAGCGCCCGGGAGGGGTTGCGGG
>CAIOCZ010000180.1 GCA_903856805.1 uncultured cyanobacterium | reverse complement strand
TATCAATCATTACAATCTTTATCGCACTGTCCTGATCCAGGGGATGCAGGATTTTACGAAGAGTAGTGGTGAGGCGATTGATGCTTTGATGTCCACTTTCAATGAGCTTAATCTATCCAACATCGGATCGGCTTGGACCTCTATCACCCGCTCTGAGGTGGCGGCGGGCTCCCTGGCAGCACTTGTGTTCGCCTTGGGAATAATTGTGGTGTATTTGGTGTTGTCAGCCCAGTACGGTAGTTATATCGATCCCTTGATCATTCTGATGACCGTTCCCCTGGCCATGCTCGGGGCCCTGTTGTTCTTGGTTTCAATGCGCCAAGCCAATAATGTTTATGCCCAGGTAGGGCTGGTCACCCTGATTGGCCTGGCCGCTAAAAATGGCATCTTGATTGTCGATCTGGCCAACCAGCGGATGGAGGCTGGCCTGCCTGCGGCCGAAGCTGTCAAGGGGGCCGCCGAATCCCGACTTCGGCCGATTTTGATGACGGCCTCCGCGGCCCTTTCCGGATTTTTTCCACTAATGGTGGCCAATGGAGCCGGTGCCTTGAGTCAGCGCTCCGTGGGTTCGGTGATTTTTGGTGGTTTGTTGGTGTCCACGGTCACCAGCTTGATCGTCGTGCCGGCGTTCTACGTCCTGATGAAGAATCTGGAGACATCCTGGTTCCCCGCCAGTCAGCAGACTGAGCCGGTGTTGCCGGAAGCGTTGGACTCCTGAGATGCCACTTCCCAAGCCCCCCGGCTATCGCCCCCGCCGCCAGCGGCGCACCGATCATCGGCGCATTGTCTTTTCAGCCCTGCTCTGCATGCTGATGGCCTTTGTCGTGTTGATCCTGCTCAACCGGGCCGCCCAGGTGCCCGGACAGCTCTTCAGGGTGTATCCGTTTCACGGGATGGCTTTGGTGGTTCTGGGGGCAGGGTTCTGCGGCGCTTGGGGGGAAACCATGCGCCAAATTAGTCTCACTCACTTGGGCGATCAGGATGAAGGCCGCCGCCACCGTCGCTGACGCTTGATAGGACGTTCCCTGGGAGGCCCAGCGATCAGGTGATCACGGTTCAAGTGATCACGGTGGGGCGCTCCATGCCGGTGCGGGTGCGGATTTCGGCCAAGGCGTCAATGGCATGGATCAGGTCGGCCAGGGCCGCCTGGGGATCCTGATGCAGGTTGCCGCTCGGGGGGACGTAGCTCTCCAAATACACCCGCAACGTGGCCCCCTGGGTGCCGGTGCCAGAGAGGCGCAGCACCACCCGGCTGCCGTCATCGAGCAGTAGCCGCAGGCCCTGGCCGATAGTGATCGAGCCGTCCACCGGGTCGGTGTAGGCGAAGTCGTCGGCGGTGGCGATGGTGCGGCCGGCGAAGGGCTGGCCCACCAGGTCCGGCAGCATGGCCTTGATCCGGTTGTATAGGCCGTGGGCGGCATCGCTGGCGATGGCCTCGTAGTCGTGGCGCGAGTAGTAGTGCCGGCCAAAGCGGTTCCAGTGCTCCGCCATCACCTCGGCCACCGAGCAGCCGCGGACCGCCAGGATGTTGAGCCAGAACAGCACCGCCCAGAGACCGTCCTTCTCACGGATATGGTCACTGCCGGTGCCGAAGCTTTCTTCGCCGCAGAGGGTGATACGGCTCGCATCCAGCAGGTTGCCGAAGAATTTCCAGCCCGTGGGAGTTTCGAAGCAGGCGATGCCGAGGCCCTCGGCCACCACATCCACGGCGGCGCTGGTGGGCATCGAGCGGGCCACCCCCGTCAGGCCCTTGGCGTAACCCGGCACCAGGGTGGCGTTGGCGGTGAGCACCGCCAGGCTGTCGCTTGGGTTCACGAAGCAGGCCCGACCCAGGATCATGTTGCGGTCGCCGTCGCCATCGCAGGCGGCGCCGAAGGCGTAGTCGTTGCCCTTCAACAGCAGGTCGGCCAGCTCAGCGGCATAGGTGAGGTTGGGGTCGGGGTGGCCCCCCCCGAAATCCTCCAGGGGGAGGCCGTTGCGCACCGTGCCGGAGGGGGCGCCGAGCAGCCCTTCGAACAACCGGCTGGCGTAGGGGCCGGTGACGGCATGCATGGCATCGAAGGCCAGGCGGAAATCGCTTCTGAGCAGGCTGGCGATCCGATCGAAATCAAACAGCTTCTGCATCAGGGCCACGTAATCGCTCACCCCATCAATCACCTCCACCACCAGGTCGCCGATCCGTTGCTCCCCCGGTTGATCGAGGTTGAGGGGTTCGGCCTCCGCGATCCGATAGCCCTCCAGGCTTTGGGTGGCGGCGTACACCGCATCGGTGAGGGATTCGGGGGCCGGGCCGCCGTTGGCGCCGTTGATCTTCACGCCGAAGTCGCCTTCGGGGCCGCCGGGGTTATGGCTGGCCGAAAGGATGATGCCAGCGATCGCGCCACGGCTGCGGATCAGGTGGGAGGCGGCGGGGGTGGAGAGGATGCCGCCGGTGGTGGTCACCAGGCGGGTCACCCCATGGGCCGCCGCCATGCGGGCAATCACGTCGATGGCGCTGCGGTTGCCGTAGCGGCCGTCTCCCCCCACCACCAGGGTGCCGCCGGCCACGCCGGGGATCACCCGCAGGGAGGCCTCGATGAAGCTTTCGAGGTAGTGGGGTGTCTGGAACTGAAGGCTGCTTTTGCGTAGCCCGGAAGTGCCGGGTTTTTGGTCGGTGAAGGGCTGGGCGAGCGTTACGGAGCGGATGGGGCTGGGAGTCACGCTGCTGCTCATCGACAGGGCCCGGTGTTGGGGCACCAAATTAGCCCTCGCCGATCGAGGCTTCCCACCCCAGTCATCCCCCTTCCCCGTCCCTAACCTCGAACCATGGCGATCCTTCTCCCGACCCTGCCCGACGCGCCGTGGCCCTGTCCCCGCCGGGGTGGTCTGAGCCTGGTGCTGGCAGGACTGGTTCTAGGACTGGGTGTGCAGGGGCGCCCAGCGCAGGCCGGCCCACCTCCTTACCCCGACGCGGTCCGCGGTGGGCGCTTGGCCGCCCGGGCCGTGCTGGATCAGGCCGGGGCGGAAACCTGCCTGCGCGGCAAGCTCACCCGGGCCCTGCTGGAGCTCTCGGCCAGCTGTGAGGCCGCCGGTCAACGGAACGGCCTTTGCAGCCTCGCCGATCGGGCCGTTGTGGTGACGCCGATGGACCTGCCGTTCATGGCGGCGACGGCCCAGCAGCTGCTTGACCTCAGTGCGGCGGAGACGGAGCCAGGTGCTCCGGCCGGCTCGACCCGTTAATCGCCGTGGTCGGCGCTCTTTAGGGGGTGCCCATGGGGGCCTGCCCCGCGGAGGCTCCGGTCGGTTTCGCGGTGCTCGGCGTCACCGGCCGCCGACAAAACACCGTCACATCCTTGGCGGCCTGGTCGATCGGGTCGCGGCGCGCCAGGCTGTTGGCTGGGGCCACGGTGGCCTTCTGCCGGATGGTCCAGAGCACGTCCTTGCAGCGCGCCGACAGGCGCGGGTGATCGAGCAGGGGATCGGCCAGGCTGCGGGCCTTGGCGCAGCTGGATTCCGTGTTCTCCCGACCGCAGGCCAGGGTGATCAGCTGCAGGTTGCGGAAGGTTTCCGGCGGCGGTGGCAGGCTGGGGTCCGGGGCCGCCGCCAGGGGCAGGGCGGCCAGCAGCAGGGAGCCCGCGGCCACCATGAGGGAAGCCGTGAAGGAAGCCGTGAGGGAGGTGAGGACCCATGGGGGCTGGAAACGGGGGCGGCGGGGCACGGGCGGACGTCCCTCAGGGGGCATGGGAGTCCATCATGCTGTCGGCGGCAGGCTCAGGGCAGGCCATCGCGCAGGATCCGCTGCTGGCCCAGCCAGTGGTGCGCCAGCAGCGGACCGCTCCAGGGGGCGCTCAGGGCCAGGACCTGCCGGAGTCCCGCGTGGCGGCGCAGCAGGTCCGCGCGTTGGGTTTCCTGGTGCTGCAAGCCCTGAATCACGCTGATTTCCGGTTGGCGTCGCTCGGCGATGCGGGCCACGGCCGCATCGATCGCCAGCGGTTCTGTGGGGGTGGCCCGCAGGGCCGGCAGCAACAGCTCCGCCGCCACCTCCGCATCGCGGAGCGCCATGGC
>CAIOCZ010000179.1 GCA_903856805.1 uncultured cyanobacterium | reverse complement strand
GGGCTGCGGCGGCGGCGAGGCGGGCCCGCTCCCCTCCCCCCACTCGGCCTCGTCCTCCTCCTCCTCCTCCTCGTAGAAGCCCACCACCTGGGGGTTCCCTCCCCGCCAACGACGCCAAAAACCACCCTGGGGCTGGGGGGGTGCACCACCCTCCCCGTCGGGATCGAAGTCGTCGTTGCGCTCCTCGAAATAGCGCTGGCGCGCCTCCGCCAGGTCCTGGGCCACCAGCTCCTGTTCCTCCAGCTCCCGATCGCGGGCCTCGGCCTGGGCATCGAGGGCTGCCGCCGAGAGGGGCTGGGGGTTGCGGCGCTGCAACAGCCGATCCAGCAACGAAGCCGAATCCTTGGCACGGCGCCCCAGGGCGGCGAAGGCCACCCCATAGGCCAGGGTGATCACGCTGTCTCGGGCCGTGTCCCCGAACACCGGACTCCAGCGGACCAGCCGCTGCCTGGTGAGTTGCCCGTCCAGCTCCCCGATCTGGGGACGGATCTGATAGAGCAGCTGGCTGCGGGCACTTTCCAGCACCTCCGGGGTGATCTGGCTGGTCATGCGCTGCTGGCCGGGTAGCTGGGATAGGGCCAGGGTCATGTCCGCCACCGTGCGGGCCTTGGCGATCGCCTTTTCCGTGAGCCGAAGCTTCTTGATCACCAATTGCTCCTGCTCATCCTGCACAAAGCGCAGGGCAAATCCAGCGAACACCTGCAGGGGAATCATCAACACAAACCCCACCGCAGCCAGCAAGGCCCCGCGACGAATGCGGCGGGACCAGCGGGCCAGCTCCGGCGAGGCGGGATCGAGGAATTCCGCCAGCGCCACCAGCACCGCCCCCTCCAGGGCAAAGCTGGCGCCACTGCGCAAGGCATTGGTGATCTTCACCAACCAGAGGGGCTGCACCAGCTGCACCGGGATGGCCACGCTCAGCACACTCATCACATACACCGTGATCAGGGCAAGGCCAGCCCAGCGCAGCAACGAAGGCAGGTCAGCGGTGCTGGGGCGCTCGGGATCGGGGAAAGCGTCAAGGGAGTTGTCCGCTGCGGCGTCGTCCGGATCAGGGAGAGGGGGGGACTCGGCGGACAAGGTTGGCTCCAACGTCGACGGATCCGTCATAGGGACAGGGAGGCCAGGTGCCGCAGATCAGGCCCATCCTGACAGGGAGGACCAGAAAGCCCTCCCCGCCCCTGCTCAGGCCGCCAAGCACTGCTGAACCACTTCGCGGGTGTTCACCGACAGGGACCCTGCAGCCAGCTCCTCCAGCGCCGAGCGCATCTGCCGCTGGCGAGCGGGGCCATAACTCTGCCAACGGCTGAACACCTTGGCCAGGCGCGACGCGGTGATCGGATTGAGCCGATCCAGATCCCGGATCCGCTCGGCCATAAACCGATACCCCTCCCCATCGGCCCGATGGAACACCGGGGTGTTCGCCGCCAGGCCGCCCAGCACCGCCCGCACCGCATTGGGGGCCATGGGATCGAAGCGGGGATGGGCCAGCAGCCGCTCCACCCGCTCCAGGCCATCGACAAACGGGGCCGAGGCCTCCAGGGCAAACCAGGCATCGAGAATCACCGGCTTGTCCTGCCAGCGCTGATAAAAGGCCTCCACGGCGGCCTGCCGCTCGGGGATGGCATGCACCTGCAGGGCCCGCAACCCGGCCCGGGCCAGGGTCATCGACGGCCCCTCCACCGCCTGCCGGGCCGCCGCCGTCACGGCCCCATCGCCGGCCGCCACCCGCCAGCTCCAGATCGTGGCCGTGAGCAGCCGATCGCCGTTGCCCTGGGGCCAGGGCAGCCCCCAATGGGGGGTGCAGGCCTCCAGGGCCCGTTGCAGCGGTTCGGCCAGGGCCTCGCCGAAGCGCCGCTGCAGGGCCAACAGGGCCGCGAACAGGGCCAGGGGATCCGGCTCGGTGGTTCCCTGCTCCAATTCCGCCAGGCCGGGCAGGGCCAACAGGGTGGCGCGGCTGGCCTGGGCCAGGGCCGGATCCGCCAGGATGCGGGCGAAGGCATCGATCAACTCCTCCTCCAGTTGGGCCTCAGGCCGGCCCGTGGCGCGGGCCAACACCGCCTGGCGCAACAACTGCTGGCCCGCATCCCAGCGGGCCACCGGATCGCTGTCACAGGCCAGCAGGTGGACCAGCTCGGCGGTGGGCCGCCCCAGCTCCAGCCGCACCGGCGCCGAGAACTGCCGCAACAGCGACAGGGCCGGGGGATGGGGCTGGGCCGGCAGCCCCTCGAACACCAGCCGCTGCTCCGCCGCCTCCAACACCACCAGGCGGGTCTGGCGCCCCCAGCGCGTGCTCAGCAGGGCCGCCTGGGCCTGGGGCTGCGCCTCGCCCAACACCCGGGGGAGCAGGGGCTCCCCCGCCTGATCGAGGAACCCCAGGGCCAGGGGAATCACCAGGGGCGGCTTATCCGCCTGTCCGGGCGTGGCCGGGGTGTGCTGGGTGAGCACCAGCTCCAGCTGCCCCCGCTGCGGATCCCAGTGGCGACGCACCTGCACCACCGGGGTGCCGGCCTGGTGATACCAGCGACGAAACTGATCGAAGTTGAACGGCGGGCGGGGAGCCATCTCCGGTGATTCGGCGGCCATCGTCTCCCGCAGGCCTTGCTCCATGGCGGCGAGGAAGTCGTCGCAGGTGGCGGCCGAACCATCGTGGCGCTCCACATAGAGCGCCATGCCCCGCAGGAAGGCCTCCTCCCCGAGCAGGGTGTGGAGCATGCGGATCAGCTCCGACCCCTTCTCATAAATGGTGGTGGTATAGAAATTATCGATCGCCTGGTACTGATCCGGCTGCACGGGGTGGGCCGTGGGGCCCGCATCCTCCCGGAACTGGGTATTGCGGAGCATGGCCACCGCCTCAATGCGGGTCTGGGCCTGGCCATGCAGATCAGCACTGAAGCACTGATCCCGAAACACGGTGAGCCCCTCCTTGAGGGACAGCTGAAACCAGTCGCGGCAGGTGATGCGATTGCCGGTCCAATTATGGAAATATTCATGGGCGATCACACTTTCCACCCGCTCCAGCTCGCCGTCAGTGGCCGTTTCCGCGTCCGCCAGGACCAACTTTGAGTTGAAGATATTGAGGCTCTTGTTCTCCATGGCGCCCATGTTGAAATGGCGCACGGCAACGATATTGAATTCCTCCAGGTCGTACTCAAGGCCATACACCTGCTCATCCCAGGCCATCGATCGCTTCAGGGAGGCCATGGCATGGGTGGTGAACGGTTCATCGCCAGGCTCCACATGCAGGCGCAGCTGCACGACAGCGCCGCTGGCGGTGGTGAACTGGTCGCGAACCTCCACCAGCGACCCCGCCACCAAGGCAAAGAGATAGGAGGGCTTGGGGAAGGGATCGTCCCAGAGGGCGTAATGGCGCTGGGGATCGTCGGCCAGCGGACCGGCCTCCACGCCGTTGCCATTGGAGAGGAGGACCGGGCAGCTGGCCCGATCCGCCTCGATCCGCACCCGGAAGCGACTGAGCAGGTCGGGCCGGTCGGGATGGAAGGTGATGCGGCGAAACCCCTCCGCTTCGCACTGGCTGGTGATCAATCCCCCGCTGGCATAGATCCCCTCCAGGGTGGTGTTGGCTTGGGGGTGGATCCGCACCGTGCTCTCCAACCGGAACGGGCCCCGGGGCGGTTCCAGCACCACCAGACCAGTCTCCTCGAGCCGGTAGGCGGTGGGCGCCAGGGGCTGGCCATCGAGGGCCAGCTCCAGCAGCTCCAGGTCCACCCCCGCCAGGGCCAGGGGCTCCCCAGCGCAGCCCTGCCGGGGAACCACCGCTAAGGCGGCCGTCACCAGGGCATGGTCGGCGAAGAGCCGCACCGTCAGATCGAGCTGCGGCAGCGTGTAGGGGAACGGTTGGTAGTCGGCCAGACGCACGACAGCCATCAACGGGCACCGGGAAGGGGAGGGAGGGGAGACGGCATGCCAAAGGGGCAGGCCCTACTTCGGCGCTGGGGCGCCCTTGCCACCGAGTTGCTTGAGGGCGTCCTGCACCTTCTTCAACACCTCAGGGGGCACCTGCTTGGGGCACAACTCGGCGGAGCCCAGCACCACCGAATTGATCGAGCCCTTCCGCAGTTCCTCAATCGTGAGGGCCTTGTTGCCCACCTGCTGAATCTGGCTCTGATGCTGGCCCTCAATCACCCGCGCCACCGTTTCACCGGCAATCGCCACCGATTTATCGAACTCCACCCCAGCAGAGCGGGAGATGCAGACATTCAGAGCGCCGATCCGGGTGTAGAGGGACATCTCCGTAGGGGTGGCCGGGGTGGCCTGAACGGCCAGGGGAGCGAACAGCAGGGGCAGGGCCACCAGGGGGGCCAGCACCAGCTTTCGGGAGTGACGCAGCAGAAAGGACAAGGGGATCGAATCCGGACCCCTCCATGCTGATGCATGCTCCGGAGTTCGGCCGTCGATGCGGGCCGGTGCCTGAGACCGTCCCCCCGGCGGTCCCCTCAAGCCAGATCAGGCGCTCGCCGCCAGGCACGGGCCCGCCCCCTCCAGCCGCTCCTCGTGGTGCATCTCGGCCAGTTCCAGCACCCCCTGCCGCCAGGAATAGATGGAGCGCGACCGCAAACGATCCTCATCGATCAGGCGAACGTGCTCGGTCACATCCGTTTGGAGGTAGTGGGATTCAAACACCACTTCGTGTTCATCCACCTGCCGGATCTGACTGTGGATAGGAAAATCATTCAAGAAACACTTGCTGCGGCGCAACTGATGGCCGCAGAGGTAGGCCTCCGTCCGGCCTTCGCGCGGATACTGGGGTTTCTGATCAAAGAATCCGAACTCCTGCTCCGGCCACCAACTGAAGCGATAGGCCGCTTCCCCCTCCACGGGCTCGCTGAAGCTCTCCACCCGCAGCAACATATCGACCCGCAACACCTCCTCGTTGGCAAAAAAGTACAGACGTCGGGAACGCCACAGCCCCAGATTGCGCGCAAACCAGCGGCGCAGGCTGCTGTCGAGGCGGATGCGGCTGGGGGGACGGGGGGCCGGGTCGGCGGGCCCCGGCGGAGACAGGGGCACCCGGTGGAAGGGCGGGCCCTCGGACCGACCGGGGACACTGCCGATGGAGTTGGACATGGCGTGCCGGGGCAGGACAGGGACCCTTCTGTCCTAGCCACTCAAAGCGGCCATGCCCAAAATCCCCATAAGGTAGGCAGGATTTTGACCTTGTCTCGGTGCCAGCTGCAGGGGATTCCTACAACCCCAAACCCCGGTCCCTCCAGGTCGACACGATCGAGGCGGCGCCACCGCGCCAAGACCTGACCCTGCTGCTGCTGGCCAACAGCTACCAGCTCGCCAGCTCAGACCTGCGCATGCTGATGCACTTTCTGCGGCATGAGGACCTGGGTTTTGACGTCAACCTCGAGGTGGCCGATCCCGGCAAGTACCCCGAGCTGCTGGAGTTGCACCGCCTCGTGGCCACCCCGGCGCTGGTGAAGCTGGCCCCGTTGCCCCGCCAGGTGTTTGCCGGCAGCACCATCTCCGTGCAACTGCGCAACTGGTTGCCCCGCTGGCATCAGATGGAAGTGGTGAGCAGCCTGGGGGTGAGCCTGCGACCTGCCGAAATTGATGGCAGCCGCACCCAAAAGGAAGTGGAGCTGGAGGACCAGCTGCTGGTGCTACGTCAGGAAAACGAAACCCTGATCGAACGCCTGGGCGTGCAGGAACGGCTGTTGCGGATGGTGGCCCATGAGCTGCGCACGCCACTCACGGCGGCCAAGCTGGCCCTCCAGAGCCACCGCCTGGGTCAGATCGATGAGCCCCGGTTCCGGGACGTACTCAGCCGCCGCCTCGACGACATCGAGGCGCTGTCCCAGGACCTTCTCGAGGTGGGCACCACCCGCTGGGAGGCGCTGTTCAATCCCCAGCGCCTGTCCCTGGGCCATGTGGCGGCCGAGGCCATTCTGGAATTGGAGAAGCTGTGGGTGAACCGCGATCTCGATCTCCTCACCGACATCCCCGCCGATCTCCCGGACGTCTATGCCGACAAACGGCGCATGCGCCAGGTGCTGCTCAATCTGATTGAAAATGCCCTGAAATTCACCGCCGATGGGGGACGGGTGTGTCTCACCGTCCTGCACCGCACCAGTCAGTGGGTGCAGGTGAGTATCTGCGACAGCGGCCCAGGCATTCCGCGCGAGGAACAGCAGCGGATCTTCCAGGATCGGGTCAGGCTGCCGCAAACATCAGGAAACACCTCCGGATTCGGAGTGGGCCTGTCGGTCTGCCGACGCATCGCCGAGGTCCATGGGGGCCGCATCTGGGTGGTGTCCGAACCCGATGAAGGCGCCTGCTTCCATTTCACGGTGCCGATCTGGAGTGGCCAGACCGCCCTGGAAGCCAGCCAGCCCGCCCCGCCGCGGCCCGTCCCTTGACGAAGGGTCCCTCCGCCCCGTAACTTCCAATTCATCGGGAGCCGGTAACGTGCGGCCATCCAAATTCCAGCGATTCAAAGGGATACGTCTTCACGCTTCTCCCACGCTCGTTGTGTTTTGGATGCTCGCTTCCATGCCAACCCGTGGCCTCGCCCCCATCGTCTAGAGGCCTAGGACACCTCCCTTTCACGGAGGCGACAGGGGTTCGAATCCCCTTGGGGGTATCAAAAAAAGCAAATAAAGAGCATTAAAAAAGCCCCTACTCCCCAACTGATTCTGGGGATGAGGGAAGCTTAAAGACCACGACAATCAGGAAATATTGTTCAATTCCATCAGGCAATGTCCAGGGTTGAATTGAATTCCTGGCCAGAACGGGAATCTGATCAGGCTAAATCAGCCCGGCGCTGAGCTTCCTGCTGCACACCGCGCAGATTGCAGGCCAGATCCTGTTGCAGTCGCTGCTCGATCAAGCCGATCGGCATGCCCGGCATGCCCTGCACTTTGAGGTCGTAGAGCATCCAGGTGCTGGTGGGATCCACCCCGATCCGCCAACAGCCCTCAAAGCAACGAAAGTCACCCGCGCGCATCTGGAAACCCAGACGGCCCTGCTCCCGTTCCTCCCAAAGCTCAAGCTCCACCCTGGCGCTGAAGCGCACGCCACAAAACTGCTGGGTCCCCACCTGTTCCAGGGCCACCCTCTGACCCCGTCGCCACAGCAGCCGGGAGGAGGAGAGATTGGGAATGTACTGATGCAGCGCGTTGTAATCGGTGAGCACCGCCCACAGCCATTGGGGATCCAGGTCAAGCCGCAACTGGACCGCCAACCGACGGGTTCCCTGGGGGAACCGCTCCATGGTCTGTTGAATCGTATCCAGAGCACACGCGGACCGATCCGATGGGCTGGTCCACGGAAGCGGGGCGGAGGCGGAGGGGAACGGGGCCAGAAGCTGCGTCAAGGAACAGGCGGGGGCTCGATCAGGGCCAATCGCCCTGGGGAACGGGTGGAGCCGAAAGCGTCACCCTGCAGGCCGATCGATCACCGGCCTACAACTTTGTCGCCCAAGGTAGCGACCCTGAACGTCTGGGGGGAGCGGAGGGGTGGGCCAGGAATGCCGGCCCAGCTGATTTGAAAGCGGGGGAAAAGTTCCCTATGATCAGCGCGATTTTTCTGGCGGCGTCCACATGCGTGTTTCCACGGGCAGAGCGTCCCAGTCCGACAGCCGCATGTTCACCGTGGTCGTGGATGGCTATGGCGTCGGCAAGCAGCGCCGAGCAGAACGGCAGATCACGGTTCCCTTCGCCCAGCTGCAATCGCTGATCCAGACCATCGCCCGCCGCGGGGGACGGATCAAGGCGATCAACGAGTCCTTGGTGGCCGAAGTCCTTTTCGAGGCCCCCAGCCCCACCGCACCAGAGTCAGCACCTGCCCCAGCGCCTGCCGCCCAAGCAGCCCCAACCAATCCCGCCGCCATGCACCACGCGAACGTCCCCGTCAACCTGTACAAACCCAAGGCGCCGTTCGTCGGCACCGTCATCGAGAACTACAGCCTGCTGGCGGAAGGCGCCATCGGCCGGGTCAACCACATCACCTTCGATCTGGCCGGTGGTGATCCCCAGCTGCACTACGTGGAAGGTCAGAGCATCGGCATCATTCCCGACGGCGCCGACAGCAACGGCAAGCCCCACAAGCTCCGCCTCTACTCGATCGCCAGCACCCGCCACGGCGACAACATGGCGGACGACACGGTGTCCCTCTGTGTGCGCCAACTGCAGTACGAAAAGGAGGGCCAAACCATCTATGGCGTCTGCTCCACCTTCCTCTGTGACATCGAGCCCGGCGCCAAGGTGAAGATCACCGGTCCGGTGGGCAAGGAGATGCTGCTTCCTGCGGATGAGGAAGCCAATGTGATCATGCTGGCCACCGGCACCGGCATCGCCCCGATGCGCGCCTATCTGCGCCGCATGTTTGAGCCGACCGAACGGGAGAAAAATAGCTGGCACTTCCGTGGCAAAGCCTGGCTGTTCATGGGGTCCCCCACCACCGCCAACCTGCTCTACGACGACGACTTGAATCGCTATCTCTCGGAATTCCCTGAGAACTTCCGCTACACCAAAGCGATCAGTCGCGAGCAGAACAATGCCAAAGGGGGTCGGATGTACATCCAGGATCGGGTACTGGAGCATGCCGATGAGATCTTCGCCATGATCGAAGACTCCCGCACGCATGTCTATATGTGCGGCCTGCGTGGCATGGAACCGGGCATCGACGACGCCATGACCGCCGCGGCCAGCTCCAAAGGTCTGGACTGGAGCCAGCTGCGTCCCCAACTGAAGAAAGCCGAACGCTGGCACGTCGAAACCTATTGATCGGCTGACAAACGCCCCCCTGGGCGTGCCTGCGGGCTTCAGCACCAACCTTCCCATCGGCCCGCCCCAAAGGTGGGCCGTTTTGCTGGCCCGCTACCGCAGGCTTGCCGTGCGCGTTCACACACATTCGCCCCTGCACCCACCCCAGAAGGTGATCCAGGCGCCGAAGCGGCGGCAGAAGCGGCTGGTCGCCGTTAAACCAAGGGCAGAGGCCACCGCCCCCCCCATGACCGCCATCCTCACCAATCCGCTGCGGGTCGGCCTGCGCCAGGAACGGGTGATCTCACCCCAGTGCCTGGTGATCTTCGGCGCCAGTGGCGACCTGACCCACCGCAAGCTGATTCCGGCCCTGTTCGAACTGTTCCGGCAGCGGCGCCTGCCCAGTGAATTCGCCGTGCTCGGTTGCGCCCGCCGCCCCTGGAGCGATGAGGAATTTCGCAGCCGCATGGCCGAGGCCATGGCCGCCACCGTGAGCGAGCACCACAGCGCCTGGCAGAACTTTGCCCAGGGTTTGTTCTACGAACCAGTGGATCTGCAGCAGACCGAGCATCTGGTGCGGCTGGGGCACCGACTCGACCACCTCGATCGCCAGCGCGCCACCCGTGGCAACCGCACCTTCTATCTCTCGGTGTCCCCGGAGTTCTATGGCAGTGGCTGCCGCGCCCTGGCCAGCGCCGGCCTGCTCGCTGATCCCGACCGCAGCCGCGTGGTGATCGAAAAGCCCTTTGGACGCGACTACGGCAGTGCCCAGGCCCTCAACAAGGTGGTTCAGACCTGTGCCAAGGAGAGCCAGGTGTTCCGGATCGACCACTACCTCGGAAAGGAGACGGTCCAGAACATTCTGGTGCTGCGCTTTGCCAACACGATCTTCGAGCCGATCTGGAACCGCAACTACATCTCTAGCGTGCAAATCACCGCGGCAGAAACCGTGGGCGTGGAAGAGCGGGCGGGCTACTACGAAAGCTCCGGCGCCCTGCGGGACATGGTCCAGAACCACCTCACCCAGATCCTGGCCCTAACGGCGATGGAACCGCCCGGGCGGTTCGACCCGGAGGCCATTCGCAACGAGAAGGCCAAGGTGCTTCAGGCCGCCCACCTCGCCAATGAGAACGAAGCCTGGAAATGCTGTGTGCGCGGCCAATACGGCCCTGGCGGAAGCCCCGCCACCCCCCTGAGTGGCTACCGCCAAGAACCGGGGGTGAACCCCAACAGCACCACCGAAACCTATGTGGCCATGAAGGTGTTCATCAACAACTGGCGCTGGCAGGGGGTGCCCTTCTACCTGCGCACCGGGAAGCGCCTGCCCAAGCGCCTGTCGGAGGTGGTGCTCACCTTCCGCGAAGCCCCCGTCCATCTCTTTGATGCGGCCGGTGGCTCCCCCACCCCCAACCAGCTGATCCTGCGCATCCAGCCGGATGAAGGGGCAGAGATCAAGTTCGAGGTGAAGGCACCCGGCTCCGGGATGCGCAGCCGGCCGGTGGACATGGGCTTCTCCTACGACGACTCCTTCGGGGAGCCCTCCGATGAGGGCTATGTGCGGCTGCTGGCGGACGCCATGCTTGGGGACCCGACCCTGTTCACCCGCAGTGATGAAGTGGAAGCCGCCTGGCGCCTCTACACCCCCCTGCTGGAGCTGATCGAAGACGCCCCCTGGCAGCTGCCGGTCCATCCCTATGAAGCCCGCACCTGGGGGCCCGCCGCCGCCGACAACCTACTGGCCGAGGACGGCCTGATCTGGCGTCGCCCCTGAACCGTCCCGCCTTCCGCCTTCCGTCCCCTCACCGCCCTCGCCATGTCCGCCCAGCTCACCCTTCAAGCGCCCCTGGCCCTGCCCCCCACCGAGGTGTCGCCCTACCTGGAGCAGCTCTGGGACAGCAATCTGGAGGCCTCTAGCGGCGCCGCCACCTTTGTCCTGATCGTCTGGGATCCCGCCTGGCTGGAGCAACAGCTGGTGCGCTGTGGGCGCATTGATGGACCGATCAGTGGCCTGGTGAGCCCGGAACTGTTGGAAGCGGCACGCCTGGCCGTCAGCGACTGTGGCCTCCCCCCCAGCACCGCGCCGATGGATCCGCGCCTGGCCTGGTCTGTGGGCCAGCAGGCCGGGGGCCATGGCAGCGAAGATCTGCGGGGTCGCTTCGTGGACAGCGCCATCAGCGCCCACACCCCACGACGGCTGATCACCCTGGCGGCCACCCTCGATCCGGCCCAGCCCCTGGAAACCCTTGTGGCCGCCTATTGCCCCCTCCCCGAGGAAGGCAGCACCGGGGCAGCCTGCGGTGATGTGGTCGTGCTGCGGGGCGGCATGGGGGCCCTGCAGCAGAACCTGGCCATGATCCACCCCTTGGTTGGGGACACCCTGCCCTGCTGGGTGTGGTGGAACAGCAGCCTGGATGAACCGATGGAGATGCTGCAGGCCCTGGCCCCGCCCCCCCGCCGCCTGGTGATCGACAGCTCCCTCGGTCAACCCCGACGCTGCCTCGACCTGCTGGTGGAACGGATCGCCACCGGTCAAGCCCTCAACGATCTGAACTGGCTGCGCCTGCGCAGCTGGCGCGAATCCCTGGCGATGGTGTTCGATCCTCCCTCCCGCCGCGATGCCCTCAACCACGTGGTCCAGCTCGACATCGATGTGGAGGGGGACCATCCGGTGAAGGGGCTGCTGCTGACGGCCTGGATCGCCGACCGGCTCGGCTGGCATCTGGTGAACCGAGAGGCGGTGGCTGGCGATGGCATCGGCGATGGCATCGGCGCGGGCATCGCCGCTGAATTTGAGCGCAGCGATGGCGCCACGGTTCACTTTCGCCTGATGCCGGTGCCCGTGGGCGTTCCCAAGACCCATCCCGGTGCCATCGTGGGCCTGCGTCTGATCTGCCGGCCCGAGCAACGCCAACCGTTGTGCGTGATTCTCTGCTCCGAATCCGGCGGTTGCATGCGACTGGAATCCGGCGGCATGGCGGCGATGGAACTGGTGGAGGATCTGGTGCCGCTGCCCGAGGAAAGCGAAGAGAAGGAATTGGCCCGGTTGCTGGGGGGAGGCCACGACTCCACCAACCCGTTGCTGGCCGCCGCAGCCCCCCTGGCGGCCGCCCTCCTGCCGAGCTGAGCGTTTGAATGGGCGGACCGGCGCCGCCCTTCCGTGAGCTGTTTAATTGCGGCCCCGTGCAGCGGCAGCGGCAAGACCTTGCTCAGCCTTTGCCTGCTGGCCGCCGCACGCCATCGGGGCGCCACGGTCCAACCGTTCAAGGTGGGGCCCGACTACCTCGACCCCCAGCTCCTGGGGGCGGTGGCCGGGCGGCCCTGCCGCAACCTTGATCCCCTGCTCTGTGGCCCGGAGTGGGTGCGGCGCAGCTACGCCTGGCATGGCCAGCGGGCCGAGCGGGTGCTGGTGGAGGGGGTGATGGGCCTCTTCGATGGGCGGGGGCCCGGCAGTGAGGGAAGTTCCGCGGCCGTGGCCGCCCTGCTTGATCTGCCGGTGGTGCTGGTGGTGGAGTCCTCCCGCCAGGCCGGTTCCGTGGCGGCGCTGGTCCGCGGCTTCCGGGATCACGGTCCACCGGCCATAACCCTGGCGGGGGTGGTGCTGAACCGGGTTGGCAGCGACCGTCATCGCGCCCTGCTGGCAGAAGCCCTGGCCAGCATCCAGGTGCCACTGCTGGGGGTGCTGCCCCACCATCCCAGCCTGGAATTGCCCTCACGCCACCTCGGCCTGCTCCCCGCCCAGGAGCTGGATGATCTGGAGGAACGGCAACGGCAGTGGGCCCAGCTGGCGGAGGATCACCTGGCGATGGATCGGATCTGGCCGTTACTGGCTCCGCCGGGGGGAGAGGCGGGCCCCAATCCGGTGCCATGGTGCCTGGAGCAGCCCAGCCCCACCCCCAGGCCGATCCCCCCCACCGGCCCGCTGCCGGTGGCGGTGGCCAGTGACGCCGCCTTTCACTTCCGCTATCCGGAAGCAACGGAGTTGTTGGCCGCCGTGGGGCTGGAGGCGGTGCCGTGGAGTCCGCTGGCCGATGAGCCCTTGCCCACCGGCGCTCGGGCGGTGCTGCTGCCCGGTGGCTATCCGGAACTGCATGCCGAGGGGCTGGCCTCAGCCCAGCGCAGCCTCCAACACCTGCGCCAGGCGGCCGCCGCTGGCGTGCCGGTGGTGGCCGAATGTGGAGGCCTGCTGCTGCTGGGCGAGTGGCTGGAGGATGGCCAGGGGGAACGCCATGCCATGGCTGGCGTGCTGCCGTTTTCTGCCCATCGGGGCTCCCTGAGCCTCGGCTATCGCCAGGCCACGGTGGAACGGAACAGCCTGCTACTGCGCCGCGGCGAACAGGTCCCAGGTCATGAATTCCATCGATGGCAGCTCGACACCGTGGCCGCCCCGGTTGAATTGTGGCAGCTTGAAGGCTGGGGATCCCCGCGGAGGCCCGAAGGATGGACAACACCAAACGTTCACGCCAGTTGGCTTCACCTCCATTGGGCTGGATGCCCGGAGATTCCCTGGCGCCTGGCCGCCGCAGCCGCGACCGTCGTGCCGCGGCCAACGAACGGCGCTTCCTCCAGCCCAGTGATCCCCAGAAGCGCCCAAGCGCCAACCTGGAACGCTGGCGGCTGATCGTCCGGGGCGTGGTGCAAGGCGTGGGCTATCGGAATGCCTGCAAGCGCCGTGCCGATGAACTGGGATTGAGCGGTTGGGTGCGCAACAACTGCGACGGGTCGGTGGAGGTGGAAATCGAGGGCAGCCAGCACGAGCTCGGCGAACTGGTGTTTTGGTGTGAGAAAGGCACCAACGATGCCCAGGTGAGGGAGGTGTCCAGCACCCGGGTGGCGATCACCGGCACCGATTGGTTCGAGATCCGGAGCTGAGGCCAAGACCGTGCCGCTTGCCGAACCGATCGGCATCTCGGGATCTGGGATCGGCGAAGTCGCTGAACAACCAGAATGCTGGGCCGTGTAGTCAAGCCATGCTTATGTTCGCGGCAGATCCGGCCCCAACCCTGACGACTGGCCTGTCCCTGCTCCCCCTGGCGGGGGAACTGGCGGGCTTCGGTCTCGCGATTGGCTTCAGTCCCCTCCATATCGGCCTGCTATTGCTGCTGCTGCTCGGTCTCCATCCCCTGCGTCGGGGCGGCTGGCTGGTGTTGGGCTGGTTGGTCACCTCCGCCGTGACGATCACGCTCCTCCTCAGCGTCGGCCATGGCTTGCTGCTGAGCATGGAGAAGGGCACAAGCCATCGCACGGGCCTGGATCTGGTGGCGGCCGGCGGGCTCCTCGCCCTGGGGCTGAACTCCCTGCTGCAGCGCCGGGAGGAGGGCGATGCCCAGCCCCCCTGGGCCCAACGGCTGGATCGCTTCTGTGCCCTGCCCCTGCCCCTGCTCCTGGGCCTGAGCAGCGTCGTGCAGGTGGCCAGCCCGGATGATCTGTTTCTCTATGCCAAGGCGGCCAGCGGGGTGCTGGCCGCCCAATTGAACCGTCAGCAAGAAGTGATCGTGGTCACGGGCTTCAGCCTGATCAGCGGCCTCCTGCTGCTGGTGCCCTTGATGGCCCTGGGAGCACTGGGACAAGAGCGCGTGCAACCCTGGCTCGTTCAGGGAAAAACCCTGCTGTTGCGCCATGGAGAGATCCTGATGGGAGCGGTGAGTCTGGGGTTGGCGGTCTATCTGGGCTGGCAAGGAATTGAGGGCCTGGTCCTAAGCTAATCACGCCGATCCAACACCCTAAGATTCACCAAAATTGCCACCAAAATCCCATCAGGCCATTAAATAGACAGAAAACTCAGGCTCAATCCTTGCCGTCGCCTGGCAGATCCTCATCGTCTTTCGTGATCTTGTAGAGATAGTCTGGATCGTGGATCACCTCCTTTCGTTCAGACCTCCATTCCAAGGCAGAGAGACACCGCTGCCAGATGGAATGACGGCCGGGGTGACGTGGGGGAGTGCTCCAGGGCCCTCCCCCGAAGCTGCCGGGAAAGATCACACGGGCCAGCAGCACCATCACCACCACCATCAGCACCAAGCTGCCTCCCAGGATCACCATGGCGGAGCTACTGGCCTGAAGGGGAGGTAGCGCGGAGGCCGCATTCGGATCCGCCAACGAGGATCCGCGGGGCGGATCCTCCGGGAGAAGAGGAGTAGCACTAATACTCCACTCATGCGGAAGGACCACCGCAACCATTCGCAAATTACCCCGGGGGAATATTATGGGCA
Source organism: uncultured cyanobacterium (assembly GCA_903856805.1). Lineage (GTDB taxonomy): Bacteria > Cyanobacteriota > Cyanobacteriia > PCC-6307 > Cyanobiaceae > Cyanobium. The sequence continues at coordinate 25,197 of CAIOCZ010000179.1, read as the reverse complement.
ACATCCTCCCACGCTTGAGCCCCGCTAGACCATTGCAATCATCCAGCAGGCTGCTCCCGTAGGTCGTGAGCCTCAAGGGCACCGGCATCCAGCCACCGCCGCCAGCATTCCTGGTCCGCAACGCTGGCGCTGCCGGCCACCAACGCCACCGCCTGGCTCGCCCGGGTGACCGCCACGTACACCAACTGGCGACGCAGCACCGGATCGGCGGGTCTGAACACATCCCCATCCACGAAGACCTCGGAGAAGGTGCTGCCCTGGCTGCGGTGCACCGTGAGCACGGCAGCCGGACCCAACGAGGCAAAGGCATCCCGAACCAGAAAAAAGCGCCGCCACAGCGGCCGCCCGCCCTGCCGACCGGCGGCCCTGGCCTGCTGACGCAGCTGCTGGAGCACCGTGTCAAGGGCCAGGCGTTGGGGTGAACCGATCGGGGGCAACAGCCGCAGCCGCAGGCGTCCTTGGCCGGCCTCCACCGTGGCCTGGAGCGTCTCGATCACCGGAGCGCTCAGACCATCGTCATGGCCCACCCCGAAATCCGCCAGATCACAGCGTTCCGGGGCCACATCCTGAACCAGGAGTTCCCGGTTGGAGCCCAGCACCATGTCCGGCTCTTCCCCCCCCGCCTCCCCCTCCCGACAGGCCGGTGCCAGCACCGCCGAACGGGTGATTAGCACCTCCCCCGGCAACACGGCCAACTGATCCGCCATCGCCCCATGCAGGGCCCGTCGGGCCATCGGCACCAACTCCTCCAGGGAGCGATTCGTGTAACAGAGGATGCGGACTAGGTCGGGGTTGTCGGTGCCTGCGCAGCGCCGCAGTGCCTCCTGCGCCGCCCTGAGCCAGTCCCGCCGCTCAAGAATCGCCACCTGACCCGCCGGCTGACGCAATGGCGGCAGAACGGGGGGGCGACAGCAGGGCAGGGCACCCCCCCGCAGCCCGGCGGCCAACCGCAACACCGGCCCGCCGTGGCGCACCACAGCGGTGAGCTCCGCCCCACGGCAACGGGAGAGGTCAAACACCGGACTGGAGCTCTCCCCCACGGGGGGCAACTGGGCCGGATCCCCCACAAACACGAGGCGACAGCGATAGGGATGGGCGCAGCGCAGGCTGATCTCCAGCAGCTCGCTGTCAATCATCGAGGCCTCATCCACCAGCACCAACCCCAGATGCTCCAGGGCCTGGGCGGTCTGCTCGGTGGCCTCACAGCGCTCCAACTCCCGCTCCCGGCGCAACTTCAACCGCAGCAGACGATGAATCGTGGAGGGGTACCAGGTGGGGCGCAGGCCCACCCGCTCCAGTTGCTGCCGTAATACACCAACGGCCTTGTGGGTGGGAGCCACGACGGTCCAGCAGAGTCCGGCCGCATCGGCCAGGGCCAGAAGGCGCATCGCCAAAAATGTCTTGCCGGTGCCGGCATACCCCCGCAACACGAAGGGACTGCCATCAGCAGGGGCGGCCAACCAGGTGGCAAAGGCCGCCTCCGCCTCGTCTTGGGCAGCGGTCAAGGCAGGCTGGGGTTCAACGGCCATGGGTGGGAGGACGCCATGACAAGGCCCAGGATCCCAGGCTGGCGCTGGTCACCCTAGGGGTCAGCCCAGGCCGGCGGCCCAACCCCAGCGCTGGGCCAGCGCCAAGGGCGTGCCCACCCACACCAGGCCGGGCAGGGCCACCGCCGGCCCCATCAGGCTGCCAATCAGCACCTCCAACCGGGTGTGGCCCAGGTTCTGTTTCAGGGGCGGCAGGGCCGGATCGCTGAGGCCATTCACCCGCTCCGCCGTGAGTCCAGCGGCCCGCCGCACCCCGGAGGCGTCGTAGAGCACCACAAAGCACATGATCGCCGCCAGGGCAAAGAGCGGGTCGTCGAAGCCCAGCTGCCACCCCAGGCCAGCGGCCGTCCCGGTGAGCAACGCCGAATGACTGGAGGGCATGCCGCCGGTTTCCACCAGCACCCTGGGGTTCCAGCGACGGTGCACCACCAGTTCGATCACGAGCTTGGAGAGTTGGGCCACCCCACAGGCGGCCAACCCCCACCACAGGACCCCATTGGCCAACAGGGCCGCGACAACGTTCATCGATCCCGCCCGGTGATGAAGTCGGCCAGGGCCAGCAGCGGCGCCGCCCGCCCCCCGGCGAGGCCATCGCTCCAGGGGGTGAGAGCCGCCTTGGCCTCAGCCACGAGCGCCACGGCCCGACGGCGGGATTCCTCCAGCCCCAGCAGCTTTGGATAGGTGGTCTTATCCGCGCTGAGGTCCTTGCCGGCGGTCTTGCCAAGCACCTCGCTGCTCGCCGTGACGTCCAGAATGTCGTCGATGATCTGGAAGGCCAGGCCAATGCCGCGGGCATAGGTCCGCAGGGCCTCCAGCAGCTCATCGGAGGCCCCGGCGATCAGGGCACCGCTGAGTACACAGGCCCGCAGCAGGGCACCGGTCTTGTGGAGATGGATGTATTCGAGGGTGTCCAGATCCACCTCCTTGCCTTCGCTGTCCAGATCCACCACCTGGCCCCCCACCAGACCCGGGGCTCCGGAGGCGAGGCTGAGTTCCCCCACCACGGCCAACAGCCGCTCCGCCGGCAGGCCGGGACTGCGCAGCGCCACCATTTCAAACGCCCGGGTGAGCAAGGCATCCCCAGCGAGAATCGCCCTGGCTTCGCCGTAGACCTTGTGGTTCGTGGGTCGACCACGGCGGAGATCATCGTTATCCATCGCCGGCAGGTCGTCGTGAATCAACGACATGGTGTGGATCATCTCCAGCGCCACCGCCGTGGGCATGGCCTGCTCCGCCCGGCCCCCGGCCAAGTCACAGGCCGCCAGGCAGAGAATCGGTCGTAGCCGCTTACCACCGGCCAGCAAGGAATAGCGCATCGCCTCCCTCAAGACTTCGGGGCGCTCCGGACCTAGGGCGCCATCCAGTGCCTCCTCCACCCGAAGCCTGGAATCTTCCAGATAGGCGGTGAAATCAAAGGCCGTGCTCACCGCCGCGGTCATGGGGAACTAGGTGCTCGGCGCGATTCTTACAGCCCAGCCCAAACCCCAGGGACCCGTAGGGGCTCAGGGCAACAGATCGTCCAATCCGTGCTCCAGCCCATGGCGGTGGCACCAGGCCACCACGGTGTTGACCAGGAGCATGGCCACGGTCATCGGTCCGACGCCGCCCGGCACGGGCGACAGGGCACTGGCGATCGGCTCCACCTCATCGTGGCGCACATCCCCGCAGAGCCCCCCCTCGGGCCGGCGGTGGATGCCCACATCCACCACCACCGCCCCGGGACGCACATGCTCCGCCCCCACGATGCCGGGGCGACCGGCCGCCACCACCAACACCTCGGCCTGGCGGGTGAGGGCGGCCAGATCGACGGTGCGGGAATGGGCGACGCTCACGGTGGCATCGGCGGCCTGCAGCATCAGGGCCATCGGCTGGCCCACCAGGATGCTGCGGCCCACCACCACCGCCCGCTTGCCGGCCAGCGTCACCCCTGATGCCGCCAACAGGGCCATCACCCCGGCGGGGGTGCAGCTGCGCGGACCTGGTTCCCCCTTGAGCAGCCGGCCCAGGTTGAGGGTGTGGAGGCCATCGGCATCTTTGTCCGGATCGATCGCCGCCAGCAGCGGCCCCTCCGCCAGGCCAGGGGGCAGGGGTAACTGCAGCAAAATGCCGTCCACGGCCGGATCGGCGTTCAGCCCCTCGATCGTGGCCTGCACGGTGGCGGCGGGGCTGTCCCCCGGCAGATGGCTGCCGAGATTCAGGATGCCAACGCGGCTGCAGGCCTTCTCTTTGTTGGCCACGTACACGCCACTGGCTGGATCGTTTCCCACCCGCAGCACCGCCAACCCCGGCGGGCGACCGACCTGATCGCGGCCGGCGGCCACCACCGCCGCCAGCCGCGCTTCAATGGCAGCGGCCAGGCGACGGCCGTCAAGCAGGGTGGCCATGGATGGAGTAGCGCCAGTTCCCAGCATGCAACCCCAAGCGTTGGGGCCGCTAGGTTGATCCACCCCTTTTCCACCATGCCAACCGGCGTTCATCCGCTGAAGCGGCTCTGGAGGCAGCTGCTGCGGCTGGAACGGCCTCGCCAGGCCTTGGTGCCCTGGCACGGGCCAGGCCTGGGAACGGTGATTTTGGCCTGCCTGCTGGTGGCGCTGTTGTCCAGCTGGCCCTGGCTGGTGGAACCCAGCTTGAGGCCCGGGCGGCTGGCCCCCTTCACCGTCCATGCCCCCCGGAACGCCACGGTGATGGACAGCGCGGCCCTGGAGCAGCGCCGCAGCCAGATGGTGCCCCGCACCCAGGTGCAGGTGGTGGACGACCACGCCACCCAACAGCTGCAGTCCCAGCTGGATCGCCAACTGCTGGCCCTTCAGAACCAGCTGGCCAGCGATCAACCCCGGGTGGATCCCCTGCAACTGACCAGCGCTGAACGGCGCTGGCTGCGTCAACTCAGCCCGGTGGACCTGATGCGCTGGGAGCGCGATCTCCGCCAGGCCCAGCTGCGCATGCTGAGCCAGGGGGTAGCCGGCAATCTGGCCGATGCCCAGCTACTTCTCGCCGCCAGCCTGCAGCTGGACCAACAGCCCCCACCGGGCCGCAGCCTGGGCAGCCGCCTGCTGGCCAGCAATCTGCAGGGCCGCACGAACCTGCGGATCGATCCGATGCTGAGCCAGCACCGAATCGAAGAGCTCGTGACCCAAAGGGGTCTGCCCACCATCACTGTGCACCAAGGGGATCTGATCACCCGCCAGGGGGAACCGGTGAGCAGTGAGGCCTTTGATGTGCTCGATTACTTCGGCCTGATCAACCGCCGCCCCCGGCCTTTGCCCTGGCTGGCCCATTTTGGCGAGGCCCTGGCCGCCACCGCCGTGATGCTGCTAGTGATGCGCCGCTGGCGAGCCAGCCTGGAACCCCGCCAGGCCCTGCTCGTCCTCGGCACCCTGCTGGTGGTTCAGGCCTGCAAGCTCTGGCTCGGCTCCCAGGTGAGTGTGCTGGCGCTTCTGGTCCCCCCCACCCTGCTGTTGGCCCAGGGCCTGGGCACGATGGCGGGCCTGGCCTGGCTGGCGGTGGCCAGCCTGCTGTGGCCCTGGCCCCTAGAACAACTCCCCGATCTCCGGCTGATCATGGCCGTGGTGGTGGCGGCGGTGGCCGCGGTGCTGGCGGGCCGACAGAGGCAACGGGCCCAACTGCTGCAGCTGGCCCTGTTGCTGCCCCTGGGCGCCCTGCTGCTGCAGTGGCTCGCTGGACAACTGGTCGCGCTGGCGGGCCACGGCGATGGCCACCCGATCCGAGGCGGCGACCTGATCTCCGAGGCCGTGTTGATGGTGGGCCTGCTGCTGGCCGGCCTATTGCTGGCGCCCCTGGTGGAAAGCTTCTTCGGGCTGCTCACCCGGGCCCGGCTGATGGAATTAGCCGACCTGGAACGCCCCCTATTGCGGCGGCTCTCCACCGAGGCACCAGGCACCTTTGAACACACCCTGATGATCACCGGGTTGGCGGAAGAGGGGGCCCGGGCCATCCAGGCCGATGTGGACCTGATCCGCACCGGAGCCCTCTACCACGACGTGGGCAAGCTCCACGGGCCCCAATGGTTCATTGAGAACCAGGAGGGGGGCCTCAATCCCCACGACACCCTGGCCAACCCCCAGGCCAGTGCGGCGATCCTGCAGGCCCACGTGGACGAAGGCCTGCGTCTGGCCCGCCGCTACCGCCTGCCCCGTCCCCTCGCCGACTTCATCCCCGAGCACCAGGGCACCCTCAAGATGGGCTACTTCCTGCACCTGGCGCGGGAACGGGATCCGGCCACCCCTGAAGCCAGCTTCCGCTACCGGGGCCCCAACCCCCGCAGCCGCGAAACGGCCATCCTGATGCTGGCTGACGGTTGCGAAGCCGCCCTGCGCTCCCTGCCCCCCGGCACCAGCGAGGCCGAGGCCAGCGCCATGGTGCGTCGCATCGTCGAGGCCCGCCAAGAGGATGGCCAGATCGCCGCCAGCGGGATCAGCCGGGCCGAACTGGACCTGGTGATGCGGGCCTTCGTGCGCGTATGGAAGCGGATGCGCCACCGGCGCATTCCCTATCCGATCCCCGCCCGCAAAGCCTTCAGCGCCTGACGTCCCAGGGCCGCCAATCCCCGTCCCAGCCCCATCCCCAGCAGCAGCGCCCCCAGCCCCCCGGCCAGGGTGCCCCCCAGCAGGGCCAGCAGGTTCCAGGGGCGCCCATGCTGCAGGGCCTGCTGAAGCTGGAGCTCCCAACCGCTGAAGGTGGTGAGTGATCCACAGAACCCCACCATTCCCACCAGCAGCAGCCGCGGCCTGGCGGCTCCGGGCCCCATCAGCAGACCGAACAGCAGACACCCCAGCAGGTTGGCCACCAGGGGATCCTGCAGCCACCACCGCAGCAGGGCCCCGGGGACGGCGCCCGCCCCCACCAGCAGCAGTTCGCGCGGGACCCGCCAGCGACGCCCCATCGGAGCGCTCATCGAACGGAGACCAGGGCCAGGCCCATCAGCAAGGCCAGCAAGCCCCCCAGCACCGCTGTGGTCGCCAGACCAAGCGCCTGAGCCCATTCGCCTTTCCCCAGCACCCCCTGGACCTCCGCCAGAAAGGTGGACAGGGTACTGAAACTGCCCAGAAACCCCGTGGCCAGGAGGGTGACACCCCCCGAGCTCAGCAGGCCCCGGCCCTCCAGCCCCAAGACCAGACCCAACAGCAGGCAGGCCGAAACGTTCACCAGCACCGTTCCCCAGTGGCGACGAGGCAACCAGGGCTCCAGCTGGTTCACCAGCCAGAACCGCAACCAGGCGCCGGGGAGGGCCCCCAGCACCACCCAGAGGGGTTCACCACTCATCGTTCCTGCCCAAGCCGCAGGCGCTTCTGTTGGAGAAGTCGCGCTTGCCACGTGCGCTCAAGCACCACCACGGCGGGCACCAACGTGATCAGGTTGGCCACGATCAGGGGGCCATCGCGGGTGATCAAGCCATAGAGCGCCCAGGCGGCGATGCCGAGCGTGAGCAGGAGATACATCCGCAAGGAGATGCCGCTGGTGTCGCCATTGCGGACGGTCTTGAGGGCTTGGGGGAAAAAGCTCACCGTGGTGAGACTGGCTGCCAGATAACCAAGCAGGCTCACCGGCAGGGGCTGGGCCATGGGGGTGGGGGCGTCAAGCGGCCTCGCACTCTGGGACCACCGGGCCCGATCCCACAAGCGGCGGCGGTGGCTCGGCCCCCCAGGGCAGGGGGGCGATCAGCGCGAGGCGACGGCCGTGGATGGGGTGATCGAACACCAGGCGATGGGCATGCAACCGCAGGCGGGGGGCCATGGCGCGGGAGAGGGGATCGCCATAGATCGGGTCCCCCAGGATCGGATGGCCCAGCCAAGCAAGATGGACCCGCAGCTGGTGCGAACGACCGGTGAGGGGCCGCAGCTCCAACCGGCTCCAATGGCGATTCCCCCGCAACCGCCGCCAGCCCGTGCAGCTGGATTTACCGGCCGGATCGACGCCGTAGCGAGGCGGCTGGGCGGTGCGGCGCAGGAGCGGCTGGTCGATCCAGCCCGCGGCGACCGGCTGACCGGCCACATCCGCCAGGTAGTGCTTCCGCACCCGGCGGGCGGCGAAGGCCGCCGACAACTGCCGATGGGCCTGGGGATCGCGGGCCAGCACGAGGAGCCCTGAGGTGTCGCGATCCAGCCGATGCACCAGCTTCAGGGGCCCCCAGTGCGGTTCAAGCCGAGCGGGCACGGCATCCGCCAGCTCCGGCCCAAGGCCGCTCTGGCTGAGCAGGCCACTGGGTTTATCAACCACCAACAACCAGGGGTCGGCATGCACCACCCTGGGATCTGCCACGCTGGAATCCAACGCCATCACGCCCTACGCCCTGGGGGGCCATCCTGTCCGCCCGGGGCCCTGGCCATCGGTAGCGCAGGGCGCCAGGATTCGAACCATGCCACCGCGACACCGATGTTGTCCCCCTCCGAATCCGATGACACCTCCTTGGCACGCCTACCGCGCTGGATGCCCTGGTTTCAGATCGGTCTGAGCGTGCTGGTCACCGTGCTGCTGATGGCCCTGATCGGCCGGACCCGGGAACAAAGCAAATCCATCCTGACCCTGCAGGCACGGGTGCAGGGACTAGAGAACAGCCGAATCCTTTCGCGCAGCAATGGGCTGGAACAACAGGTTCAAATTCTCAGCCAACGCCTTCAGACCCTGGAGAAGCAAAACGCCCAGTTAGAAGCAAGGTTGTATCAGAGCCAACGGCAGCGCCAAGAGTTCGCGGAGTCGAACCCAGCCAGCCGTTCGATCCCACCGGTCCTCCCGATCGCGCCGATTCCCCGCAGCAAGGCCAACTCGCTGCTCCCTCCCATGCTGTCCCCCCCCTCGCTGCCGGCCATGCCCAGGCCGGGAAGCACGGCACTGCCCTCTCCCGCCAACGGCAATATTGATCGCCTCACCCCTTGACGGCATCGGCAGTGGCACTGGGAAGAATATAACGTTGCAAAAGAATAAAAAGAAAAAGAACAGGCAGAATCGAAAGCACCGATCCGGCTGCGACCAAACGCCAGTCAAGGGAAAAGCTACTGGCCAACTGCTGCAGACCCAGGGGGAGCGTATAGCGCTCAGGATCATCCAAAATGATTAAAGGCCACAGGAAATCACTCCAGCTGCCAATAAATACAAAAATGGCCAGGGTGATCAGATCGGCTTTGGCAGCAGGAATCATCACGTTCCACCATTCCCCCAGGGGAGTACAGCCATCAATGCGGGCCGCCTCCTCCAATTCCACGGGAACGGCAAGAAAACTCTGACGCAACAAAAAAATGCCAAAAGCCGTGGCGGCCTGGGGCAAAATCAGGGCCCAAAGGGTGTTACGCAATCCGAGTTGAACCATCAAGAGATAGAGCGGAATCATCACCACTTGGAAGGGGATCAGAATCGTGGCCACCACCAAGGCCAGCACCAGACCGCGCCCCTTGAAGCGCAATCGAGCGAGCGGATAGGCGGCCAGGGAGCAGAACACAAGATTGGCCAGCACCGCCACCCCACTCACCAGGCTGCTGTTGAGGAGATAGGTGGCCAGGGGCGTCTCGGCAAACAGCCGGTGATACGCCTCCAGGCTGGGCCGAAGCGGCAACAGGGTCGGTGGACTGGTGAAAATATTTTCAGCCGGGCCCTTGAGGGACGTGCTGACCAACCACAACAACGGAAGCAACATCAGCAGGGCGACAAGCAACAGCACCCCCAGCTGAAGCGCACGGGAGAACGTTGTCGCCCGAGAGGTGCTGACGAGATAGCGCATGGACAAACGGCAACGTCAGGGGGAATGGAAGCTTGTCTCGGCAGGAATGCGTCGTTGCTGGCCTTTCAGTAGAGGTACTGAAGAAAGTAAACGCAAAACATGGAGAAGGACAGATACAGCGAAAACTCTTTCAGTATTTTATCCCAGGGGTGGGATAGGTCAAACTGATCGGAAAGGGCGTAGACACAGAGGCAGATTAGGGCGACCGACACGTAAAGGGGGGAGAACCCCTTCATCGACAGCTTGAACGGGACCCAGAGCATGGAAACGTTTCAGAACGGCCCGCCGACCAAGAGGGCCAAAGGTGAAAATGTACAAAATTGGCCAATACTTAAACTTTGGCACAAAAAAGGGCCACCTGTCAATGCGTCCAAGTCCACCGCCTCCCGCCAGCGCTTTCCTAGTGAATGGGCGTTGCCGACGCCATCGCGCCGTCGCGCTTGATCAAACACAAGGAAGAGTCCTGTCGGATTAAGTCGGGAGCTGGTCTTTCCAGCCCCAAGCCCCAGGCCTTCAGCGGCGGGATGGCCTGGGAGACAGGACGCGCCTGCACCCAGCCCGCAAGGCGGCGATCCGCTGGAGCGTCCACGTGAGGGCCGGCATCCAAAACCTCTGCGGCCGACGGGATCCATCCAGGGTCAGCACATCACAGATCACCCGAATTTGTTGCGCATTCAAGCCATACATGTCCGACGGGCCACAGGCCTGTTCTCCGGACATCTTCGCGCTCCCAATCCCACTGGAATTACCAACAGGGAGCGTCAGGGGATGGGCAATGGAAGCATAACGCGCTTGGGCAGGCAACAGGGGGTTGACCCTGTTCAGCACCGGCTGCAATCGCGTGGACAAACGAGCAATCTGGGGAGCAGCCAACTGCGCCAAGTGGTCAAACAGATCACTTCTAATCTCCGGAAGAGTTGACACAAGAGCATCGGAAAGACGATTGGGCTTCATCCCCATTTCCATCAGGGATTTACAGAATTCAAATTCCGCCACGGTGAGGGATCGATTCACCTGCTTTGATTCTCCAGAGTCCGCCAACTGGGGAGCCGGACCGCGCTCACCCAAGGCCCCAAAACCAAGCCAGTGAAAACAAAGATCGGCCAGATCCTCCGTACAGCGCGAATAGTTATGGACTTCCATCGACACCAGATCAGGCCATCGCCCGAACGCTTCAAGGGCAGCGAACACCTTGGCAGGCTGATTATATTGAGCAAAATAATCCTCAATATTAACATCAAAAGTGCCGTAATTACGCTTCACTTCCTGGCCATAGGCACTGACAACATGATCGACCGGTTCCCGGATAAATAGCAAGATCGAGATTCGATCGATCTGAGCATGAACAGCTTCCGAGAACAACAGATCAGCCGCTGCCGGCAGGGAGAGAACACTCAATAACTGCTCGGCACTGTATAAGGTGTCGAGGGAATTTGCGGTCAAGAGATGGTCGCGCACGACCTGGCGATCGCCGCGCTTGAGGGCACGGGCCAACTCCAGACCATTACCAGACGTGGGCAACCTGTTAATCGCCTGCTGCAAGATCTCCCCAGAGATTGGATAATCAATTCCAGCCGATTCAAGGACCGACCTGGACGCGGCCAAGCAGTACTGTATGTAACTGCTTCCGGTTTTTCGATGACCAACGTGTAAATATAGGGTTCTGGTGGTCTTGGAGGGCGAATCAGACACCGGAAAAAGGTCGGAGGGGTAGAGATGTCAGAAAAGAACCAGACCGTTCGATCACAACCTGGGCAACTCGGCGACCGGCAAAGGCGCCTTTTGAGGGTGCAGGGGATTCGCCTGGCCGCCAGCCACAAGGCGGTTGAGGGCATTCACAAAAGCCTGGGCCGCCGCTACCACAATATCGGTATCCGCGGAGTGACCGGAATACAGAATCCCCTGGTGACGCAGGCGGATCGTGACATCGCCCATGGCATCAATTCCCTCGGTGACAGATTTCACGGAGAACTCAACCAGTTCATTGGGTACCTGGGCCAGGCGATTGAGGGCCCGGCAGACGGCATCCACCGGGCCAGTGCCGATCGCCGCCTCCGTGAGCTCCGTGCCATCGGCCGTGGCCAAGGTGACCGTGGCCGTGGGCTGGAGACCCGTCCCACAACTGACCTGGACGCGCCGCAACTGGAATCGTGCCTCACCCTGTTGCTGAACCTGCTCACTAACAATGGCCTCCAGATCGCGATCGACGATCTCCCGCTTGCGGTCAGCCAACTCCTTGAAGCGGATGAAGGCATCATTGAGGTCTTCGCCATCAAGATTATAGCCAAGTTCCTCAAGTCGAGCCCGGAAGGCACTACGACCCGAGAGCTTCCCAAGGGAGATTCGATTATCCATCAATCCCACGGTTTGGGCATCGATAATCTCGTAAGTGAGGCGGTTCTTGAGTACGCCGTCCTGATGAATACCGGATTCGTGGGCGAAGGCATTGGCCCCCACAATCGCCTTGTTGGGCTGCACCACCATGCCGGTGAGATTAGAGACAAGACGCGAGGTTTTGGTGATCTCCTCGGTGCGTACACCGGTGAGGGGCTCGGCACTGTCCCGGGGGCGGCCCAAGTAGGGGTTGAAATAACTACGACGCACATGCAAGGCCATCACCAACTCCTCAAGCGACGCATTGCCAGCCCGTTCCCCAATGCCATTGATCGTGCATTCCAGTTGGCGGGCACCGGTCTTCACAGCCTCGAGAAAATTGGCAACGGCCAGGCCGAGATCATTGTGGCCATGTACCGAAATTACCGCCTCGTTGATATTGGGAACATGGCGATTAATCCCGGCGATCAAGTCGCCAAATTCCGCAGGAGTGGCATAGCCAACTGTATCGGGAATATTGATGGTCGTTGCCCCGGCCTTGATGGCGGTTTCAATAACCTCATGCATGTATTCCGGATCACTCCGGCCGGCATCCTCACAGGAAAACTCCACATCCTCCACAAGGGAGCGGGCATAGGCCACCATCTCGGCCGTGATCGCCAGCACCTCGGAGCGGCTCTTGCGGAGCTTGTGTTCCAGGTGAATGTCACTGGTGGCAATGAAGGTGTGGATGCGGCGACGGGCGGCGGGGGCCACGGCCTCGGCACAGGCCTTGATATCGCCGGCGGCGGCCCGGGCCAGGCCGCAGATCACCGGCCCGTCGGGTCCGCCCACACTGGCGGCGATGCGCTGAACGGCATTGAAATCCCCGGGGCTGGCAAAGGGGAAACCGGCCTCGATGATGTCGACACCCAAGCGGGCCAGCTGGTGGGCAATCGCCAGCTTTTCCTCCAGGTTGAGGCTGGCGCCGGGCGATTGCTCGCCGTCGCGGAGGGTGGTGTCAAAGATCAGTACCCGACCGGGATCGCGGGCCATGGGCAGTTAAGGCGGAATGACTATGAGTTGAAACCATTCTACGGGGCGGCGTCCGATCCTTGGGAACCGTGGAAACGGCGACCTACACTGCGATCACCGCGGGACGTGCATGGCCATCGGCGATCTGGCCTTGGTGCTCCACGCCCACCTTCCCTACGTTCGCTCCAGTGAGCTGGGATCCCTGGAAGAAGACTGGTACTTCCAGGCCCTGCAGGAGTGTTACCTGCCCCTGCTGGCGGTGCTTGAGGCGGCCGCCGCCGACCCCGCCCAACAGCCCCGGCTCACCCTCGGCCTCTCCCCCACCCTGCTGGCCCTGCTGAGCGACCCGGAGCTCAACCATCGCTTCGTGCCCTGGCTGGAACAGCGCCTGCAGCTCCTGCAGGAGGCTCCCCAGGAGCTGGCGGTAGCGGCAAGCGATCTCGACCAGCGGCTGCAGCGGGCGAGGGCCCAGTTTCTCGCTTGCGACGGCAACCTGCTGCCCCGATTCCGACGGCTGCAGCAGGACGGCGTGCTTGACCTGATCAGCTGCGCCGCCACCCACGGGTATCTCCCCCTGCTGCGCGACTCCCCCGAAGCCGTGCGGGCCCAGCTGCGCACCGCCCTGCGGGAACACCAGCGGCTGTTGGGGGATCGCCCCCTGGGGCTGTGGCTGCCGGAGTGTGCCTATTACGAAGGCCTCGACCACCTGATGGCCGGCTGTGGACTGCGCTATTCCCTGCTCGACGGCCACGGGCTGCTGCACGCCCTGCCGCGCCCCCGCTACGGGGTCTACGCACCGATCTGTGCGCCGGCCGGGGTGGCCTTCTTCGGACGGGACAGCACCTCCACCCTGCCGGTGTGGAGTGCCAGCCAGGGCTATCCCGGCGATGGGGCCTACCGGGAATTCCACCGCGACCTCGGCTGGGATCTGCCGGAGGCCAGCCTGGGGAACTGCGGCATCCGCAGCCGTCGCCCCCTGGGGCTGAAGCTGCATCGGGTGACGGCCCAGGGCTGTCCCCTGGAGGACAAGCAGCCCTATCAACCCGCCGTGGCGGCCGGGCGGGTGCAGGAGCACGCCCAGCGTTATCTACAGGGCCGGGCCGACCAGCTCGAGGCCCTGGCCGCCACGATGGATCGCGCCCCCCTGCTGGTGGCCCCATTTGATGCGGAGCTGTTCGGGCACTGGTGGTTCGAGGGGCCCGACTTCCTGGCTGAGCTGTTCCGGCAGGGGCCGGCGGCGGGGGTGCGCTTCACCCACCTGCGGGAGGTGCTGGGGCGGCCGATGGCCCTGCAGGTGTGTCAGCCGTCCCCCTCCAGCTGGGGCGCCGGGGGCTACCACGACTACTGGATGAATGCCACCAACACCTGGGTGGTGGCCGAATGGCAGCGGGCCTCCCGGGCCATGGTGCGGCGGGTGAACCGGGGCGTGGGCAGCACCGCCCAGCGCCAGTGGCTGGCCCAGGCCGGACGGGAGCTGCTGCTGGCCCAGAGTTCGGACTGGAGCTTCATCCTGCGGGCCGGCACCACCACCGACCTGGCCCGGGACCGGATTCACAGGCACCTAGACCGCTTCTGGCGCCTGCTGGATGCGATCGAAACCGGCAGTGCCCCTCCCGCCGACTGGCTGGCGGCCGTGCAGGGCGAGGACGGCCTGTTTCCCAGCCTCAACGCCGCCGATTGGGCTTCCCTCCCCCCAAGGGAGGCTCCACCAGCCCAGCGGGCCTAGAAGAAATCGATCAGAATCCCAAGGAGAACAGGCCTGCCAACTGCTCTGAATCGGCAACAAATGGCCCCCGTTCTCAAGATGCTGATAGACTTGAGAAGCTTAGAGTTTTACCTTTCTTTTACCTGGTCATGGTTTCTTCTAAGGCTTTGCTGCCTTTATTAGCTCTGGTGCCTGCGCTGACCCTGCTGGCCAGCCCCAGCGCTACCCAGGCAGCCTATAGCCACGATCCCATGGCCCCCAGCGTGGAGACCGGCTCGAAGAAGGTAAAAATCAAAGGAACCGTCACCAATGTGGGCACGGTGGCTGGAGGGGTGTCCCCCACCGCCGATTACGTCACCTTCACGGTGCCCACCGGCAAGGTGTTCACCAGCTTGACCCTCACCAGCTACACCTCCACGGATGACCGCGGCTTCGTGGGTTTGATGGCGGGCAATCAGTGGACCACGGCCCCGGTGTTCGCCCCCAGCCAGGGACTGCCCGGTGCCCTGGCCTACAGCCACTTCGGCACCAAGGGAGTGTGCTCCGACTTTTACGGCGCCCTGGCCCCCTCCGGCGCTGAAAATTGTGCGACCAATCCCGCCAGCCAGACCGACCTGTTCAGCCAATCGCTGCTGGGTCCGGTAGCGGGCCCCCTGCCGTCCGGGGACTACACCATGTGGATTCAGCAGACGGTTGCCAATCCGATCACCTACGAATTCGAGGCTGAATTCCAGAACGCCCAAGCTCCGGGCCCCCTGCCGATCCTGGGAGCCGCCGCCGGATTCGGGGTCAGCCGTCGCCTGCGCCAACGGATCAAGTCTGGCGCGCCCCAAGCCTGAAGCTGGACCACCCACTTCATTGATTCAAGGGGTCCAGCCGGGCCCCTTTTTGCTGTCTGCATTCGTTGGGCTAGCGGATCGGGGGGCTACTCGCTCAAGCCGGTAACGCTCGACACCGACAGGCGGGGGGGCTCGTTAGGGTCCCGGGGCCCCGTCAGGGGTTGTCTGCCGCGGGAGCGCCCTGATGAGTCTGTCCCTGGTCACCCAGTCTTCGTTGTTCGGCATCGGCATCGCCTTCAGCCCGCTCCACATTGGCGTGGTCACCCTGCTGCTGCTGGGCCGCGCGCCCCTGCGCCGGGCCTTCGCCTACGTCAGTGGCTGGACCCTGGCCAATGTGTTGGCGGTGACCCTGCTGATGACCGTGGGCAGCGCCTTCGGCATCAGCCTCGCCCATGGCGAACGGGAACAGGTCCTGATCGATTTGCTGGGGGCCGGCGGCCTGATGGCCCTGGGCCTCTACCAACTGACCCCCCAGGCCAGCCTCGGCGAGGAAGGGATGGCGCTGCGCTTCATGAACAAACTGCCGGATGTTGACACGGCGATGCTGGTGCTGATCGGCGCTGCGGGGGCCCTGCTGACACCCGAAAATCTGGTGTTTTATCTCAAGCAGGCGGGCTTGCTGTTGATCAACCACCCCGGCCGATCCGCCGATGTTGAAATCACCGTGGTGTTTGCCCTGATGGCCAGTTCCCTATTGCTGCTCCCCCCGCTGGCCTGGATTGGCAGCTCGGGCACGATCCGCAACGGCATCGCCAGCCTGGAACATTGGCTGCAACACAAGGCGGAATGGCTGGTGGGTGTCCTGGCCCTGGTGTTCGCCGCCTATCTGCTGTTCGAAGGGCTCTATGGGTTGGAGATGAGGATCTGATCGAGAAAGCGCCGGCTGCGCTCCTGGGTGGGGTTGCTGAAGAACTGCTCGGGGGGGGCCTCCTCCACCTTTTCGCCATCGGCCATCAGCACCACGCGTGTGGCCACCTCCCGGGCAAAGTTCACCTCATGGGTGACCACCACCATGGTCATGCCCTCGGCGGCCAGCCCCCGCATCACCTCCAGCACCT
The DNA here is from genome assembly GCA_903856805.1 of uncultured cyanobacterium. Lineage (GTDB taxonomy): Bacteria > Cyanobacteriota > Cyanobacteriia > PCC-6307 > Cyanobiaceae > Cyanobium. Next base: position 8,968 of record CAIOCZ010000179.1, on the reverse strand, counting down.
CCCGCACCATCTCCGGATCGAGGGCACTGGTGGGCTCATCGAACAGCATGATCCGCGGCTCCATGCAGAGCGAACGGGCGATCGCCACCCGCTGCTGCTGACCACCGGAGAGCTGGCCGGGATATTTGTCGGACTGCTCGGCGATCCCAACCCGCCGGAGCAGGGCCCGGGCCTGCTGCTCCACCTCCGCCTTGGGCCGCTTGCGCACCAGCACCGGCGCCAGGGTGAGGTTCTCAAGGACGGTGAGGTGGGGGAAGAGGTTGAATTGCTGAAACACCATCCCCACCTCCTGGCGGATGGCATCGATCTGGCGAAGATCGTCGGACAGCACAATGCCATCCACGCAGATCGACCCCTGCTGGAAATCCTCGAGGGCGTTGAAGGTGCGCAGGAAGGTGCTCTTTCCTGAGCCCGATGGGCCCATGATCACCACCACCTCGCCCCGCTGGACCGTAAGGTCGACGCCCCGCAGGGCATGGAATCCATTCGGATACCACTTCTGCACAGCGCAGGCCTCAATCATCGGCGCGGCGTCAGTGCGCGCCGGGGAAACGGAGCTGGTCATCAGGCGAGGGTAGAGGGATTGAGACGGCGTTCAAGGGCACGGCTGCCGAGCCCCAGGGCGGCGCAGCAGCACCAGAACAGCACCGCCAGGGTGAAGTAGACCTCGGCGTTGCGGCCTAGGAACGCGGGGTTGGCCATCACGGTGCGGGCCGTACCCAGCAGCTCCATCAGGCCAATCAGCGAGAGCAGGGTGGTGTCCTGCAGGAGCGAGATGAACTGGCCCACCATGCTGGGCAGGGCCACCCGCAGGGCCTGGGGCAACACCACGGTGGTGAAGGCCTGGGGGGTGGAGAGGCCTAGGGAGCGGGCCGCCTCCAGCTGCCCCCGGGGCACCGCCGCCAGGCCGGAGCGCACCGCCTCGGCCAGATAAGCGGCCGCGAACAGGGTGAGCACCCAGGCCGCCCGCCACACCCGCTCGGGGGCCACGCCGCCCGGCAATAGGAAGCCGAGCATGTTCTGGCCCAGAAACAGCAGGGTGATCAGGGGGGCGCCACGGAAGAATTCGATGTAAACCACCGAGCCCCAACGCAGCAAGGGCAGATCACTGCGACGGCCCAGGGCCAGCAGCACCCCCAGGGGGAAACAGAGCAGGATCGCGAAACTGGATTCCAGCAGGGTGAGCATCAGGCCGCCCCATTGGGAGGGGGACACGGGCTCCAGGGCAAGGCCTCCGCCGATCAGCACCATCCCCAGCAGATAGAGCAGGGGCAGGCCCAGGGGAAGGCAACGCTTGAGGGGAGCCGGCAGCAGCGGCCCGAAACGACCGGCCAGCCAGCGCAGCAGGAGCAGCAGGGCGGCGATGGCCCACCAGCGCAGCTGCAGCGGCAGGGCCAGACCCAGGAGCGAGGGCAGGGCCAGGCTCAGCAGAGCCACCATCCCCACCGCCATCCAGTCGTTGCGGGGCCAGAGGCTGCCGCCCCGGTCGGGCCGGGGATGGGAGCGCAGCATCCCCCAACTGAGGCCCGTGGCCGCGGCCAGCAGGGCGGTGAGCAGCCAGAGGCGCCACTGCTGGTCGAGGGGATAGCGCCCCACAGCGAACAGGGTGCTGTTGGCCCGAATCACGGCCCACTGGGCCTGGCCGAGGGCCCAATGCAGAACGGCGAAGCCACCGGCACCGATCAGGGCCAGCAACAGCACGGTGACGAGGCCGTCGGCCGGAGTAGCGAACAGATCCTGGCGGAGGCGGCGGAGCAGGGGGGTCATCTCAGCGCTCCCGGATCTGCACGAGTCGGTTGAGGCCATTCATCATCAGGGAGATGAAGAGGTCGAGGGCCAGGTAGGTGCCAAGCAACAGCAGCACCACCTCCACGGCCCGGCCGGTTTGGTTCAGGGTGGTTTCGGCCACGGAGTAGAGGTCGGTGTAGCCCACCGCCACCGCCAGGGAGGAATTTTTGGCCAGGGAGATGAATTGGGTGTTGAGGCCCGGCACGATCACCCGCAGGGCCTGGGGCAACACCACCTTGCTGAGGGTCTGCCACCAGCTCAGGCCTAGGGAGGAGGCCGCCTCCCACTGGCCCTTCGGCACCGCAGCGATGCCGCCCCGCACCACCTCGGCGATAAAGGCCGCCGTGTAGGCGATCAGGCCGGTGAGCAGGGCGCCAAACTCCACCGACAGCCGCAAGGGCGCCTGCCAGACCCCATTTTGGAGCTGGGGACCGATCCAATGCAGGCCGTCTCCGAAGCCGGCCAGGTAGAGACCGGACTTGGCGAGCACCACCCCCGGCAGCTGGAGGGCCGCGGTGCCATTGGGCAGGGAGAGGAACACCACGAAATACCAGAACACCAGCTGCAGCAGCAGCGGGATGTTGCGCACCACTTCCACATAGGTGCGGGTGAGACCCCGCAGCAGGGCGTTGCCACTGAAGGAGGCCATCCCCAATAGGGTGCCCACCAGGGTGGAGCCCACCAGGCCCGTGATCACCACCCGCAGGGTGTTGACCAGGCCCGCCGCCAGGCCGCGCCAGTAGGGCAGCTCGGCGTTGAAGGGAAGCAGGGTTTCGGAGATGTCGAATCCGGCGGGCTGACCCAGCCAGTTCCAGGTGAGCAGGAGGCCGGCGGCGGTGAGGTTGCGGATCAGGTTGCCGAGCAGGAAGGCCACCACCACCAGCACGGTGAGGGCCACGGCGCCCTGCACCACCCAGGGCACCACCCGGCGGTGACGCCACCAAGGAACCGGCGTCACCAGCCCCGGGGCGGGGGAGGGCCCAACGGAGGGGGATCGGGCCATCAGCGGAAGGGCGGCGAGTAGATCAGGCCACCCTCCTTCCACTGCCTGTTCACGCCGCGGTCGAGCTTGAGGCGGGAGCCTGGGCCCACATTGCGATCAAAGATTTCGCCGTAGTTACCCACCGCCGCGATGATCTTGGGCACAAAATCCGCCGGCAGACCCAGCTGCTTGCCGAATTCACCCTCCACGCCCAGGAAACGGCGCAGGTCGGCCTGGTTGGGGTTGGCCTTGGCTTCGGCCACCTTGGCGGCGATGTTGGCCTTGGTGATGCCCAGCTCCTCAGCCTGGAACAGGGTGTTCACCGTCCAGCGCACGGCATCGGCCCACACCGGATCGGCGTTGACGGTGGCCGGGGCGAGGGGTTCCTTGCTCATCACATCCGGCAGCAGGGTGTGGGCATCGGGTTGGGGGAAGCTGCTGCGCTTGCCCGCCAGCTGGGAGCGGTCACTGGTGACCGCCACGCAGCGCCCTTGCAGGTAGGCGGCGTAGGTCTGGTCACCGGTCTGGAACTTGAGCGGCGTGTAGGGGATGTTTTGTTCGCGCATCCGGTCGGCCAGGTTGAGCTCGGTGGTGGTGCCGCTCTCCACGCAGATCGGTTTGCCGGCCAGGGCCTTGAGGGTGGTGATGCCGCTGGCGGTGGGCACCATCACGCCCTGGCCGTCATAGAAGGTGGGGGGGGCAAAGCTGAGGGCGTTGCCGCCGGCCGCATCGCGGCTGAGGGTCATGGTGGTGTTGCGGGACAGCAGGTCCACCTCACCGCTGGCCAGGGCGGCGAAGCGCTCGCTGGAATTGAGGTTGCGGTACTCCACCTTGCCGGGATCCCCGAACAGGGCGGCCGCCATGGCCTTGCAGACGTCCACATCGAGGCCGCTATAGGTGCCGTCGGAGCCCACGAAGCTGAAGCCCGGCAGGGAGCCATCCACCCCGCAGATCAGCTTGCCCCGACTGGTGATGGTGCCCATCTTGGTGCTCTGCACCCCACCGCCGCCCTCGGGGGCACAGCCGACCAGGCCCACGGCCAGCAGAACCGCAAGGGGAAGCCATCTGCGGGCGGATGGGCGCATGGGGGACGCAGCGAATTGGCAGCGATTTTCCCACGTTCCAGGCCCGGTGCCGCTGGAGGGGGGTCCGCTGGTCAGCTGGTCCGGGGGTGGATGGGGGCCATGATCTGGGCACGACCGCGGCCTCACAGCTGCCAGGAGTTGAGCCGAACTCCCGTAACCTTCCGAACACTCGTTATACTGATTTTCACCAAAAATCATGCCCCCTCTTGCCTCTGCGTAGCCCAAGAGCTACAGCCGTAGGACGGAGGTCTTTGCCACTGAAGAGTACCAGTCTTGGATTTACGATCTCAAAGAGAGGGCAGGAAGAGCTCATGTCCTTATGTGTGTTGACCGCCTTACAGTTTCCGTGGTGATCAGCTTCTTTTGCTGCTAGCCGGCGGCAACAAGGCAACTCAGAATAAAATCATTGAAAAGCCCGGATACTCAACCGATTTTTCAAAGACTTTCCTCAAGGACACAAACACAGTCGCCCGCCAACTCTAAATCCGGAAAGCTTTCTCGTACGGCTAACCCAGCCATCCACCTGAGCCGCTTCCGAGCAGTGCTGTAGCTCTGGAGCGCTCGCCACACACACTCCTTGCGGCCAGCAGTTTTCCACCGCCGTCCTTGCCTTTGGCTTGAGAACTTCCTTACCGGCAATAGCAGCCACGCCAATTATAACTTGTTTCGCCGATCGGGAAGCAGAGTTTAGTGATTGCCAAGGTAGTGATGTGCTCAAAAGGCAAGACCCAGTCAAGGGAATTCAACGAGCCGCATGGGAGCACGGAAGGAGTGTGCCAACAGTTATCAATTTATTCGTTGCACCAAACGGCGTTATGGATAAACTTGCAGCCCGCAGTTCGCAATTCAAGGGCTGGTGGCGGAAAAATTCGCCCGATTTGCCGAACCAGAATTTGGAGCTTACAACTATCGACCGCCTTTATTCTTACAGGGTCCAAGAGTCGTGAGGTCTTAGCGGGTGACGGTTCGATTCGGATTAAAAAAACTGCTCAACCTGGCGATGCCAGTGTGACCGTGAGCAGCCTCCGCCCATCCAGCATGGTCATCTCGGGTGGGTCGGCGCACTAGGGAGAGGCCCCGGCTCCCCATCCCAAAGGTTCTCCTGGGTGTAGGGGCCCCCCTCCAGGCACCAGAAGCGCCCATCGATCAGGCGTTGGTTCTGATCCAGCCCCGCCAGCCGCTCCATCAGGTCGGCATCGAGGTGTTGGGTTGCGGCGTCCAGATTTTCGGCCAGCCGCTGGGGCTGCACGCTTTTGGGGATCACGGCGGTGCCGCAGCCGATGCCCCAGGCCAGCACCAGCTGGGCGGGGGTGAGCTGCCGTTCGGCGGCCATCGCCTGCACCTCCGGCTGCTGGAGCACCAGGGGCGGCCGGCGGTCGCCTGGGGCTCCCAGCGGGGCGTAGGCCGTGAGGTGGATGCCGGCCCCTTGGCAGTAGGCGAGCAGGTCGTTCTGTTGCAGCAGCGGATGGCGCTCCACCTGCAACACCGCCGGCTGGATCCGGGCGATGCGGCCCAGGGCGATCAGCTTGGTGCGGCTGAAGTTGGACACCCCGATCTGACGACACAGGCCGGCCTCCACCAACTCCTCCATCGCAGCCCAGGTGGCGGCAAGGGGCACCTGATCGAGGCCGTATTGGTCGGCCGGGGTGGTGGGCATGCCCACGCCGCGGCGCTGGGCCACGGGCCAGTGCATCAGGTAGAGATCCAGCTGGTCGAGGCCCAGATCCCGCAGGCTGCGCTCCAGGGCTGGCCGCACCTCCTGCGGCTCATGGGCGTCGTTCCAGAGCTTGGAGGTGATCCACAAGTCCTCCCGCCGCACCTTCCCCTCGGCGAGGGCCTCCCGCAGGGCGGTGCCGATCTGGGCCTCATTGCCATAGCTGGCGGCGGCGTCGATGTGGCGATAGCCCAACTCCAGGGCGGTGCGCACCGTGGTGGCGGTCTGCTCCAGCGGCAAGCACCAGGTGCCCAGGCCCAGGGCTGGCAGGGCGTCGCCATTGGCGAAGGCCAGGCTGGGCTGGGGCCGGTTGGGAGGGAGGCTCACGGGCGGTGGCGGTTGGTGGGAGGGCGAAAGGGGATCGGGCGTCAGCCCTGCCACACCTGCAGCACGGGGCTGGGGAGACCCGTGCTGGTGAGGGCCGTGGGGGAGACGCCAGGCAGATGGACCTGCTGGGCGTTGAAGTCGAGCATCACGCTGGCGCCGCTGCCGCTCGCCACCACCCGGGCCTGGCGTCCTTCGGCCCAAAAGTTACTGAGATCCAGCACGTCCTGGCTGGGGTTGAAGCCCTGGATGGTGAGCTGCCGTCCCCAGGCATAGCCGAGTTGGAACCGTTCCGCCGTGGCATCGCTGGCGGTGAGATCCCGGCTGGTTGCCGCCACGTTGATCGTGCTCGTGGGCAGGCCGCCGCCACTTCCGCCGCCACCGCCGCTGGTGCCGCCAGAGATCAGGGGATCGCTGCCGTAGTCCCCCCAGATCGCCCCGTAGCTGCCGCTGGCGTTGGCGGTGCCGGAGTGGGTGGCCTCCACCCGGCCCATCGGCCCCGGCTGATCCCGTGCGATCGACCACATCGACAGCATGCCCAGGCCCTGCTGGCGGGCGAAGGTCTCCACCACCGTGGCATCGGCGGTGCTGAACAGCTCGGTGGTCACGTCGTTGACGCCGATCATCGGGGTGAGGCCCAGCTGGTTCCAGCCAAAGCCCTGGCCGTAGCTACGGAACAAATCACTGAGCTGGCGGAAGCTGGCGTTGGCGGCATCGATGGCGTACTGGCCCATCGACTGACGGGTCGGGGGGGCAGCGCTGTCGCCGTAGTCCATCGCCATCAGGTTCACCCCGTCGAGCTTGACGCCGGCGGCCAACGCCTGGCGCACCACGGTGAGGCCATCGCCTGTGAGCCCCTGGGGCAGCACCGGCAGGGTGAGCCAAACTTCCACGCCCGGATGGCTCTGCTGCACCAGTTTCAGGGCGGCACTGTGGAGTTGGTTGGCGGCCTGGTCCGCAAGGGCGGCCCCCTCGATGTCGAAGTCGATCCGGTTCAGTGCCAGGTTGTCGATCACCTGGCGGTAACGGCCGGCCAGGTCGGCGGCGCTGCGGCCGGCGGCCCTGAAACTCTGGGCCAAGCTGATGCCGGCCGCCCCGCCCAGGGACACCATCACGTCCCCCCCGGCGGCCCGCAGCTGGTTGATCTCCCGGCGGATCGCCAGCGCTTGGGAGTCTGTGCTGGTGAGCCCCAGCGACGGCAGGCCGGCCCAGGCGGCCTCCCCGGTGGGGGTGGCCTGGAGGAAGGCCAGGGTGAACAGTCCCACCCCGTGCTGGCGGGCCAGGCCGTCGAGGTCGGGCACCGGATAGAGGGTCATGTCCACATAGGGGGCGAAGAATTGTTCGCCCCAGAGGCGATCGCCGCTGTTGCCGGAGTTGATCCCGCCGGAGCTGAGGGGGGCGGTGCTGGTGCCGGTGCCGCTCCCCGTGCCGGTGCCTGTGGCTGTCCCGCTCCCGCTGCCCGTGCCGGTCCCTGTGGCACCGGCGTCGGGGAACACCACCTCGCTGGCTTTGAGGCTGCTGAGGCTGACGCCCGCGGGCAGCACCCCCTGCAGATAGGAGCGGCTGGAGGCCCCGGGGGCCAGGCGGAGCCCCCACGACGGCGGCCGCAGGGTGATCTGCCAGCTGCCATCGGCGAGCTGGCTTTGCTGCAGCGTGAAGTTGCTGAGGCTGCGCAGGGCGTAGCGGCTGCGAAAACCGACACTCCAGTCCGTCAGGGGCGTGGTGCCGCTGTTGGTGAGGGTGATCTCGCCCTCGAAGGCGCCATTCCACTGGCTGGTGAGGCTGAGGCTGACGCTGAGCAGGGGGCTGGTGGCCATGGGATGACTCCGCAACGGCCCCCATCCTTCGCGGATCAGCCCTCGCGCCCCATCCTTCAAATGAAGGATTTCGCCCTGGGGAGTCAGCGAATCAGTGGAGATAACCGCGCCTTAGGCCAGCCACGGCGGCGGCGGCGCGATCCGGCACCTGCAGCTTGTGCAGGATGCGCTGAACGTGGTCGCGGGCCGTGACCTCGGCAATCTGCAACCGTTGGGCGATCAGCCGATTGCCGCAGCCCTCGGCCACCAGGCCCAAAATCTCCAGCTCGCGGGCGCTCAGCTCATCGCTGGCCCGGCCGGGGCTGCCCACCAGGGCGCTGCAGCGGTGATCCAGAAACGGTTGGCCCCGGTTGAGGCTGGTTAGGGCCTCCAGCAGGATTCCCTGGCCCAGGGTGTCCTGGCTGATCAGGGCTTGCACGCCGGCCTCCAGGGCCGCCCGCACCGTCACCCGGTGGGGAGTCCCCAGGCCCAGCAGCACCGTGGGGGGAGCGGGGCGCTGCAGCAGCTGGCGCAGCACCGGCAGGGCGGGCCCATCCAGGAGGGTTTCCTGGCTCAGGATCAACACGTCCTTGGCCTGTTCAGGCACCAGGGCCCGGGCCTCCACCCCCCGGCGGGCCAGCCCCAGGAGCCGTTGCACCGGCTCCCCCGGGGGACTGCCGAACAGATTGGCCAGCGCCAGGTGGCCATAGGAGCGCTGGGCGGTGCACACCACCAACCGCCAGCGACTGAGCAGGTGACGCACCTGGCGTCCCCGTTCCAGCAGGGTCTGCGGGTCCGTCTGGGGGTCAGGGAAGGGCGAGGCCGGCGCTCTCTGGGGGTCCATGGCCGCGCAGCGTCTGGCTCTTCCCTCCATCCTGCCGCAGCCTGTCGGGGGGAGCCACCGCTGGCCCCAGGGGGGAACGGGCAGTTGACCAGGATGATCTTACCAATTCCTGCCCAGCTTTTCCCATCACGACGGGCATTTTTTGGGTCCCATGACAGCGTATTGACGATTGGCTTTTGAATAGTCAAGCTAGGCCGGTCTTTGCGGGTTGTTCCGTGCCTCTCGATGTCTCGATCCTGGGTGGGATCGTGGTTCCCTTCCTGTTCAAGTTGGTGGGGGCCGTCGCGATCTGGGTCGTTGGCGGTTGGCTGATCGGCTTTGCCATGAAGCTGGTGCGCCGGGCCCTGGCCGGAGGCAAGCTCGATGCCAGTTTGACGGGATTTCTGGCCAACATCATCTCCGCCCTGCTGCGGGTGATCCTGGTGGTAGCCATCC
>CAIOCZ010000178.1 GCA_903856805.1 uncultured cyanobacterium | reverse complement strand
CGGGTGCTCACCCCCTCATTGCGAAAGATTCTCCCCAGCTCGTAAACCCGTTCAAAGCCCCCGACCACCAGGCGCTTGAGGTGCAGTTCGGTGGCAATTCGCAGGGTGAGGGGCAGATCCAGGGTGTTGTGGTGCGTTTCAAAGGGACGGGCGTCGGCTCCCCCGGCTTCGGCCTGGAGCACCGGCGTTTCGATCTCCAGGAAGCCCCGGTCGTCGAGCCAGCGGCGCAGGCCACTCACCAGCCGGGCCCGGCGGCGGAAGGTGTCCCGGGTGTGGGGGGACACGATCAGATCGAGATAGCGCTGCCGATAGCGTTTTTCCACGTCGGCCAGGCCATGCCACTTGTCGGGCAGGGGTTGGAGCGCCTTGCAGAGCATCTGCCAGTGGCTCACCTTCACTGAGAGTTCGCCCCGATCGGTGCGTTTGAGGGTGCCGCTCACGCCGATCCAGTCGCCGATGTCCACCAGCGTTTTCAGGTGCTCAAAGGCGTCCGGCTGGGGCGGCTCGGACGCCTCCAGGGTGGCCCGTTCGAGATAGAGCTGGATCGCACCGCTCTCGTCCGCCAGGGTGAAAAAGGCAAGCTTGCCCATCACGCGCCGGGTCATCACCCGCCCGGCGACGGCCACCAGCTCCTCCCGCTCGGCGCCCTGGGCCAGGTCGGCGTGGGCCTCCTGCAATGCCGCGGTGCGATGGCTGGGGGCGAAGCTCAGGGCATAGGGGGGGTGTCCGGCGGCCTCCAGGGCCCGGGCTTTTTCCAGACGGGTCGCGCGCAGATCCGACAAGGCTCGGTGCGAAGGGAGGGAGGGAGGTCCCCATCCTGCAGGAGCGTCGGGTGCGGCGCCTTAGCCCGCAGCGACGGCCACCGGGGCCAGGGCCCCATCCCCCATCCGCTGGGAGGCATAGCCCGTGCCCCGCACCGTGAGGATCAGTTCCGGGTTGCGGGGATCGGGCTCCAGCTTGCCCCGCAGGCGGGCCACATAGACGTCCACCACCCGCAGGTCGGCGGCACGGCGGGGGGGGTAGCCCCAGAGTTGTTCAAGGATTTCAGCCCGCGGCACCACCCGCCCAGGCTCGCGGAACAGCAGTTCCAACAGGCTGAATTCGGTGTAGGTGAGAGCAATGCGCTGGCTGTCGCGGGTCACCTGGCGCCGATTGGTGTCCACCACCAGATCCCCCAGCCGCATCACCCCCGTGCCGTTGGAGGGCTCGCGGGGCTCGTTGGTGGCCGAGCCCCGACCCACCCGCCGCAGGATCGTGGTGATGCGGGCTTCCAGTTCCTTTGGGCTGAAGGGTTTGGGAAGATAGTCGTCCGCCCCCAGATCCAGGCCGGCCACGCGTTCAGCGATGGCATCCAGGGCGGAGAGGAAGATGATCGGGACGCAGGATTCGGCCCGCAGGCGCCGACAGACCGCGAAGCCATCGAGTTTGGGCAGCATCACGTCGAGCACCACCAGATCGGGCTGCTCGCGGTGGAAGAGGGTGAGGGCTTCCTCGCCGTCTTCGGCGCAGATCACGCGAAAGCCGGCCAGCTGGAGGCGCATCACCAACACCCGACGCACCGCCGGTTCATCGTCCACCACCAAAATGGTGGCTCGATAGTCGAGGCCCTGGCCATCCCGGGAGAGGTCGCTCGGCGGATCAGACGGCGAAAGATCCTCCAGGGGCATGGGCAGAAAGCCGATGAAGAATCGCAACCATACCCTTCAACCCGGCGGCCAGTCATCCCCGAATCAGCACTGGCGCCCCGGATCTGGCCAGATTTAAGGTTTTCTACGGATCCAGGAAAGGGCGGCGCGCCAGGCTCCTCACGGCCAGCGGGCGGCGGCGTAGCGGTTCCACTCCAGTTCCGCCTCGGCCAGGGCCGCATCGCTGCTGAGTTGGCCCAGCATGGCCTTCTGCAGCTGGGTGTAGAGGATGGCTTGCAGGCGCTTCACCCCTGGGCTGGGGGGCACCAACACCTTGGCCTCCTGCAACGTGTCCGCTGAGAGCCGACGGGCCTCTCGCACCAGGCGTTCCCCGGAGTCGGCGGGGGCCGAACCGTCCAGGCGGCTCCGCAGCTGGCGCAGCGCCTGGGTGGAGGACGGCAGCACCCGGGCCTCCTCGGAGAAGCGCAGTTGGTTGGCGGCATCGGTGAGGAACAGGGCGAAGCTGGCCGCGTCCTGTTGATGGGCGCTCTGGCGAGGGATCACCAGATTCATCACTGCCACATTGGCCACCCCGTCGCGGCCCGTCAGGGGCGGCCAGGGGGCGGTGACGGCGGCGATGCCGGGGGCGTTGGTCTGCAGGTTGCGCAGGAATTCCGGGCCAACGGCCACCTGGGCCAGGTCCCCCGCCTGGTAGAGCTCGATGGCCCGTCGGTAGCCCTGGCTCACCACCTCCCGCGGCAGCAGGCCCCTTCGGTAGAGATCGCTCCAGAAGCGGAAGGCACGGCGGCCGGCGGGGCTGTTGAAGGCGGCGCGGCGGCGGCCATCGAGCAGGCGCACATCCATCTGCACCAACGACTCCAGCAGTTCGGCCGAGTCGTCCGGCACCACCGTCACGAACAGGGCGTAGCGGCCGGTGCGCCGCCGAACCGCTTCGGCATAGGCCGGCACCTCCTCCCAGCGGCGCGGTGGGGCGTCATAGCCCGCCTGGCGCAGTAGGGAGCGGTTCGCCATCGTCACCCGGCTAGTGAGATACCAGGGGAGGGCGAACTGGTGGCCGTCCTGGAAGCCGGCGCCCCAGACGCTGGGGAGATAGGCGGCCGAGGTGGACGGCGGCAGCACCGCCTCCAGCGGCAGCAGCCCCCCTTTGCTGGCCAGGTTGGCGGCGAAGGGGGGATTCAGATTGACCAGGTCTGGGGCGGTGTGGGCGAACACCGCCGCCAGCAGCTTGCGTTCGGCCGAACTCCAGGGCACGTCGGTCCAGCGGATCCGCAGGCCGGGATGGCGCTGCTCCCAGGCCTGGATCACCCGCCGCATGTAGGGGTTGAAGCGGGGGGCCAGATCCAGGGTCCAGACGTTGATCTCCCGAGGGCTGGGCCGCGGTCCGCCACAGCCCACGAGGGCCAGGAGGAGCAGCAGCACCAGCGGCAGCGGCACCAGCGGCAGGACGTGGCGGCGCAGCAGGAAGGGGGGCATCGAGGCCAGCAGCGCGATGGACGGGGCGGAATGGGCCGCGCTGGGGCAGGCCGACCGCCCTTTGATCATCCCAGTGGCCGGGGGGTGGCATCCATGGGAGGCGGACCCCGGTCCTGGGTGCCGCATCATTGATCCAACTCACGATGACAACTCTCATGGGCGTCAACTCCGTCACCCTCGTCGGCCGGGCCGGCCGAGACCCCGAGGTGCGCTACTTCGAATCGGGCACCGTGGTGGCCAATCTCACCCTGGCGGTGAACCGCCGCAGCCGCGACGACGAACCGGACTGGTTCAACCTCGAGATCTGGGGCAAGCAGGCCCAGGTGGCGGCGGATTATGTCCGCAAGGGGTCCCTGGTGGGCATCATCGGCTCCTTCAAGCTGGACCGCTGGACGGACCGCGCCACCGGGGAGGAGCGCAGCAAGCCGGTGATCCGCGTCGATCGCCTTGAACTGCTGGGGTCTAAGCGCGATGGCGAGGGCTTCGCCGGTGGCGGCGGTGGCAGTGGCAGTGGCGGTGGTGGCGGTGGTGGCAGTTATGGGGGCGGCGGTTATGGGGGCGGTGGCGAGCCCAGTGAGGAGGAAGTGCCCTTCTGACTCCAGGGCATAGCTCCGGTCAACGTCCAGGGCCCAGGCGCCCCCGCCACGGCTGGCTCAGGGCCGTTGGCGGCGGCGCCAGAGCCTGAGGCCGAGCCACACCACCACCCCCAGGACCACCAGCACCACCACCTTGTTCACCAGGCCCTCGATCGGCTTAATGAACGCCAGCACCTGGGTCCAGTTGCTGCCCAAGGCCCAGCCGGCCGCCGTGAGCGCCAGATTCCACACCAGGCTGCCGGCGGTGGTCCAGAACAGAAACGGCCCGAAGGGCATCAGTTCGATGCCCGCCGGCACGGAAATCAGGGTGCGGATGGCGGGGATCAGCCGGCCCCAGAACACCACGGCGGCCCCATGGCGCTGGAACCAGTGGCGGGAATCCTCCAGCTCCTTCACCGACACGCCCACCCAGCGGCCGTTGCGCTCCACCCACGTTTTGAGCCGTTCCTCGTTCACGAGGCGGCCGATGCCATACCAGGGCAGGGCCCCCACTACGGTGCCCAGCAGGCCGGCCAGCACCGCCAGGGCGAAGTTCAGCTGCCCCTGGCCCACGTAGAAGCCCGCCAGGGGCATGATCAGCTCCGAGGGAATCGGCGGGATCACGTTCTCCAGCACCATCGCCGTGAAGATGCCGAGGTAGCCCCATTCGGACACCAGCTGCTCCACGGTGCCGTTGAGGGAGCTGAACATCGACATCACGGGACCGGCCGTCGTTGCTGCTGAGTCTTCCAGATCCGCAGGGCCAGCCGGCCCTGATCGGCCATAAAAAAACCCGGCCTGGGGAGGCCGGGCCTGGGAGCCGGCATCAAGCCGGCCCCGCTGTTGGCGTTGAGGCGATCGCTCAGTAGCGGTAGTGATCCAGTTTGTAGGGACCTTCCACGGGCACGTTGATGTAAGCGGCCTGCTCGGCGCTCAGCTCGGTGAGCTTGGCGCCGATCTTGTCGAGGTGGAGGCGAGCCACCATCTCATCAAGGTGCTTGGGCAGCACATACACCTGCTTCTCGTACTGCTCGCCTTTGGTGAACAGTTCGATCTGGGCCAGCACCTGGTTGGTGAAGGAGTTGGACATCACGAAGCTGGGGTGGCCGGTGGCGCAGCCCAGGTTCACCAGCCGGCCTTCGGCCAGCAGGATGATCCGGTTGCCGCTGGGCAGGACGATGTGGTCGACCTGGGGCTTGATGTTGTCCCAGGTGTATTGCTTCAGCGAGGCCACATCGATTTCGTTGTCGAAATGGCCGATGTTGCAGACGATGGCCTGATCCTTCATCTGGATCAGGTGCTCGTGACGGATCACCTGGAAATTGCCGGTGGCGGTCACGAAGATGTCCACGTCCTGCACCACGTCGTTGAGACGGACGACGCGGTAGCCCTCCATGGCGGCCTGGAGGGCGCAGATCGGATCGATCTCGGCGATCATCACGGTGGCGCCGAGGCCCCGCAGGGATTGGGCTGAACCCTTGCCGACATCGCCGTAGCCCATCACTAGGGCCACCTTGCCGGCCACCATCACGTCGGTGGCGCGCTTGATGCTGTCCACCAGCGATTCGCGGCAGCCGTAGAGGTTGTCGAACTTGCTCTTGGTGACCGAGTCGTTGACGTTGATGGCCGGGAAGGGCAGTTCGCCGCTCTTCTGCAGTTGATAGAGACGGGCCACGCCGGTGGTGGTCTCCTCGGTGACGCCCTGGATAGTGGCGTGGATGCGGGAGTAGAAGCCGGGCTCCACCGCCAGCTTGGCGCGGATCGACTTGAAGAGGGCAATCTCCTCTTCGCTGCCGGGGTTGTCGAGCACCGAGAGATCCTGCTCGGCCTTGGTGCCGAGGATCACGAGTCCGGTGGCGTCGCCGCCATCGTCCAGGATCATGTTGGGGGTGCCGCCATCGCCCCACTCCAGGATGCGGTGGGTGAAGGCCCAGTACTCATCCAGGTTTTCACCCTTGTAGGCGAACACGGGAATGCCGGCGGCGGCGATGGCCGCGGCGGCATGGTCCTGGGTGGAGAAGATGTTGCAGGAGGCCCAGCGCACTTCGGCGCCGAGGGCCACCAGGGTTTCGATCAGAACGCCGGTCTGAATCGTCATGTGCAGCGAACCGGCGATCCGGGCGCCCTTGAGGGGCTTCTCGGCGCCATATTTCGTCCGCAGGGCCATCAGACCCGGCATTTCGGTTTCGGCGATGTTCAGCTCCTTACGGCCAAACTCGGCCAGGCCGATGTCGGCGATCACGTAGGTGCTGGTGCTCTGGAGGCCGCTGAGCACGGCCGCCGGGCTTGTGGGGGTAGCCACCATGAAACAAGCGCTCCCTCTGCGGGGAGATCGAAGGTGAGGAAATATGTGCAGAGACGCCGAGGCTTCGGGCTCGCTTAGGGAGAATCTACAGGGATGTCACACATTGATGCGCAGGCGCCATCCAGCCCCGAGGCTGCCCCCCGCCTGAGCTGGCAGCTGGCGGATCCCGCCGCCACAGCGGGTCTGGGCGCCGCCTTGGCCGATCTGCTTCCCGTTGGCGCCACGTTGCTGCTAAGGGGCGACCTAGGGGCCGGCAAGACCTGCCTGGTGCAGGGGCTGGCGGCGGCCCTGGGCATCAGCGAACCGATCACCAGCCCCACCTTCGCCCTGGCCCAGCACTACGCCGGCCAGACCACCGACGGCCGCCCCACGGCCCTGGTGCACCTCGACCTCTACCGGCTGGAGGATCCCGCCAGCGCCGATGAATTGTTCGCCCAGGAGGAGGAGGAAGCCCAGGCCCTGGGGGCGCTGCTGGCGGTGGAATGGCCCGAGCGGTTGAGCGTGCTGCCGGCGGGCTGCTGGACGTTGGAGCTGGCCCTGAGCGATCCGCTCGATCCGGAGGCCGGACGGGTGGGACGGTTGACGCCTCCGCGCTCAGGGCCGCGCTCAGGGCCTTAGCTGGGGCACCCGCTCGTAGAGCCGGGCGGTGAGCTCCTCGCGGCGCTGCCAGAGGCTGCGATACCAGGTTTCCCGGGCGACGGCCTGGTGGTGTTGCAGCCGTGAACCGGCCACCCACTGGCGGGCCCGCAGGCCCATGGCCCGGGCGGAGGCGGGATCGGCGAGCCAGCCGTGGAGGGCGGCGCTGAGCTCCTCGGCCGTCTGGAACAGCCGGCCGGTGTCGCCCTCCCGCAGGCTGTCGGCATACACGGTGGGGCTGGCGAGGATCGCCAGGCCATGGCCGCCGGCCTCCACGGCCTTGAGGTCCGATTTCATCCGGTTGAACGGCGTGTCGGCCAGGGGCAGGAAGGCGATCTGGCAGGAGCCCAGGACGCGCCGATAGGTGGCGTAGTCGCAGGTGGGGGTGAACTGGCGGGAGGGGAGGGTCAGGGCGTCAAAGAAGGCGCGGTCGTGCACCACCTCCACATGCCAGCGCTCCGGGGCGGCGGCGAACACCGCGTTCAGCGTCGCGATCCAGGGCGCCCAATCGGCCTCGCGGTTGATGGCACCGAAGAACAGCCGCAGCGGGGTCTCCCCCGACTCTGGCTGCGGCTGCGGCGGTGGGGGGGGCAGGGCCTCCAGGGCATTGCCGAACACCGCCAGCTCCGGGTTGTGGGGGCGGATCGCCGCCGCCAGCGGCTCGGTGGACACCTGCACGGCATGGACGCCGCGAAACACCAGGTGTTGATGGGTGGCGATCGCCGGCCAGCGCTCGGGGTCGTCGTCGTATTCGCTGACGATCATGTAGCCGTTATGGAGGACGCGGCGCAGCTGATCGAGCGACTCGGGAATGGCGAGGTTGGGGCGCTGCCAGATCAGCAGCCGCGGCAGGGTTAACTCCGCCGGCAGCAGCTCCAGGGAGCCATGGGCGGCCCGGGCCGTGATCGACGGCTGGCTGGTGAGCGAGCGCAGGGGCTGGAGGATCCGCACATCCACCATCCCGGCCTGGGGGCGCAGGGTGATGCAGTCGAGGTGGAGGGAGGGGCGGGGCCGGCGGCTGGCGCGCAGCACGTATTGAAGGGGCGCCATGCCGGCGAGCAGCTGCTGCCGATCCACCCCCAGCCCGGCCAGGGAGGGCTCCAGCAGGCGCACAAACGCCTCGGCCTGCTCGGGTTGAAAGATGCGGGGCGTCAATTCCTGCAGCTGCAGGCCACAACCGGCCACCAGGTCGCGCAGGCTGTCGCGGGTGAACCAGCGCAGGTGGGTGCGGTCGAACAGCCCTTCGTCGGTTTGGGGCCAGCGGCCTTGGAGCAGGTTGGCCAGCACCGACCAGTGCTGCACGTTCGGCACGCAGGCCAGCAGGACCCCCTCATCGCCGAGCAGGGCGGCGTGGCGGCGCAGGGTGGCCCAGGGATCGCGCAGGTGCTCCAGCACGTCGCCGTAGATCAGGCAATCGAGGGGCGGCAGGTCCGGCAGGGCCAGCTCCTGCTCCTCGGCATCGGCGCGCAGCACATGGTCGAGGCGGCCGGCGGCCCGCGTTGCCGCCTCCTCCACCTGCTCCAGGCCCACGTACACCACCTCCGGCTGGATCGCCTTGAAGGCGGCCCCAAGGGCCCCGGCGCCGCAGCCCACCTCCAGCACGGTGCGAGCGGTGACCGGAATGCGTTGCAGCAGGTCGGGATTGACCCGGTCGTAGTAACTGGGACCGGCGGTCATGGGCTGGGGAGCGGCGGCCTAGCCGGGTTGGGCGGCCAACTTAGGCAACCGGACTGGGGATCGAGCACGGCCGTCAGCCCGCCTCCAACCGCGCCCGTAGGGCCGCGATGATCCGGGCGTTGGCGGCGGGGAAGGGATAGGACTCCAGCTCGGAGGGCCACACCCAACGCACCTGCTGGGAGGCGAGCGGCTGCGGGTCGCCGCTGATGGGGGTGCAGAGGTGCACCACGAAGCGCAGGCGCTTGTGGCTGTAGGCGTGCTCAAGCTCGATCAGGGGGGCGTTCACCTCCACCTCAATCGCCAGTTCTTCGCGCAGTTCGCGTTGGATCGTGGCCTCGATGGGTTCGCCCGGCTCCTGCTTGCCGCCGGGGAATTCCCAGAGGCCGCCGAGCAGGCCCTCCTCCAGCCGTTGATCGATCAGCACGCGCCCGTCGCCGTCGAGCACCACCCCCACACCGATCACCTGAACGGGCAGGCTGCGGGGGCTGTCCTTCACGGGCCAACGGGCGGGATCGCCGGCAGCGTAGGCAGCGCAGGGGCCCCGCCAGGGGCAGCTGGGGCAGGCGGGGCTGCGGGGGGTGCACACCGTGGCGCCCAGGTCCATCAGGGCCTGGTTGAAGGCCCGGGGGCGGGCGGGCTCCAGCAAGGTGGCGCTGAGCCCCCAGAAGCGGGCCTGCTGGCGGGCCGGGGGCTGGGGGCAGGCGGTCAACCGCGCCAACACCCGCTGGACATTGCCATCAAGGATGGGGGCGGGCCGATCAAAGGCGGACGAGAGGATGCTGCCGGCGGTGCTGCGGCCCAGGCCCGGCAACGCCTGCCAGGCGGCCAGATCCTGGGGCCAGGGGTGGCCCAGCAGGCGCCGGGCCGCCTCCTGCAGGCGCCGGGCGCGGGCGTAGTAGCCAAGTCCCTGCCAGAGCAGCAGCACGTCCTGACCAGGGGCGCGGGCCAGGACGTCCCGGTCGGGGAAGGTGGCCATCCAGCGCTGCCAGTAGGGCAGCACCACCCGCAGCTGGGTCTGCTGCAGCATCACCTCGGCGACGTGGATCGGATAGGGATCGAGCGCTTCGCCATCGGCGGGCCGCATGCCATCCGGGCGCAGCGTCCAGGGAATGGAGTGGCGGCCGTGCTGGTCCCACCAGGCCAGCAAAGCGGCCCGCAGGGCCGGAGCCTGGCCAGCGATCTCCTCGAAGCCCGATGCCATGGCGCTGGAGGACCTGGGGGGAGATGGGGATCAGTGTCGCGTTGCGGTGGCATGGCCGTGGACTGAGAACCGCGCTGCCTGCTGCACTCAGCCCTTGTTGTTCTGCGCCGCGGCAAGAAGAGAGGCTTCAAAGGCCGTGCTGGTGAAGGCAAAGCCCCAGGGCAGGGGCAAGGCTCCCGGAGCGTGGCTTCTGCCCTCCCAATCGAGCAGACCGCGCCGCAGCAGGTGTCGCACCATGGGGCGGACGAGCCCACGGAGGGCTGCGGCGGAGGGTGTTGTCAGGTTGACGCTCCGCGGATGGGAATGCTGTGGGGAAAGATCCGAGAGGATGGACATGGCCACACCTGAATCCCCATCAGGCCCCCCAAAACCAGGCGCTTTCGGCGCTGCTGTTTCTGTATCGGGAGTTGCTGGAGCGGGATTTGGATCTGGAAGGTGTGATCCGGGCGCGGACGAGGAGGCGGTTGCCGGTGGTGCTGAGCGAGGCGGAGGTGAGAGCCGTGAGGCAAGAGCTGGAGGGAGATCCAGCCTTGGTGGTGGGATTGCTTTATGGGAGTGGGCTTCGTTTGATGGAGGCGTTGCGCTTAAGGGTGCAGGATCTAGATTTTGAGCGGAAGGAACTGACAGTTAGGGATGGCAAAGGTGGCAAGGATCGCCTTACGCTGCTGCCCGCAAGCCAGTGCGAGGCTCTGGATCGGCATCTCCAGAACGTTCGCCGCCTCCATCAGCAGGATCTGGCAGCGGGTTGGGGAGCTGTGATGCTGCCCCATGCCTTGGCGAGGAAGTATCGCCACGCCGATCGGCAATGGGGCTGGCAATGGGTGTTTCCCCAGCGAAACCGCTGGAAGGACTCGGCCGCGGGAAAGGAGGGCCGCCACCATCTAGATCCAAGTCTGGTCCAAAAGGCCGTTAAGCAAGCCGTTGGACGCGCCGGCCTCACCAAACCTGCAGGTTGCCATACTTTCCGCCATTCGTTTGCGACCCATCTGCTAGAGCGTGGCCAGGATATACGAACCATTCAAGAATTAATGGGGCACTCGGATCTAAACACCACAATGATCTATACCCACGTGCTCAAGCGCGGCCCTATGGGCGTCATCAGCCCAGCTGACCAGCTGTAGCAGCCGCTACAAATAGATAACGGGTCCGATAACCACTGTTTGCGGTGAACACATATTACCGAAAGCGCCTGCAGTTGCTAGGGTTGGCTTTGCTGCGTGCAAGTGGTTCACGGAAGGTAGCATGAGCTGCACGGTGGTTCTCGGAAACCACCCATGTAGCGTTAGGCCTGCTGCTGCAGGCTCAGATATAATCAGAATTTGCTTGCTTCTCCGATCCACATTTGGATTACTGCAAACCTACGGCATGAGCCTCTCAATCGTCCCTGACTGTTATTAAAGTGCTTACTTCTCGGCCACTGGG
>CAIOCZ010000177.1 GCA_903856805.1 uncultured cyanobacterium | reverse complement strand
AGCCAGACCTTGATGATCGACTGGCGCGTCACCCCCAGCCGGGACGCCTCCAGGTCGAGCTGCTCGACCATCCAGAGCGGGAAGTCGACGTTGACGCGCCTCTGATCCAGCCGGAGACGGCGAGCTGCGGACAGGTCGAGCCCATCGATCACGGACTCCCCCTCGTCGAAGCGTCGATCGAAATCAGAGCTGTTCATAAAGATGCACCTCCTCGGGGCGGGAGCGGCGGACGGAGATCAGGCGGATGGCCTGCTGGCGGTAGGTGATCACGGCGGACCAATGGCGTCCTCGCAGACGGGCAATGACCAGAAAGCGGGATTCACCGCTGGTTCGGGCCGGGATTTCCAGCAGAGCGGGGTCCCGCCAGAGGGCCTGGGCGACCAGGAAGTCGAGGCCGTGCTTGCGCAGGTTGGCGTCGCTTTTGGCGGGATCGAACTCAAAGTCCATTCTGAGCCGAATCTATACCGTTTCGGCGCCTTAGTGGTGCTTTCAACGGTCGCCAGGCCTCTGGTGCTGCTCGGCTGAACGCACCTCGCGGTGCGACACCAGAAAGGCCTCAATCCAGTCGTGGTGACACTTCTGGCTGATCCGATCGGCGATGGTCATTGCGGTGTCGGGCACCTGGAACCGCTTGCGGAAGGCCCGGGTGAGGCTTTCCAGCAGGGGGCGGGGGAGAGACCTGAGTGTGTTGTGAAGATGCTGGATTGTCTCAGCATCGAGGGCCACGAGGCTCGCGTCGGCCGGACCTGATGGCAGTATAGTCGAGGCGGTGGTCTGGGTGCGGCCTTGGACCGAGGCCGCGGTGATTGGAGCGGGACCGCCAGGCTCCGGCCGGCTGGCCGGAGGCCGCTGCACTGCTGGGCGCTGCGGCCCCTCCCCCTGGCCTCCTGCAGTGCTGATCTGCCGCTGCTGCTTGTCATAGAGGGCAAGCCCGAACGGATTTCCAAAGGTCATCAGTGCCCGCTTCATGGCATCCGTCTCGGCTTCCTTCAGGGCGGATTCATGGGCCTGGCCCAGGTCCACATCGATGCCGTGGCCGGCTCCGCTTCCCTCCCGCATCAAAGGAGGCCGGCCTCCGGCCGTGACGGTGACGCGAACACGGGCGGTGTAGGTAACGCCCCAGCCGGGCTTCTGGTCCCTACCAATCGGGCGTTCGGCTTGGGCAACACAGCGGACGGCGATGGTCTGGCGCTGCCAGCCGTCAAAGCCAAAGATGCGGTTTGCCTCCGCGATGACTTGCCAGCCTTCCAGGTATGCCACCTTTCCGCGGCCCTGCTCCCGCTGGCGGACGTTGGCCCGATCGAGGGGGGCGGCAAGGGCGGCGAGCTGCTCGGGGGAGAAACCGCTGGGCTGGGCCGGGTGGACCTGCGGAGCCGCGGCGGATTCGTGGATTGTTGCGGGAGGAACTTCGGCCCGATCAGGGGTGCGGATCAGCTCCAGGGCCGAGGTCGGCCGCTGGATGGGGCGAGGAGCTGCAGGGCGGCTGGTGGTGCTGGCCCCGTTGGAGGAAGGAGCGGACACGGTCATGGCGATGGAAAGCGATGGAGCGAAGAGAAGTGAGAAGCGGAATGGATTTGTTCAAGGAGGGGCCCCGGCAACACCACCGAAACCCCATGTGGGAGGGGCCTCTGGCCCCTAGTGGATGCGCCAGGAGCGGCGAGAGATCAGCTGGGCGCCGGGGATCTCCGTGCCTGCTTTGAGGGCTTCCTTAATGGCGGTCT
>CAIOCZ010000176.1 GCA_903856805.1 uncultured cyanobacterium | reverse complement strand
CCGTTATGGTGTTTTCGGTACATCTGCAGCGTTCGGCAGTTGTAGCAATCGTCAATTGCTCTGTACGCGGCCAGTTTAACGGGTTTCGATCGCTGAAACAAGTTGCGCTGCAATCGATCTGGCTTTTTCAGGAGTCCCTAAATGTTCGTGGCCTCACAACGTTTGGTAATTTCGACAAAGTTTTGACTTCGCTACGCTTCTCCTAGGATTCCAGTAGTGTAGGCAGTCTTGATCTATCTGGACTCAACTTCGATCCCAATTACAGTTATTCTCGGGTGGTCGACGCTAACGAGCCACCGCCTCCTCCGGCCCCACCTTGTGATATCTATCCATGCATAGGTGAGCATATTACCCTGGCGACGCGTGATATCACTCCGGGTTCCCCTGTGACTGGTGTATGGCTCAATCTCTATAACAGTAATTTTTATGATCCTATTTATGCATCCCGTCAGCTCCTCCTTGATACCAGTGCTTCCGGGGACCCATTTTCGTTCGCAGATCTGTTTCTGCATGGCCCCGAAACACTTGTTGAATTCCAGAGTTATCGCACCCCCGATATCCAAAACTACCGTGACCCAGTCATGATGACCGGTCCCAATGGAACAGTTGCGTCTGGACGTTTTCTCAGCCTCGCCTACGTGCCGCCCGCCGTGCCGGGTCCTCTGCCCATGCTGGGATTGGGCGCGGCCCTGGCCTGGAGCCGTCGCCTGCGACGCCGCATCGCGGCTACTCCTCAGCCGCAGCGCTGAACCGTCAAGGCCCTGATCACTCTGAAGGCCGGTTGGAATCCCCACCTGCCATAGGCTATTTCAGGCTTTCTCAGCAGCAGTGATCGGCACCATGATAATGAAAGTTTCCTCCGCCATCCCTCTCTCCTTGAAGCGCTTCTTCCCCCAGCTCACCGCCGCCGCCCTGCTCCTGGTCGGCGCCCTCCCCAGCACGGCCTGGGCCGGCGCTGGCTTCCACAAAACCCTGAACCTGCAGGGCATCAGCTTCCAGGTGCATAGCAGTGGTGAGGGCTCCCAGCAGCAGCTCACGATCACCACCACGGGCGCCAAGCCGCCGATCAAGCCGATTCGCCAGACGGTGAACGGCCAGGTGGTGGGTGCCGAGGTGGCCGACCTCAATAACAACGGCATGCCCGAGATCTACGTGTTCGTGCAGGGTGCCGGCAGCGGCAGCTACGGCGAAGTGGTTGGCTACGCCGTGATGAAAGGCGCCGAACTCTCCCCGATCACCCTGCCGGAACTCACGGGTGCCAACGCTCAGGGCTACCAGGGCCACGACCAGTTCCAGGTGGTGGAGAGCTGCCTGGCGCGCCGCTTCCCGATCTACAAGGCGGGCGACAGCAACGCCAAGGCCACAGGCGGCCTGCGCCAGATCTGCTACAAGCTCAAGGCCGGAGAGGCGGGCTTCATCCTGCAGCCCACCAGCGTGCTCAAGTTCTGAGGCCGTCAGCCTTCCCGCCATGCCCGATCGGGGCGTCCGCCAGGAACCGGCCCTCACCCACCTGGCGGTGGCGGGCTACCGCTCCCTGCAGCAGCTCACCCTGCCCCTGGGTGGGCTCACCCTGGTGTGCGGCGCCAACGGCTGCGGCAAGAGCAACCTGTATCGATCGCTGGGCTTGATCAGTGCCGCCGCCCGCGGTGATCTGGTGGCGACCCTGGCTGCCGAGGGGGGCCTGCCAGCGGTGTTCTGGGCCGGACCGGAGCGCACCACGGCGGCGATGCGGCGCGGGGAGCAACCGGTGCAGGGCAGCAGCGGCGGGCGGCAGGCGGCGCGGCTGCGGCTGGGCATCGCCGGTGCAACCCTCTCCTACGCCATCGAACTGGGCTATCGGGCCGACGACCACACCAGTGCCTTCGTGCTGGATCCGGAGATCAAGCGGGAGTGGCTCTGGGCCGGAGGGCCCTTCCACCCCCGCAGCCTGTTGGTGCAGCGCAACGGCGCGGTGGTGGAGCGCTGCGGCGAGGGGGGCCGCAACCAACCGCTCGCTCTGGAGGTGTCACCCCACGAGAGCCTGTTCACCGCCGTCTCCGATCCGCTCGACGCCCCGGAGGTGTTTCAGCTGCGGCGCACGATCCTCAGCTGGCGCTTCTACGACAGCTTCCGCACCGACCGCCAGGCGCCCGCCCGCCGCGGACGCCTCGCCACCCGCACCCCGTCGCTGGCCGCCGATGGCGGCGACCTGGCCGCCGCCGTGCAAACCATCCTCGAGATCGGCGACCGTGACGCCTTCCAGGCCGCCATCGCCGATGCCTTCCCCGACTGCCGCCTGACGGTGGACACCAGCCAACCGCTGTTTCGACTGCAGCTGCATCAACCAGGCCTGCTGCGGCCGCTCGAGGCCACGGAGCTCTCCGATGGCACCCTGCGCTACCTGCTGCTGGCGGCGGCCCTGTTCAGCCCGCGCTTGCCGCCCTTGCTGGTGCTCAACGAACCGGAGAACAGCCTCCACCCCGATCTGCTGGCCCCCCTGGCACGGTTGATCGCCGCGGTGGCCGAACGCAGCCAGGTGTGGGTGGTGGCCCATGCCGAAGCCCTGATCACCGCCCTGGAGGCCGCGTCGGGCTGCCGGCTGCTGCGGTTGGAGCGGGAGCTGGGGGCCACGGTGTTGCCCGGCCAGACGGTGCTGGAACGGGCCGCCTGGCGCTGGCCGGGGTGATCCCTGATGGCGTTGGTGAACGTGCCCGTGCTGCGGGGGTCCAGCGCCACCAGGTTGCGGCCCTTGGCCAGGGTCCCCAGCACGTTGGGGTTGGACCTCTGGATCGGCCGCAGTCCGGCCAGGCGGAACGGCCCTGGAGTTGCTTGAACGGCATCCACGACGACCGCTACCGCGGCATAGCCAAACCGCGAACGGGACTGCCGCCTGGAACTATGCGAAAACCGCATACTTACAACGAGAAAACATGCTGCATGTCGTGAAGACAGGCTCAGTTTTCAGCGTTTCGGGGCTTGGCCGCGCTAGTTCTGGAGCACTGCCTCCGGTCGTGCCTCCCTGTGCCCAGCCGCAGCCCATCCACAGCATCGCCAACAAGCGCGAGCCGCAAGAAGCTCGATCGACCTACCGTTCAGAAGCGCATCGCCGAGCTGTTGGCCCAAGGCCCGCCGGAGGCCTCGGCTCTGCTGGTCTTCGCGGAATTCATCCACGGCAAGCCCTTCCCCGAGCCAATACTCACGCTTACCCAGCTCAAGAGCGAAGTCTGCCGGGCCTTCGGCTGTGGGAACGCCAAGGAGCTGCGCCAATCGAAGGAGTTCAACCTGGCCATGGCCGGCCGCAGCTTCGATCTCAAGACCAAGGCGGACTGGCAGAAGCTCTATCGCGAATGGGTGGGCGTACCGCAGGCGGAACGGAATCGCAGCGGTGCCACCTGCATCAACGGCATCGATGTGCTGGAGAACTTCCGCCCCTGGCATGTCTTTGGATTAGAGCCTTCTACAGCCACAGCCGATGACATTAAGGAGGCCTTCCGCCGCCTCGCCAAGGAGCACCACCCCGATGTAGGCGGTGACCCCAGGGTGATGGAACGCCTGCAGAAAATGCGCGATTCCCTACTGGCTTTCCGCTGATGACCAAGTCCTCCCACACCTCAGCCTCCCCAGCCCCGAGTGGCTCGCGGCGGCGGCGCGAGCGCGATGCCTTCAGCGACAAGGAAGCCGCCAAGATGCTCGGCATCCCGGTTACCAAGCTGTATCGGATCTGCGACTTCTTTGATTCCGATCCCGATGACCCCTGGGATCTGATCGAAGGTGAGTTCTTCGAGTACGAACCCGGCCAGGCCCGCAAACGTCGCTTCTATGAAGAAGGGGTGATGGCCATTGCCAAGTATCTGGAGGAAACGGAGGGCGGCAGCTTCCTGGCGCGGCTCAAGGAGTTCTTCACCCATCACCGCGCCCGCGTCACCCGGGCCCTGGTGCAGCGGCGGATCATTCAGGTCACGCAGGATCGTTCCGCCCTGGTGATCCGCGGCGATCTGGTGTTTCTGCAGCAGCGCTCCGTGGTGCGGGTGCTGGGAACCAACGCCAAGGGGATGGTGGGGGCAGTGCGGCGCATTGATGAGGAGAGCTCCAGCCTCGATGGTGCCGAGGGTCTGGAGATCGATGTGCACTTCGCCGACTTCGACGACAGCGACGGCCGCCACTGGAGCCAGCGCGGCATCGCCCGCCTGGCCCGCACCATGCACGAACGGGGGCGCATCACCAAGGCCCGCAAGGCCTGGGTGAAGGCGGTGGCCGATGTGGCGGAGGACTGCTTCGAGGTGCAGCGCAAGGTGCTCGAAAGCCACGAAGCCCGGGTGAAGGCCGCGATGGAGCGAGTCCGCAGCAAGGCCAAGGCGTGCGCCGTGACCCAGCAGAAACCAAACGCCGCAGATCGCACCCCGATCGAGCTGGAAGCTCACCACCTCTTCGATGCCTCCTCCCGGCCGGACCTGGCGGCGCTGGAGGAGAACCTGCTGGTGATCAGCTCAGCCCTGCACCGCAATTTCCACAAATGGATGGGCAACCGCCCCTGCGAAGCCAAGGATTTCGTGGACTACCTGCTCCGCAACGAACTCACCCATTTCGAGGGCAGCCCCAGCACCCGCGCCCGCCAGGGGCAGCGTCAGCAGAAGCTGATTCACCGCCTGGAACTCCTGCAGAGCCGCTATGAGGGCAATCGGTTGCTCTACTGAGCTCCCCCCGTCGCCCTTGAGTCCATCGCCGCCAGAGGCTTGCCCTAGCGTTCGAGATCTGGTGAGCTGGAGATGCCCGGAGTGGGTCCAACGGCTCACATCGCCACGCTCAGGGGGATGTTGGGGCTTTCGGGGTTCACGTCCACGCTCTGCAGCTGGGGCCGCAGCACCTCATTGCCCAGCACCATCGCGCCGGTGAAGCAGCGGCGGTTGCGGAAACGCACCTCCACCGGACCCACGTAGGGCACCGTGCGCCGGTGGCCATCGGCCAACACCACTTCGCGCCGCTCCAGTTCCGCCAGGTTCAGCTGGATTGCCAGGTGCTCCGGGATGCACAGGTGCACGGCCCCGCTGTCCGCCAGGGCCGACACCTCCAGCGGCGCCAGATCGGGCCGGGTGGGGTTGCTGAGCGAGAAGGTGCCGCGAATCAGTCCCATCAACACACCGTAGCCAGCCTCTCGGCTGACGCTGCCCACACCTCACACTGGAACTCTCGCCGCCTTCCCCTCCATGGCCTCCTGGCTCGTCACCGGCAGCAACCGCGGCATCGGCCTGGCGCTCTGCCGCCTGCTCCAGGCGCAAGGCCACAGCGTGGTCGCCCTCTGCCGCACGCCCTCGGCGGAGCTGCAGAAGCTAGGGGTGCGGATCGAGGCTGGGATCGAACTCACCAGCGCCCTATCCCTAGAGGATCTCGCCAGGCGCCTGGCCGGGGTGCGGCTCGACGGCGCCATCCTCAATGCCGGCGTCCTCGAAGGCGATGACCTCGAGAGCTTCAGCGCCGAGAGCCTGCGGCGGCAGTTTGAGGTGAACGCTTTGGCGCCGCTGCTGCTGGCCCGCTCCCTGCTGCCCAACCTGAAGGCGGGTTCGAAGTTGGGACTGATCACTAGCCGCATGGGCTCGATCGACGACAACAGTTCCGGCGGCTACTACGGCTATCGCATGAGCAAGACGGCCCTAAACATGGCCGGACGCTCCCTCGCGGTGGATCTGCGGCCCCGCGGCATCGCGGTGGCGATCCTGCACCCCGGCATGGTGGCCACCCGCATGGTGGGCTTCTCCGGCTGTCCCCCCGAGCAGGCCGCCAGCGGGCTGCTGACGCGCCTTGAGGCCCTCACCCTGGAGAACAGCAGCAGCTTTTGGCACGCCAATGGTGAGGAGCTGCCCTGGTGAACCACTCCCGGCTGTGGAGGCAGAAACGGCCCTGAGCCCCTCACCCTGGGCCCCTCTGGGCAGGGTCGGTGGAGCTGTTCGTTGGGGTGCCGCAGGCCAGGCGCGGCACCCGTTCAATCCGCCGACCAGCCGATCACTTCGGCATCAGGACGGTATCAATCACATAGATCGTGCCGTTCGTCGTTGCGATGTCGGCCTTGACGACGGACGCGCCGTTGATCAAGACCTTGCCTCCTACGGTCTTGATCGTGACCGACTGTCCATTCAATGTCTTCGTACTCGTGAGCTTGATGACATCGGCGGCTTTCACATTTCCGGCCACGACGTGATAGGTCAGAATGGCCGTTAGTTTCTGTTTGTTCTCCGGCATCAGAAGCGACTGCACCGTTCCTTCCGGCAGCTTGGCAAAGGCCTCATCGGTGGGGGCAAAAACGGTGAATGGCCCTTTCCCCTTCAGGGTTTCAACGAGCCCGGCCGCCTTGAGCGCCGTCGTGAGCGTCTGGAAGCTGCCCGCAGCAACAGCCGTGTCGACGATGTCCTGCGAGGGCGTCGTCGTCCCCCCGGCGAAAGCACTTGTTGAAGCCAACAGGCTTAGGGATAGAGCCGCAGCGCCTGCGCGCAGTGAGCGATTGAGAGTCAACATGGGGAGGGATGAAGAACTTGGGACGATTGAAATAAAATGAACCTAAACGCACCGTGGGGGTGACGCTGACTGCGCGGAGCACGCTGTCAGCGCACTGAAGGTGTTAAACGCAACGAAACGCACAACGTCCAAAGATAGTCCAATCTGCCAATGATCGAGCTGGTTCAACGCAGCAAATATGATGCATTCATGCACAGCCAGGCCTCGACGTGTTCGCGGGCACCTGGCCTGTCGCTGGAGAACTGGATGCCCGTTGCCTTGACCGAGGGAGCAAAAGGTCTCCAAGTAGAACACTTGGCTGAGAAACTCAGCCAGCTTCACTGGATTCACAGCCTTGCTGCTTCACAGCTTCGCGGCTCGACAGCTCGACAGCTCGACGAGTCGATGGTTCCATGGCGTCGGTTCTCCCAACTTGAGGACGGACAACTTTTCTGGTAGCAGGGCGCCCTGAAGCGCACACTGTTGCTCACCTCCCGTGAGTCCTATCAATGCGGTATCGCTTGGCTGTGTTGTTTGCCAATCGATAGACGCTATGGGCTGACGCATCGGGAGTATTATCTGGACTTTGGATGCAAAATTTACGGTTCATTTCGCTAGAAGTGAATGAAGCCGTTGACATCTGAACTTTCCAACAGTAAGCTGAAAAGATAAGTCGCTGTCTAATCATTGAAGCTGTTAATAACGACTCGCGTTTCCATTCCCCTGTCCCTGGTCTCGCTGTTGGTCAGCATCTCCACGGCGGCACCTGCGCAGGCCGCGATGGTCGCCTCAGTCATCCTTGACGGCTCAACTCCTACCGCCCTTGTGGCCTGTGGTGGGGGCGGCTCGGGGGCGTACAGAAAGCCCCCCAGGCCCGGCCATCAACACGTCAGCTCCGATGGGGCAACGTCTCCGTCCCCCTCTGCGCTCCAGGCCCCAACGGCCAAGACCAACCCGACGCCGCAGCAACCCTGAGCAGCGGCAAGCCGTCGCTCAGAAGCTGAAGCTGGTTTTGACCAAACCACCGAATTGACTGAACCGTTCTCCGATGGGAGTGGCCTGACCGAGGGGCCGACTGAGGTAGATCAGGGCTGGGGTGATCGTGATGTTGTCGGTGAGTTGCACCTTGTACCACCATTCCCAGGCCAGGCCCCCATCATCAGGAGTCTTTGATCCTGTCAGGGCGGTGGCAAAGACGGGCTGGCCAACTGCCATCCCGAAATCATTGCCTTTCACCAAAACATCTGTCCATTGCAAACCAACCATCCAGGATTGGCTGGTGCTCAGGCTGCCGGCCGGCTGGGGGGCAACGTAACTCGTGGTGTTGTAACCCCAGCCCAGGCTGAGGGAAGGCAGCCAGCCACTTGCGCTGGGCTGGAGATAGCCACTCAGGCCAAAGGCGCTGGTGCGGGCCTTGCCGTTGTGATCAATGGCTGAATGAGTGAACGGCGTCGTGCCTGGAACAAAGTTGTTTTCAGGTTGCAAATACGTGTAGATCGCCGCCAAACCCAGGCGTTCATTGCCATAGGCCAGTTGCACAGTCCCTGACGCACCGGAGCTAGCCGTCGCGATCCCCCCTGCGCTCGAATCAGCAGAATCGCCATTGGCAGCAACGTAATTGGCACTGATACTGAGGGCGTTCTTCTGCCACCAGAGGCCAGCACCCGCGCCGAGATTCTTCGTGTAGGCAGCGGGAGCTCCGTTGACCGTCATCACGTTGAGGATGGTGTCTGACGGATAGACGCTGGGCCAGAGGGCCAGCATGTCTTCCTGGCCGACACGGGGCCCCAGGGTGGCGGTGAAGCCGTTGCCAATCGGACGTTGGTAGAAGAGTTTATCGATGCCCAAAACATCGGGCCCCGTATCCTCCTCAAAGGCGATCTCAAGGGTGGACAAGGCCAGCGCATGGGGATCACCGCCGAAAACACTGCGGCCGAAGTTGCCGGACCGCAGGTTGGTTCTGAGCCGATCCTTGCCGTTGAAACTGGTATCGAACGTCAGCTGCAGGTCGTAGTTCAACGTGGTGCCATTCGGCAGGGGCACCGGCGAACGAGGCTGGCCCGTGAGCTCATTGGCCCGCCGACTCACCGTGTTGGCGCCACTGTTGACGGCACTGCCGCGGAAGACATTGGAGCCCACCACAAAGGTGGCCAGACCGGAGAGCTTGGTGGTGGTGGAGAACTGGGTGGCTTCCAAGGCACCAACGCGGGCTTCAAGGCCATCCACCCGGCCGCGCAACAGGGCGAGTTCCTTCTGGAACTCGTCCATCAGCCGCTTGAGCTCATCGGTGGTCTCGGTGACGCGGTCCAGACAGGCCTGGAGCAGGGCCGCCGCCTCGTAGCGGGTCATCGACTGGCCGCCCCTGAAGCTGCCGTTGGGGTAACCAGCGACGCAGCCGTAGCGATCGACCAAGTTAGAGAGGGCCTGGTAAGCCCAGTCGGTGGGCTTGACGTCGGAGAATTGGGAGAGGCTGGTGACCTGATCCTGACGGGCGTAAGCGTTCACGCCGGCAAGATTGAGATCGGCGGCATTGGCGCCCCCCGCGACCGTGGCCAGCAGCAGCGTTGCCAAGGCAAGACGGGCAGCAGGCACGAAGGGAGACCACCAAGGCGCCCGAATTATGCCACAACCCTCCAGCAGGGGAGAATAACAAGAGGGTTTGTGGCGATTTGCTGGCACCACCCCTTCAGGGACGACCCTGCCG
Source organism: uncultured cyanobacterium (assembly GCA_903856805.1). Taxonomy (GTDB): domain Bacteria; phylum Cyanobacteriota; class Cyanobacteriia; order PCC-6307; family Cyanobiaceae; genus Cyanobium. The sequence goes on along the minus strand of CAIOCZ010000176.1, from coordinate 9,046 downwards.
CTCAGCCCCCAGCCGCCGGCTTGGCTCCGCCACAGTCCTGCCATTCCTCCAGAAATTCGGCCAGCTCGAGACGCATCTGATAAAGCTCCCTCATCCGTTGCTCAATACCATCAAGCTTTGATTGAAGCGTGGCTTTCAATGCCGCACAGTTACAGACACCTGAACGCCTAACCTCAAGAATTTGACGCAACTCCGACAACGGAACGTCCATGGCTCTGAGGGAGCGTATGAGGGATAATTCACTGTAGACAGTGTGATCAAATAAACGATAGCCACCCTGGCTACGGTTAGCGGGACTGATCAACCCTTGATCACAATAAAAACGAATGGTTTTCACCGGCAACCCTGATGACTGGGCGACCTCGCCAATCCTCAACCCCGGGGAGGCCATGCGGTTGTTAGTTGGTATGGGGGGTAGGGACGCCATGATCACTCCCTGCGGTTAATCGGATCTTGAATGTAGTGCCGTTCGCTTGATCAGCTTCGCCACCGTGCTCAACATCGTGGCGGCGGCACGTCCACGGGGCATGGGCAGGCCGTGGGTGCCGGCTGATCACGGCCCCTGGACGGCCGTGGCAATGCGAGCTTTGCCGTCCTCCGAGAGAGCCAGGCCGAGGAACGCCTTGACCGCTGGATCCGGGGGTTGACGATAGGCATAAAACAGGGGGCGTTGGAACGGGTAGGACTCCGCCTCCGGTGTGCTGCCGTCAATGGCCAGCACCCGCACGGTTCGTTGGTCTGCCACCTGTCCGTAGGTGGCGTAACCGATGCCATCCAGCCTGAGCTGCCGCAACATCGGTGTGGTGGCATCACGAACCAGGGTCGTGATGTTCGGAGTGGTCCCGAAGTTATTTCCGCCGAGAACGATCGTGCGGAAGGCCCCGTAGGTTCCGCTGACAGTGGGCCTATTGAGAACCCGTATGGTGCGGTCGACGCCCCCGAAGGTAGCCCAGTTGGTAATCTCACCGCGGAAGATCTGCACCAACTGGCTTCTGGAAAGACCGCGGCGAAAGGGATTATCAATCCCAACCACAATGGCGATGCGATCATGGGCCACCGGCACCGCAGCAAGACCACGCTGTTGCTCCTCGGCCGTCAGCGGGCGGGAGAGGGCGGCTACCGTCACGGTACCCCCCATTAACGCCTCGATCCCGTTGTCCGATCCTGTGGCTGCCGTGGTGACGACGGTGCCTGGATAGGTCTTGAGGAAGGCAGCTTTCAGGGCTTCATTGATCAGCACCATGCTGGTGGAACCATCCATGCTGATCGTGGTCCCGGCCGGTACGTTCGGCTGAAGAGGAAACGCTGTTGCCAGGTTTTTCCCCTCTCCGCTGCCGCCAGGAAGCTTGAGATTCAGACCTGGTGCGGAGGGAAGGGAGGGAAGGGAGGGAAGGGAGGGAAGAGATGGGAGCCAGCCGAGTAGTTTGGGAAATTGGGATTGCAATCCCCACAGACCAGCGAGACCAATCAAGATAAAGACAATCGGTGGCAAGCCCTTTCTGGGGCCACCGGCGGGTAGTTCACTCATGGCTGGGGCGCTTCAGGGAGTTGTCGCAGCGGGGTGGAGTCCAGGGCCTTGAGCCGCTGGGACACCTGGTCCTCAAGGGTGAGCTGATCGAGATCAGCCGCCAGCTTCTCCTGAGGATTCTCGGAGAGCTCGGCTAACGCAGCATTGGTGAGATTCCGTCCCTCAATCGCATTCTTGGCTGCCACAAACGAGGATCGGGCTGATCCGATGTCAAAGTCGTTGTTCACCTTAGCGATGGACTCAAGGGCAGCATTGACTTCGGCGAGATCCTTGATGTTCTGCATATCGGACTTGTATTGCTCTAGCTTAATCCGCTCTCGGTTGAGTTTGCCCTTGGAGGCCTCCACAAATCGTCCGGCTTGCTGCACCTGTTGATCGAGGGCGGGGAGCAGTTTCTCGATCTGAATAGCGCGGCCCATGGCCAGCCGCGCCCCATCCTCTTGGCCGGCATTCTGGGCTAAGCGTGCTTGGTACTCAAAGGTTTTGAGCTCCTCAATTTTGTCCTGGTACTTGCCCTTGGCACGTTCATAGGCTCCTACCTGCAGGGCCACAGCCTTGGCCAGCTGCTGTACCGATTCGTGCATCGACTGCAGGGATTCCTCGGCCACGGCAACCGCCACCTTGCCGCCGGATTCCACCGGTAACCCCCAAAGCCACCGCCAGGAACCCACAAGCACCCGCCCGGCCTGATCACCCATGAGCCAATAGATGAAGCTTCTCACTGCCTGCGCTCAACTACCAAAACTCTAGGTGGGCCGGCAAGCTCGTCTACAGGTTGTTGATCGGCAGGGTGCCGGCGATCACACCACGGTGGTTTGACGATGGGGAAAGCCGGGCCCTACGGAAGCCGTGGTGATCGACGCCGAAGCAGTGTGGAACGTCTGGTTCAACGCGACCACCCCCAGCCAGTGGTTCAGCAAGGATCGCAAGTTTGATGCGCGAGTGCGGGAGCGCTTCCTGGGGGGTGTGGAGGCGGTGATCAACGAACGCCATGCCTCAGATCCGAAGCACTTGTGAGGAGGCCTGTCATCACACCAGATCTATCAATCCAGAATGGGATGTATTGACGAGAATCTTTATGCGTTCATTCATGATCATGGCATCATCTCTCTCGATCATTCTTGCCTCTTCAATCTCCACATCAGCGCAAACCATTAGTGAATCGCAGATGCGGGCTGCCAATCTGGCCCGGATGCAGGCCGAATTGATGAATGGTGGCGGCAGCCAATATTCACCGGCCGATTGCATGCATCAAGGAGGCGGTGCAACCTGCATGATTTCAAACACCACCGATGGTTTTCGTTTCCGCTTCCTTGGTGGAGCTCCCGGCTGGGCAGCGAGACATGATTTGGCAACGATCGAGACCGTTGTACTCGTCTCCCAAGACGGCAAACTGTTCAAGGTTGAATACAATGGACCCGTACGCATAAGCGTCCTTCCATGAGGGCACACAATGCGAGACACCTATTGATCTGACAGCAGGCGCAGCATCGCCCCATAAAAATCAGACACCACGACCACTAATTAGACGAAAGAGGACGGAAATCACAGCAATGACAAGCAGTAGATGAATGAACCCTCCCAAGGTGTAAGAGGTGACGACACCAAGAAGCCATAGGAGGACCAAAAGAACAACAATTAAGTTAAGCATGGTGGCAACTGTGCCATGAAGGTGAAAGTGAATCTGTGCCGGTTAAACTCCACGCTATGAGCGGCCCGGCAAGGCGTCCTCAGGTGGGATGCCAGGCCGGGTGGCTGATTTCGACTCAGCCCATCCCTGCCTTGTCCTTGACGTCTTCGACGGCATTCCGGACCTTGGCCTCGGCCTGCTTCTCCTTACCGGCCAGGCGATCTCGCTGGTTGCCCGTGACGTTGCCAATCGATTCTTGGGTCTTGCCCTCGAAATCCTTGGCGTTGGCCTTGAGGCGGCCGGGGGTGGTGGCGAAGGGCATGAATGGGGCGCTGAAGGTGAAGGCCCCTGAGGCATGGGCGGGAGCGCTTAAGGCCGGGGTGGCGATCAACACCAGCAGACTGAAGGAGATGCCAAGGCAGGTGGTGCCCAGCTGGCGCCAAAAACGAAGTTGGTGATTCATGGTGAGGATGACGGGGTGAAATTGGATTTGGCGTTCGTTCAGTGATTCACGTGACGCCGCGCCAGCCGGGGAGGAAAGCGATCACGGCAAGCACGACAACAACAACAAACATGAACTGGACAATGTCTGCAGCTTGTCCCGCAATACCACTGAAGCCGAGGACCGCAGCGATGATCGCAATCAGAACAAAGGCGATGGCGTAGTTCAGCATGACAAGGCCCAAGCTAAGGACGATTAATCAGGCCAATGATCGCTTGTTGGCTTTTGCCGAGGTTCTTCTGGAGATGGCCCAGTAATTCCCCTTCCTGCCCCTCGCCATCATCATCGTTATCAGTGAGCTCGGCGCAGCTCTGGCTGATTTTGCCTTTCAAGTCATGCCATTCACCTTTGAACTGGAACTTGTTCATGGATCAGGTCCGCAAGGGTCTGGGATCGATGTCAGAGCAGATGGAACGGCTGGATCGCTACCTGAGTACGTCCTTCCGCTTGTCACACCATTGCCTCTCTTTCTGAGTGTGGGCCTGAAACTGTCGTTTGACTGCTGTAGATATGGGCCAAATTTTCACAGCAGCCTCCAGGCCCATCAGTAGGATCATCAGGATTGACAACGACTGCTATAAACCGCGCGACCCGGAGGGTTTCAATCAGCTTGAAAGCGCATGGACTTACCACTGCCCCAAGAGCGATCCTCCTGGCTGCAAGGTTTGAAGCGCGGGCAGCACCAGCCGTGCTTGCCCCTGGGGCGCGCTGTCAGGAAACATCGGAGGCGGCAACCGGGTTGGTGCAGCGATGCAACGTTGCAGCGCGGATCAGCTCCGAGCCACTCAGCGACAACTTGGCACTGATGTGTTTGCGATAGGTCTCAACGGTCTGCAGGCTCAGACCGAGCGACTGGGCAATTTCCTTGTTCAGAAGCCCAAGGCCCAGAGCGTGAAAGACCCGGAGTTCACGTGGCGAGAGGGTGTCCATCTGCAGCCGCCATTTCGGGTTGCTCATGTGGGAGCGCTTTGGGCTCAGAACCTGCAGACGGGTCACCATCCTCACGAGGTCGTCCCAGTCATGGCGTTTGTCCACGATTCCGAGCAGCTTCGATTCGATCTCCGCTGGCGGCTTGAGTCCATCACTCACGTCGGTGATCAGGATCAGCCTGCCAGCTGGATTGGCATTGTTCAGAGCCAACGCAGCATCGATCCAGGTTTCGCCATGCTCACCTAGACAATGCGCATCGAGTAGGAGCAAATCAGGAGGAGAGTTCTCAATAAAAACAAGAGCCTGGGCCACGGAGGAAAACACGGCCACCAACTCCAACCCGCAGTGCTCGGCCAGCAATCCTCCAACGGCTTTCCCCACCAGGATGTGGCGATCAAGGACCAGACAGGTCAGAACGGCTAACCCCTCACCGACCGCATCACCGTGGGGTGTCATGCGACACTGTTGCTTGCATTTCACCGGTCCTACCTATTTGTGGGATTCGCACAAGTGGGGTCCGTGAATCCGGTTCTTGACTGCATCGCCTTGACGGCACAATACTGAGGGTTGTTGTTGATCTGAACACCCATGAATGCCTATTCCCTCACAACCGGGCCGGCCTTTCGCTCCCCCCGTCGCGTGACAATTACCCTGCCACACAGCACCTACAATGGATTGGTGGAGCGTAGTGATGCCGAGGGTCGCTCGATGAGCAATCTGGCGGCTTATCTGCTGGAGACCTCGCTCGACCAAGGCTGACCCCCAAAGCAGCGGGGTCCTCAGGCCTTGAGGTGGTCTCCACGTCAAGGCCATCCAGATCTGGGCCGGAACAACCATGTCCGGCAGCCACTGCTGTCCCTGATCGTGATCGTCAGCCCGGTTGCCCCCGGCGCTGGCGGCGACGATCGGTTCCCTTAGGGCAATCCCCAGCACCACCACGATCAACTCCCAATGGGGGCAAGGTTCCATACCTCACCAACAGTTGACCTTTCCTTAACCCAGGCACAACAGACTAGTTGAACAGTCCGCCCCCAGGTCATGAGTAGCACCTTCACCGAAGCCCCCAACCTGCCACGGCCCTCCAGCTATGGGGATCCGGAGCGGACCGGCCTCGGGGCGAATGATCTATTCGAGGGAATCACCGAACACCTCTTCTTCACCCTCGGCCGCCGGGTGGACAGCGCGAGCCCCCACGATTTCTACCTGGCGCTCAGTTATGCCGTGAGGGATCGGTTGATGAGCCGACAGTTGGCCTCCCAGGATGCCCTCCGGGCGCAACCCAACAATCGAGAGGTGGCCTACCTCTCGGCGGAGTTTCTCATCGGCCCCCAGCTGGGCAACAACCTGTTGATGCTCGGCATCCAGGCCGAAGCTGCCACAGCCCTGCATCGCTTCGGCATCCATGACATCGACCCGATCCTCGCCCTCGAGGAGGAGCCAGGCCTGGGCAATGGCGGGCTCGGCCGCCTGGCCGCCTGCTTCCTCGAATCCCTTGCCACTCTGGAGATCCCAGCTACCGGCTACGGCATCCGCTACGAGTTCGGCATCTTTGACCAGGCGATTCGAGAGGGCTGGCAAGTGGAGATCACCGACAAGTGGCTCAGGGGTGGCTGGCCCTGGGAGCTGGTCCAGCCGTCCATGAGCTGCCGGGTCGGCTTCGGGGGGCACACGGAGGCCTGGCACGACGACCAAGGCCATCACCATGTGCGCTGGATTCCCTCCGACCAGGCCATTGGCATCCCCCATGACGTCCCGGTACTCGGCTATCGCGTCAACACCTGCAACCGGCTACGTCTGTGGAAGGCGGAGGCGGCCGAGGCGTTCGATTTCCATGCCTTTAACAGCGGCGATTTCTATGGCGCCGTAGAGCAGAAGGTGAGCAGCGAGACCCTATCCAAGGTTCTTTACCCTAACGATGGCAACGATGCAGGCCGCAGGCTGCGCCTGATGCAGCAGTTCTTCTTCGTGAGCTGCTCGCTACAGGACATGCTGCGGAACCTGGGCAATCGTGGCCTCGCCGTCCAAGAGTTTGCGACCCACTGGGCGGTGCAGCTCAATGACACCCATCCGGCCATCGCCGTGGCCGAACTGATGCGCCTTCTGGTGGACGAGCATCATCTCGAATGGGATCAGGCCTGGGACATCACGTGTCGCTCGATTGCCTACACCAATCACACCTTGCTCCCCGAAGCACTCGAGACCTGGGATCTCGGCCTATTCGCCTCCCTGCTTCCACGACATCTCGAACTGATCTATGAGATCAATGCGCGCTTCCTGCAGCAGGTACGGATGCGATTCCCCGGAGATGGGGATCTCCTCGCCCGGGTCTCGATCATCGCTGAACAGGGCGGCAAAGCCGTCCGCATGGCCCACCTCGCCACCGTTGCCGCCCATCACGTCAATGGGGTGGCAGCCCTGCACAGTGACCTGGTCAGGACGGATCTGCTGGCCGATTTCGCCCGGCTCCACCCTGAGCGTTTCACCAATGTCACCAACGGCGTCACGCCCCGCCGCTGGGTAGCTCTGGCCAACCCGGCATTGAATGAATTGTTGCGCGAGACGATCTCCGCAGACTGGCCCGCCCAGGAGCAGGAGTGGCCGAGGCTTGAAGCCCTCCAGGCCGACTCGGCCTTCCTAGCCCGATGGGAGGCCAGCAAGCTGGAGGCCAAACGCCGGCTGGCCTCCCTCATCGCCGAACGCACCGAGCAGTTAGTGGATCCCACCAGCCTTTTCGACGTACAGGTTAAACGCATCCACGAGTACAAGCGTCAGCACCTTAATGCCCTGCGGCTCGTCGTCCAGTATCTGCACATCAAGCAAGGCCACACCACTGGAATGGTGCCCCGCACCGTCATCTTTGGCGGGAAGGCTGCCCCCGGCTATTTCATGGCCAAGCTCATCATCCGCTTCATCAATGGGATCGCGGAGGTCATCAACAACGACCCGGATACCAAAGGTCTGCTAAGGGTGATCTTCCTGCCGGATTACAATGTCAAACTTGGAGAACAGGTCTATCCTGCCGCCGATCTCTCCGAGCAAATCTCCACGGCCGGCCTAGAAGCTTCCGGGACCGGAAACATGAAGTTCACCATGAATGGGGCACTTACGATCGGCACCCTGGATGGGGCAAATGTCGAGATCCGCCAGCAGGTTGGGGCCGACAACTTCTTCCTCTTCGGCCAAACATCCGAGGAGATCCGCCACCTCCGCGCCCAGTACCGTCCCTGGGAATGGCTGGAGCGCCTTCCCGCTCTGCAGGAGGCCTTCGCCCTGATCGAACGGGGTCACTTCAGTGGCGGTGAGCGCGATCTGTTTCGGCCCCTGCTGGACCAACTGCGCGGCCAGGATCCGTTCTTTGTCCTCGCCGATTTCGACGCTTACCTTCAGGCCCAGAGCCGGGTCGACGAGGTGTGGATCGATCGTCGACGCTGGACGACGATGTCCCTGCTCAACACCGCACGCAGCGGCTATTTCTCCTCCGACCGCTCCATTCGGGACTACGCCACCTCGATCTGGAAGGTCGATCCGCTGACAGTCTCAATGACCAGTGACAACGCCTGAATTCTCATCTCCACTACCTCCTCATTGGGTCATCACAATGCAGAACGGCCAGCAACCCACAGGTGAAGTGTTTCTGATTCGCCACGGCGAAACGGAATGGAGCCTCTCGGGTCAGCACACTGGCAGCACCGACATCCCCCTCACCGACCATGGCGAAGCGGTGGCCCGCCTACTCGCCCCAGTGTTAGCGGACCGCGACTTTTCCCTAGTGCTCTGCAGCCCCCTGCAGCGGGCCCGCCGCACCTGCGAACTGGCGGGCTTGGGGGAGCAGGCCAGCCTCGATCCTGATCTGGCCGAGTGGAATTACGGCAGCTACGAAAGCCTCACCGCCTCGACGATTCACGGGCGGCACCCCGGGTGGTTGGTGTTTCGCGATGGTTGTCCGGACGGCGAAAGCCCCGCCGAGGTGGGGGAACGGGTGGACCGGGTGATCCGTAGGGTTCGGGAAAACGGTGGCAGGGTGGCCCTGTTCGCCCATGGACACGTGTTCCGGGTCTTCGTGGCCCGCTGGATCGAGCTCTCCCCCAGCCACGGAGCCCATTTTCTGCTTGATACCTCCACCCTCACAATCCTTTCCTATTACCGGGGCATCCCGGCCGTGAAGTGCTGGAACGCCCCCCTGGCCCCGTGAGCACAATTCCAGTTGCTCGGCCACCGCGGACCGCCTGCGGCGCGAGGATGGTGGATCCCTGACTTGCACCCACGTGAAGAGCTGATTTAGCCACTTCTTAACGGCCGCAGGTCACCATTAACCGAGACACCCATTCCAAGGAAGGCCATGACCGCTGCATCAATGGCCCATTACGAGGCTCAGTTCTCCAGCCCTAATCGCGAGCAGGAGTTGCAGCGGCTCGACGCCTGGTGGCGCGCCGCCAACTACCTGGCTGTGGGGATG
>CAIOCZ010000175.1 GCA_903856805.1 uncultured cyanobacterium | reverse complement strand
GTTACATAGTCGGTGGGGGATGCGGTGAACTTGGCGACAGGTTTGATGTTTTTGAGTTCAAGGGCGGCTTGGGCGCTGCTTGGGGCCATCAGGGTGGCCCCCATGGCCAGCAGGCTGGCTGCGCCAAGCTTGAGGCCCAGGGGAAAGCGCTTGGATCGTTGCAGAGCCATTGATTTGGTCTCGATTGGAAGTTCTGACGGGAGTATACATGACAAGCCAGGGAGTCAAAGGCCTATGGTGAACTTAGGAGCAAATATGCAGAAGGTGGGAACGTCGGCAAGGGCCTTCCAGGCCTGAGTTTTCAGCTTGTTGTCCCCTGGTGAACGCCCCGAGCTTCCTCGCGGCGTTCGTTCCTCCCTGTCAGCGCTTCCCCATCAAACGCCTGCGCCCCTGATCACACCGTCAGCGCCAAGGGCGGGCTTGGCTCCATCGCAGCCTGGTTCTGGAAGCGGAGGCGCCCCTCGGCCAGCTCCACCGAGATCGTGCTGCCGGTCGGAAGGGTGCCCGACAGGATCGCCTTGGCGATCGGCGTTTCCAGTTCCCGTTGGATCGCCCGCTTCAGGGGCCGGGCCCCGTACACGGGGTCGTAGCCCACGCCCGCCAACCAGTCGAGGGCGGCAGCATCCAGGTGGAGCCCCAGCTTTTTCTCCTCCAGGCGCCGGGCCAGGCGTTGCACCTGCAGTTCCACGATCTGGCGCAGTTCCTCCGCCTTGAGGCTGTGGAAAATGATCGATTCATCCAGCCGGTTGAGAAATTCAGGCCGGAAGTGGGCCCGCAACGCTTCATTCACCCGCCCTTCCATTTCGCCATGGCGGCTCGGATCACCGGCCAAATCAAGAATCGAGCCACTGCCAATGTTGCTGGTGAGGATCAAAACCGTGTTGGTGAAATCCACCGTGCGGCCCTGGCCATCGGTGACGCGGCCGTCATCGAGGATCTGCAGCATCACGTTGAACACATCGGGGTGGGCCTTCTCCACCTCGTCGAACAGGATCACCGCATAGGGCCGGCGCCGCACCGCTTCGGTGAGCTGGCCGCCCTCTTCGTAGCCCACATAGCCGGGAGGAGCTCCAATCAGGCGGCTGACGGCGTGTTTCTCCATGTATTCGCTCATGTCGAGGCGCACCATGGCCTCCTCGGCATCGAAGAGCTGGGCGGCGAGGGCCTTGCTCAGTTCTGTTTTGCCCACCCCGGTGGGGCCAAGGAAGAGGAAGGAGGCGATGGGGCGGTGGGGATCGGAGAGGCCAGCACGGGAGCGCTGGATGGCATCGGCCACGGCGGTGACGGCCTGCTCCTGGCCGATCACCCTGCTGTGGAGATCGTCCTCGAGGCGGAGCAGTTTCACCATTTCGCTCTGCACGAGCTTGCTCACCGGAATGCCGGTCCACTTGGCGATCACTTCGGCGATGTCATCCTCCGTGACCTCCTCGCGCAGTAGGGTTTTGCCGCTGTGGTCGCTGCTGAGCTGGGTTTCCTTGGCCGCCAGCTTGCGGTTGAGTTCCCCCAGGGTGCCGTATTCCAGCTCGGCTGCCTTATTGAGGTCGTAGTTGCGCTTGGCCTGCTCAACCTGCAGCTGAACCTGTTCGATCTCCTCCTTGATGGCGCTTAGTTCATCGATCGAGCTCTTTTCCTGTTGCCACTGGGCGTTGAGGCCGCTTTGCTGTTGTGCCAGCTCAGCGAGCTCTTTTTCCAGGCGCCCGCAACGATCACGGCTGGCAGCATCGGATTCACGGCCCAGGGAGAGTTTCTCCATCTCCAGTTGCAGGATGCGTCGATCGAGCTCATCGATCTCCTCCGGTTTGGAGGTGATCTCCATTTTCAGGCGGGCAGCGGCCTCATCCATCAGGTCGATCGCCTTGTCCGGCAGGAAGCGATCGGCGATATAGCGGCTGCTGAGCACCGCCGCCGCCACGATCGCGTTGTCGGCGATGCGCACGCCATGGTGAACTTCATAGCGTTCCTTGAGGCCCCGCAGGATCGAAATCGTGTCCTCCACCGTGGGTTGATCCACGAACACCTGCTGGAAGCGCCGTTCCAGGGCCGGATCCTTTTCGATGTGTTGGCGGTGCTCATCCAGGGTGGTGGCGCCGATGCAGCGCAGTTCACCCCGGGCCAGCATTGGTTTGAGCAGGTTGCTGGCATCCATGGCTCCGCCCGTGGCCCCGGCCCCCACCACGGTGTGAATCTCATCGATGAACAGCACGATCTGGCCCTGGGAGGCGGTCACCTCCTTGAGCACGGCCTTGAGCCGCTCCTCGAATTCACCGCGGTACTTCGCCCCGGCAATCAGGGACCCCATGTCCAGGGCAATGAGCTGGCGATTCTGCAGGGCCGAGGGCACATCCCCGTTGACGATGCGTTGGGCTAGGCCCTCCACGATGGCCGTTTTGCCCACGCCGGGCTCGCCGATCAGGACTGGATTGTTCTTGGTGCGGCGACTGAGAATCTGAATCGTGCGGCGAATTTCCTCGTCTCGGCCGATCACCGGATCCAGCTTGCCTTCGCGGGCCGCCGCCGTGAGGTCACGGCCGTATTTCTCCAGGGACTCGTAGGTGGCTTCGGCACTCTGATCGCTCACTTTCTGGCTGCCTCGCACCGCCTGCACCACATCCTTCAGTTTGGTGGCATCGGTGCCCGCCTCGCGCAGCAACGCTTTGCCGCAACGGTCGTCTAGCGCCAAGGCGAGCAGCAGATGCTCCACGGCGATGAAGCTGTCGCCGTAGGAGCTGCTCAGCGCTTCCGCCTGATCCAGCACCAGATTGAGCCCCTGGCCGAGGTAGATCGTCTCCGGGGGGGGGGTGAGGCTGGCTTGCGCCGCGATCCGGGCCTCCACCGCCTGGCTGAGGGGGCCGAGGGCGACGCCAGCTTTCTCCAGAATTCGGCTGGCCAGGCCCTGTTGCGACAACAGGGCCGCCAGCAGGTGCTCGCTTTCCATCTGCTGCTGGCGTGCCTTTTGGGCCTGCTGCTGGCTGGCCACAATCGCGGCCCAGGCTTGTTCGGTGAAGCGTTCGGCGGTCGGGTGCATGAAGCAGGCCTCCTGATGGGTGGGGCTCGGCGGAACTGGACGTCACCGTATGAAGCCCCCCGAAGCTGGCGGAGGGGGCGCACCGTCCCTGGGGGTGTGGTCCTCCCCCCCCAGGATGGGTCAACCGCACCGATTCGGCGAGAGTCCCCTTCAGAGCTGGTCCTCAAACCTGGGCGTCAGAAGGGTGGTAGGGGGATGCCGGTGGCCTTGGTGCACAGCTGGCGCGGACAGCCATCCGGCCCGTAGATCGCGTCCTCCTGGGACAGGCAACCGAGCTGATTTTTCAGGCGCACCTCCTTGGGCTTGATCCGCACCGGCTGCAGCGCAGCGGCGTTCTTGGGCACGATCAACGGACAGGGGGGAGGGGTGAGGCCGACGCTGTCCAGGGCATCCGGTTGGTTGGGGGAGGGCTGGGCCAAGGCCGCTGGTGGTTGGGGGGCCAAGGCCAGCCAGCAGACCATCCCTACGGCTGCAGAGCCCCAGATCGCCGTTGGTCGTCGAGGCTTGGCGCTATTGGTCATCATGGCGGCATCCCTAGGGCCCCCAGTCTGGCCCGTCCATGGAGAGCATCGATGACGGAATGGCGAGGGGACGGGACTGCCGATCCCGTGCTCGTGGAGCGGTTGGTGGAGGCCTCCCGCCGCTTTGATCCCACCAGTACTGACCCTGAACGCAATTGCTGGCTGGCGGTCCACCACCATGTGCATGGCGTCCTGCCCAGTGAATACGACATCCGCGAGGTGCCGGAGGATCTCTATCTGGCCGTGCTGGCGGCTCGACGCCAGGCTGAGGCCTGAGCGGGAGCTCTCCCCGGATCGCCGGGCTCGATCCGGGGAGAGCTCCTAATAAAAAAGCCCCGGCGGAGCCGGGGCAGCAAGGGGAGCTGTTGGGGAGATCCCGATGGCGGGATCAGGCCCAGTTGTTGGTGGCTTGGGCTTCCACGTAGGCGGCCACATCCTGGATGTCGCCTTCGCTGAGCTTGCCACCGAAGGCGGGCATGGCGTTCTTGCCGTTGGTGACCTGGGCCTGGATGGCGCTCTCATGACCTTCGCCATAGTTGGCCAGGTAGGCATTGAGGGCCTCCTGCTTCAAGGTGCGCTCGGCGTTCACCACATTGCCGCCGCCCATGTGGCAGGCGGCGCAGTTGGCTGAGAAGATCTGGGCGCCATGGCCGGCATCCGCAGCAAAGCTCGGGGCAGCCCCCAGAACCAGCGACAGGCAGAGGGCGAAGAGGGAGAGGAGTCGACGCATGGGTCGAAGCAGAAAAGCACGGGCTACGCCCCAAACGTAAGGCTTCGAGGCGTGGATTGGCCGCAGCAGCGGCCAACTTCGCAACAATTTGCCGGACGGGCGATTCAGCGCGGCAGGCGGCCGCGGTGGGGCACGGCCGCCAGTTCCAGCACTCGGGCCAGGGTGGGGGCCAGGCTGACCAGTCCGAAGCGTTCCGGCGGGCTCACCGGTTGGTGGACGAAATGCCGCTGGCGAATCGAAAAGCGATCCCAGGCATTCACCTCAATGCGCAGCAGCTTGATCAGCGCCTCGATCAGCCACCCCCGCAGATCCAGACCGATCGCTGGCATCCAGCCCCGCCGCCAGCGCACCAGGCTGGCCACGGCGTCGTTCACCGTGATCGCCCTCTGGCCCAAGACCAGCCTGCGCACGGAGCCTTGGCCAGGCTCCGGGTTGGGTGAGTGGGGCTCGGTGGCCAAGTGGGCACAGACCGTGGCGATGTCCGCCGCATGGATGAAGTGGAAGCTGGCCTCGGCCCGCAGCCACTTCGCCAGCCATAGCCAGCCCATCGCCTCCCCCACTCCGGCGGTGAGGTAACTGATGGGGTGGGGATCGCCGGGGGGGAGGGCTCCCCCGAACACCAGGGTGGGAAACAGGGCCACGATCCGATCGGCCAGGGGATGCTGTTCCAGCTGCTGGAGGCATTCGGCCTTGGTCTGGATGTATTCGGTGCCGTAGGCCATCGCCTCCGGCAGCAGCTTCAGCTGACGATCCAGGATGCTGGCCGTGGAGAAATACAGGATCTGTTCGATCCGCTCCGGATCCGTCAGGGCCAGCAAGCGCTTCACCGCCACCACATTGACCTGATAGGCCCGCTCGGGATCCCCCCAGGCCGTGGCCGTGTGGATGATTCGATCGGCGCTGGCGATCGCCGCGGCATGGGGCTCAAGTTGGCGCAGGTCTCCCACCAGGAGCGTGATGCGGGGATCCTCCGCCGGGACCGCCGTCAGCTTGGAGGGGTCCCGCAGCAGCAGCAGCAACTGGGCGTCGCTGTGGCGGTAGAGGGCTTCGGCGATGTACTGACCGACGCAGCCGCTGGCGCCGGTGATCAGGATTCGCCGGCTCAAACGGCCGCTCCCAGAAGTTCGTTCACCGCCTTGCCGGTTTCAAAGAAGACCCGGGCGTTGTCCTCGGGGGTGCCGGGCAGGATGCCGTGGCCGAGGTTGAGGATGTGTTTGCGGCCGCGGGCTTTACGCACCGTGTCCACGATTCGCTCCCGGATCGCCTCCGGAGTGCCGAACAGCAGGCCGGGGTCGACGTTGCCCTGCACCCCCACGGACTCGGGCAGGCGCGCCAGCCCTTCCGCCATGTCCACGGTCCAGTCCAGGGAAATGATGTCCACGCCGGTGCGGCCCATGCGTTCCAGGACCCCAGCGCTGCCGGAGATATAGAGAATCAGGGGCGTGTCGGGATGGGTGGCCTTCACCTGATCCACCACCCTCTTTTGATAGGGGGCGGCAAAGGTGTCGTAGTCGATCGGGCTGAGCTGGCCTGCCCAGGAATCAAACAGTTGCACCACCTGGGCGCCGCTATCGATCTGATAGCGGACGTAGGTGGCGATGGAATCGGCCAGATGGGCCAGCAGTTGATGCAATAGGGCCGGCTCCTGGAACGCCATCCGCTTGATCACGGCGTAGTTCTTTGAACTCTTGCCTTCCACCGCGTAGGCCGCAAGAGTCCAGGGCGCCCCCACGAAGCCCAGCACGGTGGCGGCATCGCCCACGTCCTGACGCAGGCGCCCCAGCACCTCCCCGACAAAGGGCAGGGCCTCGGCCGGGTTGAGGGGGCGGAGGGCATCCACCTGGGCCTGGCTGCGGATGGCGGGCTCGATGATCGGCCCCTTGCTCTCGATGATGTCGAAGTCGATCCCGAGGCCAGGCAGGGGCGTGAGGATGTCCGAAAACAGAATTACGCCATCGGGTTGAAAGGCGTGGAACGGCTGCATCGAGATCTCGTAGGAGAGATCGGGGTTTTCCGAGCGTTCACGGAAGCCGGGGTGGCGATCGCGGAGGTCGCGATACACCTTCATGTACCGCCCGGCCTGGCGCATCATCCACACCGGCGGCCGCTCCACCTGCTCCCCTCGGGCGGCGCGCAGCAACAGGGGCAGGGATTCGGCCATGGGGCAGTGGAGAACGGCGACCTGGCAACCTAGCCGAGGGGGGCCTTCAAGCCGCCGCCAGTTCGGCGATCTCGCCGAGTTGGCTACGGGCTTCATCCCGACGCAGCACCAGCACGCTGAGGGGAGGCAGGCAAAGCTCCAGACAGTTCTCGTAGCCGTGGGTGGCCCAGCTATGGGTGAACTTGCCCCCCAGGTTGCCCAGGTTGCTGCCGCCGTAGCGGCTGCTATCGGTGTTGAACGCTTCTTCGTAGAAGCCCTCCAGCGGCACGCCAACGCGGTAGTGGGCATGGCTTTGGGGCGTGAAGTTGGCCACCACCACCAACCAGCTTCCCGTGCTGCTTTCACGACGCATGAAACTGATCACGGAATGGCGATTGTCGTTGCAATCAATCCATTGGAACCCGAACTGGTCGAAATCATCGCGCCAGAGAGCCGGTTCTGATTTGTAAAAACCATTGAGATCGTCCACCATTCGCTGCAGCCCTTGGTGGGCTTCAAACTGGAGCAGATCCCATTCCAGATCACCCCAGACATTCCATTCGGATCTCTGCCCGAACTCCATGCCCATAAAAATGGTTTTCTTGCCAGGATGGGTCCACATAAAGGCAAGCAGGGCGCGGACGTTGGCGAATTTTTGCCAGTCGTCGCCAGGCATCTTGTGGAGGAGATTGCTCTTGCCGTGCACGACTTCATCGTGGCTGAGGGCCAGCATGAAGTTTTCGGTGTAGGTGTACCAGATCGAAAAGGTTACATTGTTCTGATGGAATTGCCGGAACCATGGATCCAGCTCGAAATAATCGAGCATGTCGTGCATCCAGCCCATGTTCCACTTCAGGTTGAAGCCCAAGCCGCCAATGTTGGTGGGTTGGGTGACCATGGGCCAAGTGGTGGATTCCTCGGCGATGGACAGGGCACCAGGGAAGTGCTGGAACAGCACATGGTTGGCCTGTTGCAGAAATCTGACCGCTTCGGTGTTCTCGCGGCCCCCCTGGTCATTGGGGATCCACTCGCCATCTGGGCGGAGGTAATCGCGGTAGAGCATCGAGGCCACCGCATCCACCCGGATGCCATCAATGTGGAATTCCTCAAACCAAAAAATCAGGTTGGCAACCAGAAAATTGCGAACTTCGTTGCGACTGTAATTGAAGATTAGGGTGCCCCATTCCTTGTGCTCACCAATGCGTGGATCGGCATGCTCGTAAAGGTGGGCGCCATCGAAGAAGGCCAGGCCGTGGGCGTCTTTGGGGAAATGGCCGGGGACCCAATCCAGGATGAGGCCAATCCCCTCGGCATGACAACGATCAACAAAGGCCCGGAATTCATCCGGCGGTCCGAAGCGGCTGGTCGGTGCATACCAACCGGTGACCTGATACCCCCAGGAGCCATCAAAAGGATGCTCCGAGATTGGCATCAATTCGATATGGGTGAAGCCTCGCGCTTTCACATAGGGAATGACCCGATCGGCCAGTTCGGGATAGGTGAGCAGTCGGGCGCCGGGCTTGAGGTCGGCGGCTGGCACCGGCGGACGCACCGTCCCATCGGCTTCAATGTAGGGGTCGTCAGCGGAGGCGTGAATCCAGCTGCCCAGGTGCATTTCATACACCGCAATCGGCTGGTCGAGGGGATCGCGGTGGTCCCGCTCTTCCATCCACTGGCCGTCGTTCCAGTGATAGCGGCCCCGCTCGGCCACCACTGAACCGTGATTGGGGCGGATCTCATGTTGGAAACCGTAGGGATCGGCTTTTTGATAACAATGTCCCGCTTGGGTGCGCACTTCATATTTATAGATTTCACCTGCCTCTAGGCCGGGGATGAACAGTTCCCAACTGCCCCCCAGTCGCAGTTGCATCGGGTGGTGGCGGCCATCCCAGCCGTTGAAATTGCCCAACACCGCCACACTGCGGGCATTGGGGGCCCAAAGGCAGAACTGCACGCCGCGGATCCCGTCCCGTTCGCTGACATGGGCCCCCATCCGTGTCCAGATGTGGTGATGGTTGCCCTCCGCAAACAGGTGGCGATCCAGTTCCCCCATCCACTCCTGGCGGAACGCCCAGGGATCGTGCTGCTCATGGCGCAGCCCCCCCCGATCGACCCGTAGTCGGTAGTGGCCACCCGGATCGGACCCCAGCTCGGCCTCGAAAATCCAGGGATGGTGGGGGGTGTGCATCGGCAGGCTGGCGCCGTCGAGCAGGAGCTCCACCCGCTCCGCCTCGGGCATCCAGGCCCTCACCACCCATCCGCCCTGGGGGAGCGGTTGGGGACCCAGCAGCGAAAAGGGATGGTCGTGACGGCATTCCGCCAGCCTCTGGACGTCATCCACCATCCAATCGAGGCTGGGGAGGGGCATGGTGTGGTTCGCTCAGGGACGCGCGGGGAGCTTAAAGCTCTTTGCTTCCCCTTCAGCGGACCGGTGTCGGTTTGGCGGGATCGGTGGGGAAGTCCACGCTGATGATTTGATTGCTGCGATCGAGAAGCACAAACAGGTTGTCCGTGAGTCGATTGAACTGAACCGTCACAATCACGAGCTTCATGTCAGCGGTGCTCTCGGAGGGAGCAATCCGTTTGACCTGAACAAAATTGCCAGTGATCCGCTGCAGGTTTTGCCATTTCCCCTGCAGTTGTGACTGGGAAATCTCTTCCTGCAGGCTGGGGCTCAGGAAGCTGCTGGCGGAGATGTAGTGGCCCGTACTCAGGGCGCGGATGAAATCACCGACCACCTCTTCGGAGCGCTTGTCCGCCAGGTTGAAGTGATAGCCCTCCAGCTTGCCGTTGGCGTCGATCACCATCAGGATCTGCCGGGGGCCGGCGCTGGTGATCAGGTTGGCCTCCACCGTGCTGGAGTCCACCCCCGGCACCACTCCGGTGATGGTCCAGCTCAGCAGTTTCGGTTGGCGGCTGATGGTGGCGGCCACCATGGAGGGGCTGCTGACCCGTTGCAAGCTCGGGGCGAACTGGGCATAGCGGGCGTTGGCATCGCCGTTGCGCAGGGCGGAGAGGATGCGTTCGGCGGCGCTACGGGCGCGGGCCTCGCTGATGGCGCTACTTGGCTGAACGGCTGGGGCCTGGAGACTGCCCTGGGCCAGGGTCGGCGCGCTCCAGGGCTGGCCCCCCAGGCCTGCCCAAGCCACAAGGGTAAGGAGTCCGATCCGGCTGATCCGGCTGGGCTGCCGCCGCAGGGCTGGGGGGAAAGCGGTCGTCGGGGGCAGCATCGAAGCCAGGCAGGGGTGGGCTCAGTTTGCCCCAAGCAGCGGATCCAGCCACAGCCGTGATCCCAGCTCCCGCAGGGTGAGGGTGATGGGGCGGTGCTCCGGTCCGGCACCGCCCCAGGGGAGGCGGCCGTCGCCCGGGTTGACCGCGATCTGGGGCCAGGCCGCCCCCGCCAGCGATAGCCGCAGCCGGTCCCCCGGCTCCAGGGCCAGGGCTAGGGGCTGGAACGTGATCTGGCGCCGCTGGCGGTCCCCACCCCGGCAGCGCAGGACGCCGGTGCTCACCTGGCGCACCCCTGGCCCCTCCGCCGGCACCAGGGCCAGGGCGGCACAGAGATCGAAGGCCGGCTGGTCGGCACTCACCTCCAGCGCCAGTTGCGGCCTGCCGATGAGCAGCAGGGGGTGCTCCAGGGGAGCCGTGGTGAAACAGGCCACATCACAGCGGCGATCCAGGTCGGCGCG
>CAIOCZ010000174.1 GCA_903856805.1 uncultured cyanobacterium | reverse complement strand
GTGCCGGCAGCACCGGCGGGGGAACGGTGGGACGCGCTGGAGCGGTCGGAGGGGATGGCGCTGCTGTCGAACTGGCCCCTGTGGACGGGGCCACGATTGAACCGGCCTCCTTGGAGCTGGCCTGGATTGGACTTGTCTGCGAAGAAGGTGCTTTGACAGGACTGGCCACCGAGGCCTGAACCTGCTGCGGCAGTCGGGGTTGGGGCCAGAAGCTGGCCAGGCCGGCAGCGGCCGCCAGGGCTGCCAGGCCCCCCACGGGAGCGGCCAGCCGCTGGGGCAGGGGCACCCGCTCCATCAGTTCGCGGGCCCGCAACGGTCGGGGCTCCGGCACCGGCATCTCCAGGGCCAGGCGCGGATCCAGCCGCAGCTGATCCAGCACCCGCACCAGATCCGCCAACTCCGCATCATCCAGGGTGAGCTCGAGGGGCGCCACCTCCGGCTGACTGCTGCGCAACAGCAGGGCATGGCTGCCGGGCTCGGCCGGGCCGATCTCGACCGGCAGCTCTCCCCCGCCAAACGGTCGGGCCACCCCACTGATCAGGTGACGGGCATAGGGCAGCACCACGCCCATCAACGCCAGCAGATGCTCCTTGCGACCCTCCAGCTGCGGTCGCCCCAGCCACTCCAGACTCCAGCCGGTGATGATGCCCAGCGAGGTGCCGCCCTGGCCGGCGGACAGATCGGGCAGGCCCTCCAACTGGAGGCGGCAGCTCTGCTGGTCGTAAAGCAGGGTCTGTTTCATCGACGCACTTTGGATCACCGCCTCAACCCACAGCGTCCATCAGGCTGGCGCGCAGCCGTTCGTAGCCCCCAGGGCCAGCGGCGAGGGTGAGGGACTGCACGAAGTGGCGCAGGTGGGGGGGGCCAAGCTCCGGATCCAGCAGGGTCTGCACCCCGCTGCGCCGGGGGTTCATCCGTTCGCGCAGCAGCTGACCGAGTCGATCCCTGAACAGCTCCCAGCGCTGGGAAGAGAGCTCGGCGGGCTCGGCGCTGGAGAGCAGGGTGCGGAGCATCGGATACAGCCGATCGGCCATCGTGCAAAGAATCTGCATCAGGGCGTCCGTTTCCGCCGGGGCCAGGCTGCCGCGGCGACAGGCCCGCCGCAGGGGATTGTGGGAACGGATTTTCCAGAGCTCTACCCGGTTGGGGAAGAGTTGGTGGTAGCCCAACTGTTCGCTCAGCCACACCATCGCCTCGCCGCCGTTGAGATCGAGGGCTTCCATGCACAGGAGCATCAGATCGAGCCTCTCCAGTCCACGCCTGGAGAGGGGCCGGGCGTCCGCTGGGGCGGGCACAAGGCCGACCTCGGGGGAAGGAGCTAGAGCCTGCGTCATGGCTGCGATGATGCCAGCGACGGCATCCATCCGTCACCTCCGCCCGTTGATTCCGGCCAGTTTCGGCCCCGTCACCCGTCCATGACCTCCAGCAGCAGCGCCCCGTCCACCCCTCCCGACCTGCGCCGCTGGGTCCGTGACATTCCCGATTTCCCCAAGCCCGGCATCCTGTTCCGCGATCTCACTCCGCTGATGGGGGATCCGCAGGGGTGGCAGGAAACGATGCGCCAGCTCAGCCTGATCTGCCAACGCGTCCAACCGGACCTGATCGTGGGGATCGAAGCCCGCGGCTTCATTGTGGCCGCCGCCCTGGCCACCGCCGTCGGCCTGGGCTTTGTGCCCGTCCGCAAACCCGGCAAGTTGCCCGGGGATGTCCACGGCATCGACTACACCCTCGAATACGGCAGCGATCGGCTGGAAATCCATGCCGATGGCTTCACCAACCTGCCGCGGGTGCTCGTGGTGGATGACCTGCTGGCCACGGGCGGCACCGCCGCGGCCTGCGGGGAGTTGGTGCGCCTGGCGGGCGGCCAGCTGGCGGGCTTTGCCTTCGTGGTGGAACTCCAGGACCTGCAGGGCCGCCAGCGGCTGCCGGAAGGGGTCTCCGTGGACGCCCTGATCACGTACTGAAGGAATCCGATCCCTCACCCCTAGCCAGGCTCAGGGCTGCTGGTCCTGCCAGCTGAGCACCTGCTCGAACTGTTCCAGGCTGATCAGACCAAACCGCCAGAGCACCACCGGCAGGGGGGCCTGCTCCAGTTCGGCCTGCTTCAGGCCCAGGGCAAGGGCGTTATCACTGAGGCCCAGCTGCTGGCGCAGGAACCGCATCAAGCCTGCGGGCGGGGGAGGCTGGGGGGGGCAACTGATCACCATCGGCTCACTGTGGCGAGGCCGTGCGCCCGCGACAAGGACCGAAGGTCATCGCCGTCAGCAGCAGCCGGCGCAGGGGCGCCCACCGGGCCAGGGCCGCCAGGGCCAGACGGCGCAGGGGCACCACCAGGGGGTGGCGGTTGGAGAACAGGCGCACCAACAGATCAGTGACCAACAGCGTGAGCAGCAGATCGGGCCAACGTCGCCAGCTGTAGGCGGCCCCAATCCGATCCGGTGCCAGCTGGCCGCGGGCCACCCGCCCGGCCAGCCCATGCAGGACCGCCACATCACGCCAACAGAGGTTGAGGCCCTGCCCCCCCACCGGATGGCAGCGATGGGCACTCTCCCCCACCAGCAGGGTGCGACCGCGATGCAGACGGCGCGCCAGCTGCAGGGCAACCGGGAAGGACCGGGGGTGATCCAGCAGGACATCGGGCTGCAACCGATCCGGCAGGACAGCGGCCAGGTGATCCAGGAAGGCTGTGGCCGGGAGCCGTTCCAGCTGACGGCAGCGGGACGCCGGAGCGCTCCACACCACTTGAACGCGCCCGTCCCCCAGGGGGAGCACGGCGAAGGGTCCTTCGGGTCTCAGCAGCTCCCAGGCTTCATCGTCCTTGCCCCCGCGCAGTTGCACCTGAGCCGTGAGGCAGCTCTGGCGATAGGCCAGCTGCCACTGCCCGATGGCCAGGGCCGTGCGGCTGGGCGATGCGGGGCCATCGGCAGCGACCACCAGATCGGCGGCCGGCTCAGGGCCAACCCGGGACTCCCCCGCAGGGTCTGGACCGAGCTGCAGCCGCACCGCCGGATGGGCCTCTAACCGCACCAACAGGGCCTCCATCAGGGGACGATGCTGAGCAATCCAGCCCACGGCGTTGGCGGTGGCGCGGGGCAGGCCCAGATCTTCCGTTTCAAACTGGCAGCCCTCCCCACTGCCGAAGTCGCGGAGCTGCAGCTGGCGGAACGGCACCAGCACGGCGGCGAGATCGTCCCAAAGGCCGAGCCGCTGCAGGAGCTCTCGACTGGAGTGGGTGAAGGCATAGGCCCGGCTGCGTTCCACCAACTGTTCGGCCGGGAGTGGATCGCGCAGCGACACGTGCCAACCGGCATCAGCGAGGGCGAGGGCCGCCAGCGCCCCCGTGGGGCCAGCGCCCAAGACGCAGCCATGGAGCAACGGGGCGGACATCGGGCAGGGAGAGAAACAAGGCCCAGACCAGCAAAAAGCCGCGGCAGTCTCCCGCCACGGCTCAGGGGTACGGACCGGCAGCTGGCCGGGCCTCAGCCGATGCCGAGCAGACCGCGGGTGAAGGCTTCACCGCCAAGGGCGAACTCGGTGGCGATCAGGGCAATGAAACCGAGCATGGCCATCCGGCCGTTGAGCTTTTCAGCGCGATCGTGGAAGCCCCAGCCGCTCTCGGGGCTCACCACTTCCATGCGGGGCTCGCTGGCGAAGGCATTCAGACGGCCGCCATCTTCCATGGTGACGGTGGCGCCGCGAATGGTGCCGGGGGCGTTGGCGGTGGCCTGGGCCATGGGGACCTGGGTTGAGAAGTGTTACGGGAAGTGTAACGCAATGTTGCGAGCCGTGGGGAGTCAGCGCAGCCGGCGCAGGCAAAGCTCCTCAAATGCCGGCCGCAGCAGGTAGGGGTACTCCCCCACCCACAACTTCACCTGGGGCAGCCAGGCGTCGCTGAGGGCACCGATCCGTGCAAAATCCGCCCGCTCGCTCAGCACCAGACATCGCACCACCTGGCCACGCCGAATGACCTGGTGCTTCTTCTGATCCAGCCGAACCCGAACCTGACCCAAGTAGCCGTCCTCATCCGCCAGCTCCAGGCAGAGCCAGGTGCGGCGGTTCTCCACCCGTTCCAGCCGGCCCTCCCCGTTGGCCTGCTCCCGCTCATTTTCCACCACCTCACGGGTGTAGAAATCAGCCACCTCCCCCTCGAAAATCGCCGCCGCCGGATAGCGCCGCAGCGTGGCGTTCTTCTGGCCCGCCTCCAGGATCGGTCCCCACAGGATGTAAAGCAGAAACACCACCCCCACCACCAGGGCGATCGGGCCCGCCTGACTGGAAAACAGTAGGGTCTGGCTGATCAGCAGGGTGATCACCCCACCGATCACCGAGATCAGGAGCCGCTGCAGCAAGGTGCGCGGGTTGCCGCTGCAGGCGTTGAATTGGGGTCCGGTGGCCACCGCCGGAATCAGGCGGGACAGTTCGCCGGGCTTGACCGGGATCAGCATCAGAGCAACCGCTCCAGGCCGTACACCAGGCCGCTGAGCTGTCGCACCCTACGCACGGTGAGGAGCACCCCCGGCATGTAGGCGGAACGGTCGATCGTGTCGTGGCGCAGGGTATAGGTTTCGCCGGGCGCCCCGAACATCACCTCCTGGTGGGCCACCAGCCCCGGCAGCCGCAGCGAATGCAGGCGCAGGCCGCTGGGGCGCTGGCCGCCTCGACAACCCGCCAGCGACTCGTGCTCCTCCACCTGGGGAGGATTGAAGGCCTTGCCCAGATCCTCCATCAGTTCGGCAGTTTTGATGCAGGTACCGCTGGGGGCATCGGCCTTGCGGTTGTGATGCAACTCGGTGAGCTCGGCAAAGTCGTAGAAGCGGGCCGCCGCCGCTGCCGCCTGCTGCAGCAGCACCATCCCCACCGAGAAATTGGGGATCACGGCGCCGCCGACGCCCGCCTTGTCGGAAAACAGGGCGAGGTCCTCCAGCTGGTGGGGGGCCAGTCCCGTGGTGCCGATCACCGGATGGACGCCGTAGGCAATGGCGGCGCGGACGTGGTCGTACACCACGCTCGGATGGGTGAAATCCACCAGCACGGCCCCGCCGCCGGGACCAGCGGTGCGCACCGCCTGGCTGGCCTGGCAGAGGCTGCCCTCGAAATCCGCCGTGATCGCCACCTCCAACTCCCCGAGACCCAGCTCCAGGCCGATGTCGACCCCCTCCTTACCGGGGGTGGTGTCGATGGCGGCCACGAGCTGGCAATCCCTGGCGGCGCTGATCGCCTTCACCACCTCGGCCCCCATCCGGCCGAGGGCCCCGGCCACCACCACCGGAATCGGAGCGCTGGCACCCGGGCTGGAGGGAGGGGGGCTGGAGAGGGTGGTCATGGCAACACCAGAGGCCGAGGGGGGGGAACTGCGGCCCTGGACGGGGCTCAGCAACGCTGCCGAGCCTATGGGCCACCGGGGGGACAAGAATGAGTGCCCGCCGGACCCTGGCGATGCATGGCTCCCCCCTGATCACCGCCCTGTTGGCGGTCGCGTTAGTGATCGGCGTGGCCCAACTGATGGGGGAGCTGGCCGACCGGATCGGCCAGCCCCGGGTGCTGGGCGACATCGTGGGCGGCATCCTGCTGGGCCCCAGCCTGCTGGGCACCTTGGCGCCGGGGGTGAGCGCTTGGCTGTTCGCGCCGGACGTGCGCAGTCAACTCAACCTGTTGGCGCAGTTGGGCCTGGTGATGTTCATGTTCCTGGTGGGACTGGAGCTCAACCCGGGGCTTCTCCAGGGTCGCCTTCCCCTGGCCAGCCGGATCAGCGGCGTGGGCGTGCTGCTGCCGCTGCTCCTGGGACTGGCCCTGGCCCATGGCTTTGAGGCGTGGCAGCCCGATCTGCTGCCGGGGGACCACGCCATAACCGGGGCGTTGTTCATGGGCACGGCCATGGCGATCACGGCGTTTCCCGTGCTGGCCCGGATCCTGGCCGAGCGCAACCTGATGGAGCAGCCCCTGGGGGCCCTGGCGATCACCTCGGCCGCCCTCGATGACGTGGTGGGGTGGAGCCTCCTGGCGGCCGTGGTGGCCTTAAGCCGCTCCGGCTCGGCCCTCGCCGCGTTGCCCACCCTGCTGGGCACGGTGCTCTATGCCGTGGTGCTGCTGGTGGCCACCGCCCCGCTGCGCCGCCTGCTGGAGCGACGCCAGCGCCGCAATCAAGCCCCGGGCCAGGTGCTGCAGACCCTGATCTTCAGCGGAGCCCTCCTGAGTGCCGTGGCCACCGAGCTGATCGGGGTGCACCTGATCTTCGGCGCCTTCCTCTGGGGTCTGGCGATGCCCCGTAACGGGCTGTTCCGTGACTGGTTGTCACTGAGGATGGAAACCATGGTGCTGCGCCTGTTGCTGCCCTTGTTCTTTGCCTTGAGCGGCCTGAGCACCCGCATCGGCAGCCTCCACACCCCGGCGCTGTGGCTCGCGGCCCTGCTGCTGCTGGCCGTGGCGGTGGGGGGGAAGTTCCTTGGAACCTGGGCGGTGGCCCGCGCCAGTGGGGTTCCCCCGCGCGAGGCCCAGGCCCTGGGCTGGTTGATGAACACCCGGGGGCTCACCGAGCTGGTGGTGCTGAACGTGGGCCTTTCCCTGGGGGTGATCACCCCGGAACTGTTCACGATGGGGGTGCTGATGGCCCTGATCACCACCGCCATGGCGGGCCCGTTGCTCAACCGGCTTGGGTACGGCCGCCAGAGCGCCCCCCCCCTGTAACGCCTTGCCCCGGCCGCCCACAGGCTCGCCTGGGCAGTTCGTAGGCTCCTTCACATTGCTCAATCGTGCGCCCATGTTCACGCAGGTCCGCTCCGCCAGCCGCCGGGTCAGCCCTGCCAGCAGCGAAGGCCGTGCCGTGATGAAGGCGGTGTATGTGGTGCTCGAACCCCAGTACCAGAACGCCCTCACCACGGCGGCCCAAGCCATCAACGACCACAACAGCGGTCTGGCGATCGAATTGAGCGGCTACTTAATCGAAGAGCTGCGGGATCCGGTTAACTACGCCGACTTCTGTGCCGACGTGGCGGCAGCGGATGTGTTCATCGCCTCGCTGATCTTCATCGAGGACCTGGCCCAGAAGGTGGTGGAGGCCGTGGCGCCCCATCGTGACCAGCTCAAGGCGGCGGTGGTGTTCCCCTCCATGCCGGAGGTGATGCGGCTCAACAAGCTCGGCACCTTCTCCATGGCCCAGCTCGGGCAGAGCAAGAGCGCCATCGCCCAGTTCATGAAGAAGCGCAAGGAGAAGGGGGGCTCCGCCGGCTTCCAGGACGCGATGCTCAAGCTGCTGAACACCCTGCCGACGGTGCTGAAGTACCTGCCGGTGGAGAAGGCCCAGGACGCCCGCTCCTTCATGCTCAGCTTCCAGTACTGGCTGGGGGGCACACCGGACAACCTGCGCAACTTCCTGTTAATGCTGGCGGACAAGTACGTCTTCCCCCGTGGGGACAACGACCGTCCTGCCTTGGAGGTAGCCGATCCGGTGGTGTTCCCCGATCTGGGCATCTGGCATCCCCTGGCCCCCGGGATGTTTGAAGACCTCAAGGAATATCTGAACTGGAGCGCCAGCCGCAGTGATCTCTCCGAGAAGGCCCGCAAGGGTCCGGTGATTGGGCTGGTGCTGCAGCGCAGCCACATCGTCACAGGCGATGAGGCCCACTACGTGGCGGTGATCCAGGAAATGGAGTATCGGGGGGCCACCGTGATTCCCGTGTTCTGCGGCGGGTTGGATTTCAGCAAGCCCGTCAACACCTTCTTTTACGACCCGCTCAATCCTGAGATTCCCCACGTGGATGGGGTCGTGAGCCTCACCGGCTTCGCCCTGGTGGGCGGCCCGGCCCGCCAAGACCATCCCAAGGCCATCGACGCCCTCAAGCGCCTCAATCGGCCCTACATGGTGGCGTTGCCGCTGGTGTTCCAGACCACCCAGGAATGGGAAGAGAGCGACCTGGGGCTGCACCCGGTGCAGGTGGCTCTGCAGATTGCCATCCCGGAACTCGATGGCGCCATCGAACCGATCGTGCTCTCTGGTCGGGACGATGCCACCGGGAAGGCCCACACCCTGCAGGACCGGGTCGAGGCCATCGCCGAACGGTCGATTCGCTGGGCCACCTTGCGGATCAAACCCCGATCCGAAAAAAAGCTGGCCATCACGGTCTTCAGCTTTCCGCCGGACAAGGGCAACGTGGGCACCGCCGCCTACCTCGACGTGTTCGGCTCGATCTTCCGGGTGCTCGAGGAAATGAAAGCCAAGGGCTACGACGTGCAGGCCATGCCCCGCTCGCCCAAGGCCCTGATGGAGGCGGTGCTGAGTGATCCCGAAGCCCTCGTCGGGGCGCCTGAGCTGGCGATCGCCCACCGCATGAGCGTGGCGGAATATGAGCAACTCACCCCCTATTCCCACCGCCTGGAGGAGAACTGGGGTAAGCCTCCCGGCAATTTGAACAGCGATGGCACCAATCTGCTGATCTACGGCCGCCACTTCGGCAACGTGTTTGTGGGGGTGCAGCCCACCTTCGGCTACGAGGGCGATCCGATGCGGCTGCTCTATTCCCGCAGCGCCAGCCCCCACCACGGCTTCGCGGCCTACTACACCTACTTGGAGAAGGTGTGGGGTGCCGATGCGGTCCTGCACTTCGGTACCCATGGCTCCCTGGAGTTCATGCCCGGCAAGCAGATGGGAATGAGTGACACCTGCTACCCGGATTCCCTGATCGGCGCCCTGCCAAATCTTTATTACTACGCCGCCAATAATCCCTCGGAAGCCACCATCGCCAAGCGGCGCGGCTATGCCTCCACGATCAGCTATCTGACTCCCCCCGCCGAAAACGCTGGTCTCTATAAGGGCCTCAAGGAGTTGGGTGAACTGGTGGGCTCCTACCAGCAACTCCGCGAAAGCTCCAGAGGGGTGCAGATCGTGAATGCGATCGTGGAAACGGCCCGCCAGTGCAACCTCGACAAGGATGTAACCCTGCCGGAGGTGGATGGGTCGGAGCTGGATCAGGACGGCCGCGACGGCGTGGTTGGCGCGGTCTACCGCCAGCTGATGGAGATCGAGAGCCGCTTGCTGCCCTGCGGCCTGCACACCATCGGCAAGCCCCCCACCGCCGAGGAAGCGATCGCCACCTTGGTGAACATCGCCGCCCTCGAACGGGAAGAGGAGGGCCTGCGCTCATTGCCAGGGCTGATGGCAGAAAGCCGCGGCCGCACCATCGCCGAGGTCTACAAGGGCAATGATTCCGGTGTCCTTGCCGATGTGGAACTGAACCGGCTCATCACCGAAACCTGCCGCATCGCGGTCGGGGCGATGGTGAAGGAGGTCACCGGCGCCGATGGCCGTGTGACCCTGCGGCGCAACTTCGGTTGGTTCTTCGATCTGTTGGAGCGCTTCGGCTTTCAGCTGCCCTCCCCCTGGCTGGCCGCCTGCCGCAGCGGCGGCTTCGCTGAGGTCAACCAGGGGGAGCTAGATAAAACCTTCGCCTACCTGCGCTTCTGTCTGGAGCAAATCTGCGCCGATATGGAGATGGAGAGCCTGCTGCGGGCCCTCGATGGCGAATACGTGCTGCCAGGGCCCGGCGGCGATCCGATCCGCAATCCAGGCGTGCTGCCCAGCGGCAAGAACATCCACGCCCTTGACCCCCAGTCGATCCCCACCCGTGCCGCCATCGCCGCCGCCAAGGTGGTGGTGGATCGCTTGATCGAGCGCCAGAAAGCCGAGCAGGGCAGCTGGCCGGAAACAATCGCCTGCGTGCTGTGGGGCACGGACAACATCAAGACCTACGGCGAATCCCTGGCCCAGATCCTCTGGTTCATCGGTGTTCGTCCCGTGCCCGATTCCCTGGGTCGGGTCAACAAACTGGAACTGATCTCCTTGGAAGAACTGGGGCGTCCCCGCATTGATGTGGTGGTGAACTGCTCGGGGGTGTTTCGCGATTTATTCATCAACCAGATGGGATTGATCGATCAAGGGGTGAAGATGGCCGCCGAGGCGGAGGAACCCTTGGCAATGAATTTTGTGCGCAAGCACGCCCAGGATCAGGCCGCCGAGCAGGGCATCTCCCTAAGGGATGCCGCTACCCGGGTGTTCTCCAACGCCAGCGGAAGCTATTCCTCCAACGTGAATCTAGCCGTAGAAAATAGCACCTGGGAAGGGGAGAACGACCTGCAGGAAATGTACCTATCCCGCAAAACCTTCGCCTTCAACGCGGACAATCCGGGCGAGATGAATCAAAATCGAGACGTTTTTGAATCGGCGATGAAAACCGCCGATGTCACCTTCCAGAATTTGGATTCCGCGGAGATCTCCCTCACGGACGTCAGCCACTACTTCGATTCCGATCCAACCAAGTTAATCCAAGGACTGCGGGACGATGGTAAGGCCCCCGCCAGCTACATCGCCGACACCACCACCGCCAACGCCCAAGTGCGATCACTGAGCGAAACCATTCGCTTGGATTCACGCACCAAACTCCTCAATCCCAAGTGGTACGAGGGCATGCTCAATTCCGGCTATGAGGGCGTGCGGGAAGTGGCCAAGCGACTTAATTTCACCCTTGGCTGGAGTGCCACGAGCGGTGCCGTCGACAACTTCGTCTATGAGGAGGCCAACAACACCTTCATCAACGATCCCGAGATGCGACAGCGCCTCATGGATCTCAACCCCCACAGTTTCCGCCGCATCGTGGGCACCTTATTGGAGGTGAACGGCCGTGGCTATTGGGAAACCTCCGACGACAACATCACCCAGTTGCAGGAGATCTACCAGCAGATCGAAGACCGGATCGAGGGGGTGACTCAGCCCTGAACCGGACCGGAGTTTTATCCGATTGGATCGCCGCGCCCCCAAGGACCGTTGAACCCTCTTGATGGCACGTTGGCCGTCCCCCTTCCGTCGCCATCCCGTCCCTATCCCTGTGCCCCAGCCCTCGAACGCTGCCACCGCCGCCCCCCCCCTCGCCCCTGGTCCTGGCCTGCTGTCCCAGCCCCGGCCTCCCCTGCCGCCCAGCCAGAGCGCCTTCCATGGGCCCACGGTGCTGTTTTTGGTGGTGATTCATGTCGCGGCCCTGGTCGCCCTGCTCCCCCGGTTCTGGAGCTGGCAAGGCCTGACCGCCCTGGTCCTGCTCTACTGGATCACCGGCATCGGCGTCACCCTGGGACTGCACCGGCTGGCGGCCCACCGCAGCTTCCAAGCCCCCCTGCTGGTGGAGCGCACCCTGATGTTGATGGGCACCCTGGCACTCCAGAACAGCCCGATCGAATGGGTGGGCCTGCATCGCCACCATCATCAGTTTTCTGATCTCCCCAACGACCACCACGACAGCGGCCGGGGCTTCTGGTGGGCCCATGTGGGCTGGATGCTCCACGACTGTCCGGCCCGAAGCCATCTCGATCGCTACACGGCCGATTTGCGTCGCGATCCGTTCAATGGTTGGCTGGAACGCTGGTCCATTGGTCTGCAGCTGCTGCTGGCTGCGGGGCTGTTTGGCTATGGCTCGTGGGCCGGGGTCCATGGCGGGGGCCTGGGCCTGGTGCTTTGGGGCATCGCCCTGCGCCTGGTCTTGGTCTACAACGCCACCTGGCTGGTGAATTCGGCCACCCATGCCTTCGGCTACCGCAACTTCAACAGTGACGACCTCTCACGCAACTGCTGGTGGGTGGCCCTCCTGGCCCTGGGCGAGGGCTGGCACAACAATCACCACGCCTTCCCCTCCAGCGCCCGCCATGGCCTGCGCTGGTTCGAGTTCGACATCACCTGGCAGCACATCCGCCTGCTGCGGACCCTGGGGCTGGCCCGGCGGGTGAAGCTGGCACCACTCCCGGCGGCGAAGGCAGCGACAGCAGGGGCAGACCGTCTCCAAACGAAGGCCCATTCCGGCCGCCTCTAACTCCCGATCAGGGGGCTTCAGCGGCCCGCACAGCCGCCGCCATCCGCACCACCTGGGCCATCGGGCCCACATCGTGCACCCGCAGCACCGCCACCCCAGCGGCGGCAGCCAGGGCTGCCACGGCAGCCGTCCCCCACAGGCGAGCCCTGGGGCGGGGTTCCTCCAGCACGGCGCCGATAAAGCGTTTGCGGGAGGGACCCAGCAGGAGCGGAATCCCCTCCGCCATCAGCAGCGGCAGGTCATGGAGCAGGCTGAGGTTATGGGCGGTGGTCTTGGCGAAGCCCAGCCCCGGATCCCAGATCAATTGCGGCAACCGCACACCGGCCGCCAGGGCGCGGTCGGTGGCCCGCAACAACTCCTCGCGCACTTCCGTCACCACGTGGCCGTACCGAGCCAGGTCGTCCATGGAGCGGCTGTCCCCTCGGCTGTGCATCAACACGTAGGGGCAGCCGGCCTCCGCCACCACCTTCAGGATGGCCGGATCCTGGCGGCCCCCGCTCACGTCGTTGATCCAATCGGCCCCTTCCGCCAGGGCGGCGGCGGCCA
The DNA here is from genome assembly GCA_903856805.1 of uncultured cyanobacterium. GTDB lineage: Bacteria > Cyanobacteriota > Cyanobacteriia > PCC-6307 > Cyanobiaceae > Cyanobium. The sequence continues at coordinate 18,819 of CAIOCZ010000174.1, read as the reverse complement.
CCGGGGCCCGGAAGGTGTCGATCGACAGCAGCGGGGCAGGGGACGCGGCGGTCGTCCGCCAGGCCCGGATCAGCCGCAGGGCCGGCATCAATCGGGTCAGTTCCTCCTCCTCCCCCACATCCACGGCCCCGGGGCGGGTGCTCTGGGCCCCCAGATCCAGCAGATCGGCCCCCTGGGCCGCCAGGCGGCGGGCCTGGCGCAGGGCAGCCTCGGGCCGATTAAAACGTCCGCCATCGCTGAAGGAATCGGGGGTGAGGTTCAACACCCCCATCACGGCAGTGCGCTGGCCCCAGCCGGCGGGAACGGCGAAATCAAGTCGCACGGCAGGGCGTGTTGGGGCTGCCCATCCTGAACCAGGCTCGGCTCAGGCCTGCACCGGCGCCTGGTAGTTGGCGATGCGACCGAAGCTGAGGGGGTCGAGGGAGGCCCCACCCACCAGCACGCCATCGATGTCGCTTTGAACCATCAAGTCGTCAATCGTGGCTGGGCTGACCGAGCCGCCGTATTGAACGATCACCTCGGGGTGGCCTACCCAGCCACGAATCAGCCCGCAGATGCGGTTGGCTTCACTGGCGGCACAGGTCTTGCCGGTGCCGATCGCCCAGATCGGCTCGTAGGCCACGATCAGCCGACAGGGATCCAGCCCCTCCAAGCCTTGTTCCACCTGGCGATGGATCACCCGCTCGGTTTCACTCGCCTCCCGCTGATCCAGGCTTTCGCCCACACAGACAATCGGAATCAAGTCATGGGCCTGGGCCGAACGGGCCCGCAGGTTGATCTGTTCGTCCGTTTCGCTGTAGTACTTACGGGGCTCACTGTGGCCAACAATCGCGTGGGTGACGCCGTGCTCCAGCAGCATGGGCGCCGAAATCATGCCGGTGTAGGCCCCCTTCTCCTCCCAGTGCACGTTCTGGGCGGAAATCGCCACTCCCGACCCCGCCAGAGCCTCGCTCAAGATGGCGATGGCCGTGAACGGAGGTGCCAGCACCACCTCGCGATCCGTGGGGAGGTGGGCCACCAAGGGAAGGAAGGCCTGGGCGAAGGCCTGCGCTTCGGCGCAGGTCATGTGCATCTTCCAGTTCCCGGCGATGACGGCCTTGTGCACCAGCGGCACCTCACACAACGTGGAAGCACGCTAGACGCTGGCCCAGCCCTCCCTCCTAGGCCGGGCCACCGCCGTGGGCGCTGAGCATCAAGGTCTCGCGGCCATCCAGTTCCACCGCATCCCCCGGTGCCAGCTGGCGGCCGCGGCGGGTTTCGATCGTCCCGTTCACCCGCACATCGCCGCGCTGAATGCGCAGCTTGGCCTCCCCGCCCGTGCTCACCAGGCCCTGCCATTTGAGGAACTGATCGAGCTTCACGGCACGGGACGTAAGGTTTGCCGATGCTCGCACCCCCGTCGGCAGGCTTCCGCGGACTGCTGCCCCTGCTGAAGCCGCACCGGCGTCGCCTGGTGGCCGGTGGGCTGTGCATGGTTGTGTTCGTGCTCAGTTTTCCGCTGCTGGCCTGGTTGGCCGGGCAGCTGATCCCGGCGATCGGCGCCGGTGATCTCCAGCGAGTACTGCGGGCCATCGCCGCCGCCCTGGGGGTGTTCCTGGTGCAGAAGGCGGCCCAGTTCGGCCAGGACACCCTGATGGCCGGCCCAGCGCTGCAGGTCAGCCAGGAGCTGCGGCGACGCCTGTTCGCCCGCCTGCAGAAGCTGGATTTCAACGCCCTGGAAAAACTCTCCGCCGGCGACCTCACCTACCGCCTCACCGAAGACGCCGACCGGGTGGGAGAGGTGATCTACAAGACCATTCAGGACAGCACCCCCAGCGCCCTGCAGCTGTTGGTGGTGTTGGGGTACATGGTGTGGATCGACTGGCCCCTGGCCCTGGCCACCCTGCTGCTGGCCCCGGTGGTGGCCTTGCTCGTGAGCAGTTTTGGCGCCCGGGTGATGGCCGCCGCCGAGCGGAGCCAGCAGCAGGTGAGCGACCTGGCGGCCCTGCTGGGGGAAGCGATCGGCGGCCTCCCCCTGGTGCGCGCCTTCGCCGCCGAGCCCTGGTTGCAGCAGCGCTTCGACACCGAAATCGACCTGCACCGCCGGGCCCGCTACCGCACCCTCAAGCTGCTGGCCCTGCAACACCCGGTGGTGGGCTTCATCGAAGCGGCCGGCATCCTGGCGGTGCTGCTGATTGGGGCGGCCCGCATCCAGGCGGGGGGGCTCACCAGCCAGGGCTTCAGCAGCTACGTGGCGGCCCTGCTGATGCTGATCGATCCGATCGCCCACCTCACCACCAACTTCAACGAACTCCAGCAGGGCCAGGCGTCCCTGGGGCGGCTGCGGGCGATCGAGGCGGAACCGATCGAGGTGGCCGATCGCCCCGACGCCCTTCCCCTGACGACGGTGCGGGGGGGACTCGTGTTGGAGCGGGTGCGCTTCGGTTACGACCCGGCCCAGCCGGTGCTCCACGACCTCAGCCTCACCATTGACCCGGGGCAGGTTGTGGCCCTGGTGGGCCCCTCCGGGGCAGGGAAAAGCACGTTATTTTCCCTGTTGCTGCGCTTCAACACGGCCCAGCAGGGGCGGGTGCTGCTCGATGGCCATGATCTAGCCAACCTGCGAGCTAGGGACCTGCGCCAGGCCGTCGCCCTGGTGCCCCAACAGAGCAGCGTCTTCTCGGGCACGGTGGCGGAGGCGATCGCCTTCGGCCGGCCCGCCAGCGAGAGCCAGATCCGCGCCGCCGCCGAACTGGCCAATGCCTCGGGGTTCATCGAAGCGTTGCCGGCCGGCTATGGCAGCCGAATCGAAGAGCGGGGCAGCAACTTTTCCGGCGGCCAACTCCAGCGCTTGGCGATCGCCCGGGCCGTGCTGGGCAATCCGGCGGTGCTGCTGCTCGATGAGGCCACCAGCGCCCTGGATGCGGAAGCCGAGGCGGCGGTGCAACGGGGACTGGAACGGGCGATGGCGGGGCGCACCGTGCTGGTGATCGCCCACCGGCTGGCCACGGTGCAGGAAGCCGATCGCATCCTGGTGCTGGAACGCGGGCGCATCGTGGAGGAGGGCAGCCACGATGGGCTGATGGCCCAGGGCGGCCGCTATCGCGACCTCTGCGATCGCCAGTTGATTCGGGTGGAAGCCTGAATGAGAAAGCCTGAACGCTGAACAAGCGATGAAGGGACCCACGCAGACCCCTTATCGTGAGGGCGCCTTCCCTTCCCCCCTGTGGAAACCCCCACCCAGCAACCGCCCGTACTCACCTTTGAGGGCAAGCGCTATGACCTCAACAACCTGCCCGATGAAGTGAAGGAACTGGTCCGTGGCATGCAGGTGGCCGATGCCCAGCTGCGCATGCACGAAGACACCCTCAAGGTGTTAGCGGTTGGCCGTCAATCGATGGCCCTTCAACTCAACGAGCGCCTGAAATCGATCGAGCCGATGGCCGACGAGGAAGGCTGACCTCAAAGCAGGGCTGACCCCCAGGCCAGCCCTGCACCCATCAGGCCAGGGCTTCCAGGGCCTCGAAGCGGAAGACTTGGCGGCTGACCCCACCCTCCGCCTCGGGGTCCTCGCAGACCACCTCCCGTTGCCCCAGCACCCAGGGTCCAGACTCGGTGAGCGGAACGAAGGTGTCGGTGAAGGTGCTGAGGCCTCCCCGGGGGGCGCCGGTGGCCGGATCGCTATAGCGACTGGTGTAGGTGCGGCTGAGATAGCCGGCACCGGTGTCGGTGGTGCTCTCGGTGAAGATCGTCACCACAGTGCCGTGAATGTGGCGATGCACCATGGTCACCACGTCATGCTTGATCCGATAGCGATCGCCGCTATTTTTGCCGCCAACGATCACCTCCAGGCCCACCGAATCGGCATCGCCGGCGGTGAAGGTGTTGTCACCGTGGGTCTGCTCAAAGCTGCGGCGCACCCGGTGGATGCAGACCTCCCAGAGCTGGGAGGCGATCGCCTTGTCCATCTCGGGATCCTCAATGCCCTCCACCTTGGCCTTGAGATCGGCGCCCACCGTGAAGGTGCCAACCACCTTGTTCTCGCCCTGCTCCATCACACAGCGGCCCCGATAGCCCCCGAAGCCTGGTTCCCAGGTGTAGCGGTTCTCGTAGGCAGCGCGAAAGGCGGCGCGAACGTCGGTGCCAGGGGCAATCGGAGCGGTGAGGGTGGAGGTCATAGGGGCAAGGTCGGCTCAAGATCCACGCTAGCCAGCGGCGAAACCACGGCAGCGGCCTGATCCCCCCAGGGGCGATGGATGTCCTGCAACGCCGTCACTTCCACGTCACTGTGCTGCTGCAGAGCGGCGATCGCCTCCACGGCTGCGCGCGCCCCCGCCAGGGTGGTGACCGTGGGCACGGCGTAGTCCAGGGCGGCACGGCGCAGGTAGCGGTCGTCATGGGCGGCCTGGCGGCCGATGGGGGTGTTGATGATCAGCTGCACCCGGCCCGAGCGAATCGCGTCCTCGATGTTGGGCCGCCCCTCATGCACCTTGAGCACGGACTCCACCGGCAGGCCCGCCCGGCGCAGGGCCGCGGCGGTGCCGGCCGTGGCGGTAAGGGCAAAGCCCTCCTCCAGCAGGCGCCGCGCCACCGGCACCAGGGCCGACTTGTCCCGATCGTGGGTGGACAGAAACACCGTTCCGGAGGTGGGCAGGGCCTCCCCGGCCCCGATCTCGGCCTTGGCATAGGCCAGCCCGAAGCTGCTGGCGATGCCCATCACCTCGCCGGTGGAACGCATTTCCGGGCCCAGCAACGTGTCGGCGCCTGGAAAGCGCTTGAACGGCAGCACCGCCTCCTTGACGGTTTGACGCGGTGGAATGGGCTCGGTGGTGAGGCCAAGCTCCGCCAGGCTGGAGCCGGCCATCAGCTGGCTGGCGATCTTGGCCAGGGGCACGCCGGTGGCCTTGGCCACGAACGGAACCGTGCGCGAAGCCCGGGGATTGGCCTCGATGATGAAGACGGTGTCGTTCTGCACGGCGAACTGGAGATTGATCAGGCCGCACACCTGCAGCTCCTGGGCCAACGCCACGCTCCACTGGCGGATCGTGGCCAGGGCAGCGGGACTGAGGCTGACGGCGGGCAGGGCGCAGGCGGAATCGCCGGAATGGATGCCGGCCGGTTCGATGTGCTCCATCAGGCCGCCGATCAACACGGTGCCGGAGGCGTCGCAGAGGGCATCCACATCCACCTCGGTGGCGTTCTCCAAGAACTGATCGATCAGCACCGGATGGTCCGGCTCTACCTGCACCGCCTCCACCATGTAGCGATTGAGCTCCTCCTCGTCGTACACCACCTCCATGGCCCGGCCACCGAGCACATAACTGGGCCGCACCACCACCGGATAGCCCACCCGTTCCGCCACGGCACGGGCTTCGGCCTCGCTGCGGGCCAGACCATTGCGGGGCTGGCGGATGTCCAACTGGCGCAGGATCGCTTCGAACTGCTCGCGATCCTCAGCGCGATCAATCGATTGAGGGGAAGTGCCCCAAATGGTGGTGCCGGTGGCCTGGCCCTCGGGGGAGTCCAACCAGTGCAGCAAGGGCAAGGCCAGCTTGAGCGGGGTCTGGCCACCGAACTGCACGATCACGCCGGCGGGCGTCTCGGCCTCAATCACGTTGAGCACGTCTTCCAGGGTGAGCGGCTCGAAATAGAGACGATCGCTGGTGTCGTAATCGGTGGACACCGTTTCCGGATTGCTGTTCACCATCACCGTGACGAAACCGGCCGCCTGCAGGGCGAAGGAGGCGTGGCAGCAGCAATAGTCGAACTCGATGCCCTGGCCGATGCGGTTGGGGCCGCCCCCCAGGATCATCACCTTGGCCCGCGCCTCCGGCTGCACCTCATCGGCAGGGGGGAGGGGAATCAGGGTTCCATCGGCGGCGAGCTGTTCCAGGGGCCGCTCATACGTGGAGTAGTGGTAAGGGGTTCGGGAGGCGAACTCGGCGGCGCAGGTGTCCACCGTCTTGAACAGGGCGCGGATCCCCAACCCCTGTCGATGGCGCCGCACGGTGAGCTCATCGCTGCCGGTGGCCCAGGCGATCTGCCGATCGGCAAAGCCCAGCTGCTTGAGGCGCAACAGGGCCTCAGCGTTGAGATCGGCCAGGGTATGGCCGCGCAACAGGGCCTGTTCGGCATCAAGGATGGTGCGCAGCTTGGCCAGAAACCAGGGATCGATGGCGCTGAGCTGGTGGATTTCGGCGTCGCTGCGGCCGACCAGCATCGCCTCACGCACCGCAAAGATGCGATCCGGGGCCGGCGTGCGCAGCAGCCGCTCCAGCTCGGCGGGGTCGATGGTGCCGTCCAGTCGGTCGCAGCCCCATCCGGCATGGCCGGTTTCAAGGGAGCGCACCGCCTTCTGGAAGGATTCCTCGAAGCAACGGCCGATCGCCATCGCCTCCCCCACCGATTTCATCGAGGTGGTAAGTACCGGCGGACTGCCGCGGAACTTCTCGAAGGCGAACCGCGGGATCTTGGTCACCACGTAGTCGATCGTCGGCTCGAAGCAGGCCGGCGTCGCCCCCGTGATGTCGTTGATGATCTCGTCGAGGGTGTAGCCCACCGCCAGGCGGGCGGCGATCTTGGCGATCGGGAACCCGGTGGCCTTGGAGGCCAGCGCCGACGAGCGGGAGACCCGGGGATTCATCTCAATCACCACCACATCGCCGTTGGCGGGGTTGATGGCGAACTGAATGTTGCTACCGCCGGTGTCGACACCAATCTCGCGGATGATCGCGATCGATTGATCGCGCAGCCGCTGATATTCCCGATCCGTGAGGGTCTGGGCCGGAGCCACGGTGATCGAATCGCCGGTGTGCACCCCCATCGGATCGAGGTTTTCAATGCTGCAGACGATCACCACGTTGTCGGCGGAGTCGCGCATCACCTCCAGCTCGAACTCCTTCCAGCCGAGCAGCGACTGCTCGATCAGGATCTGGCTCATCGGGCTGGCCTCCAGACCGCTCTTGCAGATCGCCCGGAATTCCTCGGGGTTATAGGCAATGCCACCGCCGGAGCCCCCCAGGGTGAAGGCCGGCCGGATGATGCGCGGATAGCTGCCGATCTGCTCCCCCACCACCTCGGCGTCCTCGGGGGAGTTGGCGATGCCGGAGGGGCACACCATCACCCCGATGCGGGCCATCGCCTCCTTGAACAACAACCGATCTTCCGCCTTGCGAATCGCCTCCAGATTGGCGCCGATCAGCTCCACCCCGAAACGCTCCAGGGTGCCGTTCTCGGCCAGCGCCACGGCCAGGTTGAGGGCGGTCTGACCACCCATGGTGGGCAGCAGGGCATCGGGCCGTTCGATCTCAATCACCCGCGCCACCACCTCGGGGGTGAGCGGTTCGATGTAGGTGCGATCGGCCACATCCGGATCGGTCATGATCGACGCCGGATTGCTGTTCACCAACACCACCTCATAGCCCTCGGCCCGTAGGGCCTTGCAGGCCTGGGTGCCGGAATAGTCGAATTCGCAGGCCTGACCAATCACGATCGGTCCCGAACCCAGCAGCAGGATGCGCCTGAGATCCGTGCGGCGGGGCATGGGGGTTGCGTGGCCAAACGATTCCAGCCTCTCACGGTGGGGTGAGGGCTAGGCGGATCCCCGATCCAGCCCTCCCGGGGAGGCCTCGCTAACGTGGATGCACTTTCATTGTTCTGATCCGCCGATGAGCGAACTCCAGCGCCTGAAGGGGTTGCTGCCCCCGGAGATGCAGAGCTGGGTGTTCGTGGAAGCTGCTGCCTCCGTCGATCCCCCCTTGATCACGATCGAAGAGATCGGCCGTGACGAGGTGGAGGTCCAGGTGGATCTGGAGAAATGGGACGCCCTGGCCTTGGACCACCGCAACCTGCTGTTCTGGCATGAGGTGGGCCGGGTGCAGAACGATGCCGTGCCCCGGGATGGCTGGGAAATGGCGGCCCTGGCCATCGGTCTGGGGGGGGCCATTGGGGAGCTCTGGGTGCAGGATGCCCTGCTGCTGGTGTTGGCCCTTGGCCTGTCGGGTTTCGCGGGCTATCGCCTCTACCTCAAGAACAACTCGGAAAAACGCCTTCAAGACGCGATCCAGGCGGATGAACGGGCGATCGACCTGGCCTGCCGCTTCGGCTACAGCCTGCCCAACGCCTACAAAAGCCTGGGCGGTGCCCTGAAGGAGCTGGTGGAGCAGACCCGCAAGAAACGCAAGCGCGCCATCTACGAAGACCGGTTGGAGGCCCTGCGCAAGAGTGCCGGCAAAGCGCGGGCCGAAATGGCCCAGCAGCAGGGGTCCCGTCAGTCGGTGAGCAGTGAAAACGTTTATGGATGAAGCCATGGCCCAGCCCACGCTCCAACCCGGGCCTGCCGGGAACGACACCAGTGAGGGACTGGCCCGCATGGCCGCCGAAGCCTGCGACGACCGCAAGGCCGTGGATATCCGGCTGATCCGGGTTGAGGAGGTCTCCTCCCTGGCCGACTGGTTCGTGATTTGCAGCGGCCTCACCGATGTGCAGGTGCGGGCGATCGGCCGTTCCGTGGAAGACCAGCTTGAGGAGCTGGCAGGTCGACTGCCCCTGCGGCGCGAGGGCCAGAGCGAAGGCCGCTGGATGTTGCTCGACTACGGCGAGCTGATCGTGCATGTGCTCACCCCCCAGGAGCGGACGTACTACGACCTGGAATCCTTCTGGGGCCATGGGGAACAGATTCGTTACGTGAGCCCCACGGCGCCGGCTTCCCCCCCCACCCCCAACCCCTGAAGCCGATGCAGAACCGCAACGGCGCCGACCTCCCTGGCCAGACCGCCCCCTGTCCTGTCCCGGTGGAGCAGCGCCCCCTGCGGGAATACGACCAGCTCTGCCGCTCCTGGTTCTTCGCCTGGCCGGCGGCCGGAACCGCAGCCCTGGGGCGGGCACTAATCGTGAGCTGGCTGCTGGTGTTGCCCCTCTGCCTGTTGGTGGCCAGCGGCAGCTGGTCCCTGCGACACCACCCGGCCCAGTGGGTGTTGGCTGGGGCGGTGGCCGCCCTGGGACTGCCGCTGCTGCTGCTGCTGCGCCAATGGCTGGGCTGGCACTACGTGGATCGACGCCTGGTGGCCGAGCGGGTGGCCTATGAGGAGTCGGGCTGGTACGACGGCCAGGAATGGGAGAAGCCCCTGGCCTGGCGGCAGCAGGACCTGCTGGTGTCACGCCACGAGGTGCGACCGGTGCTGCGCCGTCTACGGGAGGGAACCGTCCTGGTGCTCGTCCTGCTGCTGGGCGGCGCGGCCCTCTGCCAGGCTCTGCAGGCCGGCTGGCTTGGCCTTGGGCCCGGCCTTGCCCGAATGGTCCCATGACCCTGGTCCCATGACCCTCTCGTCCAGCTTCAGCGGTTCCACTCGTCCTGGGGTTCCCCCCCTGGAAGTACGGCTGTTGCGCAACGGGATCCATGAATCCAGCCACCGGGTGCATGCCGTGGTCTGCGACCAACGGGGCCGGGTGTTGATGCGGGCCGGCGACCCCCACCATCTCAGTTTCATTCGCTCGGCGCTCAAACCCTTTCAGGCCACGGTGTTTGTGAGCAGCGGCAGCGCCGACTGGGTCAACGCGGGGGATCGGGGACTGGCGATCGCCTGCTCCTCCCACGCCGGCACGGCCGTCCAGGCCAGGGAAGCCTTCCGCTTGCTGTGGGGGGCGGAGATCGAAGCGAGCCAATTGCAATGCCCGACCCCCTCCGGGGCGACGAGTCCCCTGGAGCACAACTGTTCCGGAAAGCACGCCGCTTTCCTGGCCACCTGCAAGCGGTTGCATTGGCCCCTGGAGAGTTATCTGCAGCCGGACCATCCCCTGCAGCAGGCGGTGCTCAAACGGGTGGGGGAACTGCTGGGCCTGCCGGCGGCGGAACTCCTCAGCGCCCGCGACGATTGCGGTGCCCCCACCCTGCAACTGCAGCTGTCGCAGATGGCGCTGCTGTTTGCCCATCTCGGCGCCGGCGAACAGCCTGATCTGGAGCGGTTAAGCCGGGCCATGCTGGCCCATCCCCAGCTCGTGGCCGGCGAGGGCCGCTTCGACACTGAACTGATGCGCGGCGCCCACGGTCAGGTGCTGAGTAAGGGCGGGGCCGAGGGCATCCAGTGCCTGAGCCGGGTAGGGGAGGGCATGGGGGTGGCCATCAAGGTGGAGGACGGTGCCAGCCGGGCCAAGCAGGCGGTGGCCCTGCACCTGCTGGATCAGCTGGACTGGCTGACCCCCACGACCCTCGCCGATCTGCGCCAGCGATACATGGCCCCCGCCGACCACCTGCGGCTGGAGGTGCGCGGCGAACTGCGCTTCGACTGAGGCGGAGATGGCAGCCAGCCCCATGCCCGGCGCCAGGGACGACCATCCCCCCGCCCCCGAGGCCATCGACGCCATCGTGGTGGGAGCCGGCGCCAACGGTGGGGTGGCGGCGATGGTGCTCGCCGAAGCCGGGCTGCGGGTGCTGGTGCTGGAGGCCGGACCGCAGCTCTCGGCGGCGCGGGCCCTCGGCAGCGAACCGCTCAATACGCTGCGGCGCCTGGCCGCTCTCGGCAGCGGTCGTCACCGTCGGCAGGCCAACCATCCCGGCTACTGGAAGGCCAATCCCGACCTGTTCGTGGACGAACGCCTCCATCCCTATTCCACCCCCGACGCTGCGCCATTCCTCTGGACCCGGGGTCGGCAGGTGGGGGGCAAGAGCCTCACCTGGGGGGGCATCACCCTGCGCCTGTCGGAGGCGGAATTCCGGGCGGCGGAGCGGGATGGCCATGGCCCCAGCTGGCCGATCGGAAGCGGCGACCTCAGCCCGTTCTATGGGCGGCTGGAGCGGCTGCTGGGGGTGCACGGCGGCCGCGATGGCCTGCCCCAGCTTCCCGATGGCGACACCCGGCCGCCCCTGCCGTTCACCCCGGGGGAACGGCACCTGGGCCAGGCGATCCGGCGGGAGTTGGATCTGCCCCTGATCCATTCCCGTGGCTTTGCCCTGCCCAGGAGCCACCCCTCCAGCCCCTGGCCCCCCTCCAGCGCCCAGGGGAGCACCCTGGCCCGCGCCCTGGCCACCGGGCGGGTGCAGGTGCGGAGTGAGGCGGTGGTGAGCCACCTCCAGATGGATCGTCGGCAGGAGAGGGCGGAAGGGGTGGTGGTGGTGGGCCGCAACGGCCATCGGGAGCTGGTGCGGGCGCCACTGGTGGTGCTCTGTGCCTCCACGATTGAAACGCTGCGGATCCTGTTGCACTCGGGGGAGGCCCATCAGGAGCGGGGCCTGATCGATCCCTCCGGCAGCCTGGGCCGCTATCTGATGGATCACATCTCCACCAGTCGCTTCTTCTCGATTCCCGCCCTACCGGCGCCCGCCCTCCCCACCGAACTCTCCGGCGCCGGCAGCTGTTTCATCCCCAACACCCTCAACCTCGGCCACGGGCCCGATGTCCCCTTTCTGCGGGGCTATGGCCTCTGGACGGCACTCCAGCGCTTCGATCCGCCGGCCCTGCTGCAGCGGCGCCGGGGCGAGGCGGTGGGCTTCCTGATCGGCCATGGCGAGGTGATGCCCGATCCCGAGAATCGGGTCACCCTCGACCCGGAGCGGCGGGATGCCTGGGGACTGCCGATCGCCCATATCGCCTGCCGCTGGGGGAACAACGAGCGGGCCATGGTGGCCCACATGCACCAGCGGATGGAGGCGGTCGTCGCCGCGGCCGGTGGGCGGATTCAACCGATCGAAGACCTGTTCGTGCTGCCGCTGCTGGAGCCCCTGGTCAAGGGCAGCGTGGCGGTGGGCCAGGGGGCGGCGCCACCGGGCTACTACATCCATGAGCTGGGCGGCGCCCGCATGGCCTCCAGAGCGGAGGGGGGCGTGGTGGATGGCTGGAACCAGTGCTGGGGGGCCCGGAACGTGCTGGTCACCGATGGCGCCTGCTGGCCCAGCGCCGGCTGGCAGAGCCCAACGCTCACCGAGATGGCGATCACGTGGCGCGCCTGCGCCGCCGCCGCCGAGCGCGCACGGTTGGGCTGAGGGCAACTCCTCGTGGCGTGGTCAGGGCGACCACACCGTTCCAGCCAGTGGTGTCCATCACCACAGTTTGCCGGGGGGGATCGGCGCAAACTCTGCGGGCGACCTCTCAACGGGTCGGGCAAGGGAGAAACGCAGGCGGAGGTTGGCCCCTCCGCTTTTTTTTGGCCCCAGCCCTTCGCGGTCAGGGCCGCAGAAACAGGCCATCGAGGTAGTGCTGGGTCACCGAGGGGTGGCTGCAGCCGTTCTGAAACAGGAAGCCGGCCAGGGCGGAGGTAATCACGCTGTATTGATCCCAGTGGGGATGGTCCTCGATGAAGGTCCGCAGGCCCTGGAACAGCACCTCCGGCACCTCCGCCTCCAGGCTGATGCAGTCGTCGCTGGCGACCTCCGCCATCCCGGACCCAGGCGACGTCCCATCGACGTTCCGTTCCGCTCCCATGGGCCGTGTCCGTCCGCTTCGTAAGGCCAGTACGCCACACCGCCCCCTGCCCCGTCAAAGGGGGGGGCTGGGCGCTGCCGATCCACCCCATCCCGGTGAGACCCGTTCCGCCCGCTGAATCGCGGCCAGGCCGATGGGGCCCAGCGGAGCGGCGAGCCATGACCGAACGCAAGGGATGGGGGGCTGTCAAGGCGTCGATGAACATTCGCGCTCTTTCCACAGCACCCCGGTCCAACGGCAGCTGATCCCCGCCAATCTGTGGAAAAACCCCCATCAACCTGGGGAAAACATGGGAATCATGGGGAAATCGCCGATTGATCACTCCTGGTGATCAATCGCCATTCCCCGGACATCCGAGGGCGATGAGACGGCTGAGCCCGTTAATCGTGCCTAAAATCTTCGGCGCTGCGCCGCAGGGTGCGGGGCCCCAGGGGATGGTCGGCATGGGGATAGGGGGCGTGATGGCTGTGGGCATGCTCATGGCTGTGGTCATGGGCATGGCTGTCCCCATGGTCATGGCTGTGGTCCCCCACGGGCAGGGGCACCCCATCGGGCTGGCAGGCGCCGGTGCATTCCCTCTCGCATAACTGACAGCTCTCCACCAGTCCCTCCACGTGGTGGTGATGGCTGTGCTGGGGAGCCCCCACCTCCCGCTCGAAGCCCAGCACCTGGGCCCGGTATTTGCAGAGCGAACAGTTCATGTTGGTGTCGCCGCGCAACACCTCTGCCACCCGCTCGCCAAAGGTGTCCAACACCAGCGGATGATCGCCGAGGTAGGAGGCCTGCAGCACCTCCAGGTCGGGATGGTCGGCCGCCACCCGCTCGCTGTGTTGGCGGATGCGACTGACCAGCACGCCCGAGAACAGGAAATAGGGAAAAACCACCAGGCGGCGGTAGCCGAGTTTCACCACCTGCCGCAGACCGGGCTCCACCAGGGGGAAGGTGACGCCGGAATAGAGCGTTTCACCCCAGCCGAAGCCAAAGCCCTCCACCAGCATCCGTGTCACCTTGGAGACGTTGGAGTTGGCATCCGGATCGGAGGAACCCCGCCCCACCACCACCAGCAGGGTGTCGTGGAGGGGAACGGGGGAGCGACCGGCGGCCCGGGCGGCGGCATCGGCCCCATCGAGACAGCTCCGGACGCGGGCTGCGGCCGCCTGGATCATCTTGAGATCCACCCCCAGCTCCCTGCCGTAGTCGATCCGTAGTCCCGTCTCCGCGGCGTAGGTGTTGAGCACGGAGGGGATGTCGTTCTTGGCGTGGCCGGCGGCGAACAACATGGCCGGCACCGCCAGGACATGGCGGACGCCCTGCTGCCGCAGGGCCTCGAGACCATCGCGAAGAATCGGACGGGCGAACTCCAGATAGCCGTACTCCAGGGGCACACCGACGAGGCGATGGCGCAGTTGGTGGGCGAGGGAGGCGAATTCATCCACCGCCAGGCGGTTGCGGCTGCCGTGGCCGCACACCAACACGCCGAGCGAACCATCGGCTCCCGCCAGCTCGGGGGGGACGGGACGGGCTGGGGCGGTGGTCATGGGGTGCTGCACCTGGCTTGACCCTATCGCCGCTGGCGGCCCAGCCCCAGCCGGGGACCAGGCCATGGGGAACCGGCCACAGAGAGAAACCAAACCAACTCTCGTCAAGCCCTCGCGTTATTTCGTTACAGTTGTTTAGATTGTTTCCTTAATGGCCGTGATCCAATCCCCTCAGGCCCAGGACCGTTGGTTCCAGGCCGCTGCCGAGGCCCAGATGTTTGGCGAGCAACTCAGGGCTGTCGAGTTGTTCAACGGACGGGCCGCCAGGCTCGGTTTCGTGATCGGCCTGGGCTCCCTGCTCTCCCTGGGTTGAACCGGAAGGCGCAAGGATGGCCGCAGCCCCGCTGCAGCCATGAGCCTGCGTCTCCCCCCCTACCAGCCGCTGCCGCCTCCGGACCCCGACCAGCCGCTGGTTCAGGTGCCCATCGCCCAGCTGCAGCCCACCCAGATGTGTGTGGGCCTGGCTGAAGTCCGGAGTCGACAGTTGGATTTCAGCGAGGAGAGCGGCGACCAGCGCCGCCGCTACCTGCGCAGCAAACCGGTGCCACTGGTGCGCAACGCCAGCGGCCTGTTCTGGATGATGGATCGCCACCACCGCCTGCGCGGGCTGATCGAGTTGGCCCCAGACTCCATCGCCTTCGGCTACATCGCCCTGGAGGTGAACAGCGACGACAGGGCCCTGGTGCTGGCGGAGTTGGAGCGGCGGGGCTGGCTGTATCTCTACGACGGGCGCGGCCTGGGTCCCCTACCGGCCAGCGCCCTGCCCAGCAGCCTCCACGGCCTCCAGGACGACCCCTATCGCAGCCTGGTGTGGAAGCTGAAGAAAGAGGGCTGTATTGAACCGGAGCCGTTGATTCCCTTTCACGAATTCCGCTGGGGCGCCTGGCTCCGCAGCCGCTCCCTGCCCCCCTTCAGCTCCACCCATCTGGATCCGGCCCTGCCGGCCGCTCGGGCCCTGGTGCGCTCCCAAGCGGCCTCCCACCTGGCCGGCTGGAAAGGGGCGGGCTAATTCAGGGTTGGTTGCGGGGAGGGTGGCCATCCCCCTGCAGCAATTGCTGCTCCCAGAGGGCGCACTGGCGGTGGAACAAGGCCGCCAGGGCGGCCAACCCCAGACCGACGGCCAAGGCCAGCGGGGTGCGCCACCAGGCGATCACGGCCAGGGCGATCCAGGCCAACACCGGAGCCACCGGGCGCCAGCGGCGGAGCGCCTTGAGGGCCCCCGAGCAGGCCTGACAGTGGCGGGTGTGACTCTCCTCCCGATCCATCAGGGCCCGGAGCCCCAGCCGGGGTTCCAGGGCACTGGCCGGGAAGGGGAGACCGCCGTGCTCCAGCACCCAGCGGTGCAGCCCCTGCACATAGCGATCGGAGCTGGTGGCCAGATAGCAACTGCGGGCTAACTCAGCACTGCCCCCGCGGGCCTCCAGCTGGCGCTCCTGCCAGTGCAGAAACACCTGATCGTCCTCCAACACCTTGTGGTTGCCGAGGTGCTGCAACCAGCGGGGCCGTAACCGCAGCAATCGCCCCGGCCAGGGGGAGGCAAACTGGAACGGAAAGCGGGCAATCAACCGGCATTCGCCCCGGCGAATCGGGGTGGCATACACCACCGTGAGAATGCGGGCGAAGCCGGGCGCCGTGAGGTCGTGCCACATCAAGCCCGGCGCCAGGAAGGTGGTGGCCTGGCTGCCGAGCTTGCCGCGGCGCGGACCCTCCTTCCAGAAGCCGCGGAAGCCGTCGGGACCGAAGTCCAGCAGCTCCAGGTCCACGGGCCCGGCGTTCTGGCGCCGACCGACCGTGGCGTGGTGGGTGAAGTTCACGTGGCTGACATCGAGCACGTTCTCGAGCACCGTGAGGGCATCCATCGGCAGGTCGCGGAAGGTGTCCTGCACCAACCAGCCCTCGGGCTCCTGCACCAGGGGCTCCACCAGGGGCAGGGGCAGCGCCGCCGCCTCGGCGGGATCGCCGGCGAACACAAACAGCAGGTCCTGGGCGACGGCCGTGGCGTAGGAGCGGCAGCGGCTGCGCGGACTGGCGGCGGCCGTAGTCGCCTCGGCCTGGGGGATGGTGGTGCAGCGACCATCGCCGGCAAAACTCCAGCCGTGGTACGGGCACTCCAACTGGCCCTCGGCATTGATCCGTCCTTCGGAGAGGGGCACCAAGCGATGGGGGCAGACATCGGCGAAGGCGCGCCAGCTCTGGCCCTCCCCATCCCACCAGAGCACCAGGTCCTGCTCCAGCAGGGTGAAGGCGGTGGGACGGCGCCGATCCAGATCGCGCACAAAGGCCACCGCATACCAGGCACGGTGCCAGCGGGAGGGGGAGGGGGAGGGGCAGGGGGACTGGGTCATGGCGGGAATTCTGAGCGGAGAGCACAACCCTCCGTGGCCGGCCTAGACGGGAATCAGTCGTCTGGAGTGCCATGCCCTATTCCCACCTGCTGGTGCCGATCGACGGCTCGTCGCGATCGGAGCAGGCCCTCCGCCACGCCCTCCAGCTGGCCCAAGCCCTCGGAGCCCGGATCACGGTGCTGCACGTGCAGCCCCATGGCCCGGTGGTGCTGCCTGGCCTCGGCGATCGCCTCGATGCCGCCACCCTCGCCAGCCTGATGAAGGCCAGGGAAGCGGAAACGCAGCAGATCCTGGAGGTGGCCGCCGCCATCACGGCCCCCAGCGGCGTACCCACCACCTGTGAACAGGTGACCGATGAGCTGCCGCACCGCGCGATCGTGGCCGAGGCCCAACGCCTGGGCTGTGATCTGATCCTGATGGCCTCCCATGGGCGGCGGGGCCTCTCCGGCCTGCTGCTGGGCAGCGAAGCCCAGCGGGTGCTGGTACAGGCCCCCTGCCCGGTGCTGATCTACCGCTAAAGGCTGATCGACCGCTAAAGGCTGCGGTGCCAATGGCCGAGCGGTCCCTGGCCGCCGCCGATCGCCAGCGAGCTCCGCAAGCCCCCCTCCACGTAGCCCTTGGCGGCATGGATCGCCTCCAGCAGCGGCAACCCACGGGCCCACTGGGCCACGATCGCCGCCGACAACGTGCACCCACTGCCATGGGTGTGGGGGGTGGCCACGGCTGCTGAGCGCAGCCATTGGGCGTGTCCATCACACCAAAACAGGTCGACCCCCCGCAGCGCCGCCAAACCGCCCCCCTTCAGCAGCACGGCCTTGGGCCCCTGGGCCGCCAAGGCCTCGGCGGCGGCTTCCATCTCGGCGGCGCTGGTGATGGGCAAGCCGCTGAGCAGGCTGGCCTCGCGAATGTTCGGGGTCAGCAGATCGGCCAGCGGCAGCAACCGCTGCTTAAAGGCGGTGATCGCGTCGGGTTCCAGCAACACCGCTCCGGCCCGGGACACCATCACCGGATCGATCAGCCGGAACGCCTCCAACGGCGCGATCTGCTCGGCCGTGGTCGTGATTAGCTCCTGGTTGAGCAGCATGCCGGTTTTGAGGGCGCGCACCGGCAGGTCACGGCAGACGGCCTGGATCTGGGCCGCCAGGGCGGCAGCGGACAGCCCATCCACCCGGTCCACCCCCAAGGTGTTCTGGGCGGTGACGCAGGTGAGGGCGCTGCAGCCATGCACCTGCAGGGCCGCAAAGGTCTTGAGGTCCGCCTGGATGCCGGCACCACCGCCCGAATCACTGCCGCCGATGGTGAGCACCACCGGTGGGGTCAGACTGGCCGCCGGCAGTTCCTCCAACAGCACCGGAGCGGAGGCACGGTGCCACTGGCCCAGCCACTCCCCCTCCCGGAGGGTGCCATCCCGGCTGGTGGCCGACCCCCGGGCCGGTTGAAAGTGATCACAGGCCAGGCCCGCCTGGGCCAGCCGGGCGGCCAGGGAGGCCGGATCGCTGCCCCAGGGGGGGCCACCGGGCTGGCCATGGCACCAGAACAGGCCGAGCAGCCAACCCTGCGGCGCCAGCAACCGGGCCATGGTGTCCAGCCAGTCCTGGCGGCGGGACGGATCGATGGCACAGAAACTGGTGTGCTCCAGCACCCCAGCGAGGGAGCCTGGCCCCAGCCCCCCGGCCGCCAGGGCCTCCGCATCGAACAGGTCGGCCTGCAGCCAGCGCAGGCCAGGCTGCTGCGTTCCATAGAGCTCTCGGGCCTGCCGCAGCGCTTCGCCACTGCTGTCCACCCCCACCACGGAGAAGCCCAACTCAGCCAGCAAACGCGCTTCATGGCCTCGCCCGCAGCCCGGCACCATCACCAGCCCCGGGGGTTGGGGGCGAGAAGGGGCCTGGCGCAGCCAGTGCTCCAAGGGCGGAGCTGGACGGCCCAATTCCCAGCCATCGCCGCCGCTGCGATAGCGCTGATCCCAGACGGCGGCCTCGGAGCGGTCAGTCATGGAGGGTTCAGGGGGACTGGAAAAAGCCCTTGGCATTCAGCCACAGCCCCAGCACCAGCAGCGGCAGGGTGAAGGCCCCAAGAAGCTGCAACTTGAGGGTGAGCGTCCGACGCGAGGGCGACGTGGGGGGAGCGGGGGAAGGACGCTTCGCAGCCATGGCGATCGGGACGGAAGGTTCGAGGCCAGGATCTCAGCCCCAGCCATGCCAGAGCAGCATCCCAGCACGCAGTCACATTCGGTCAGATCTGGGGCCTCTGCCAGTCATCGACCGGTCATGGGGGTTGGCTTGATTAGGCCTATCCCCAACCCGGGGAGCCCCTCACCCCTCCTCAACCATGGCCTTATCCACCCGTCCCGCCTACGGCCTCAGCCTCGGCACAGGCCTGCTCACCCTGATCCTCAGCCCCCTGGCGGCTTTGGCCGGTCCCGCCGAGTGGGATGGCCCAAGCCAGGTCTATGACGACTGGCATCCCAGCCAGCGCTACGGCGCCAGGGTGGTGACCCCTCCCCCCGCCGTGGGCTGGCGCGGCAGCAGCAGCTACGCCCCT
>CAIOCZ010000173.1 GCA_903856805.1 uncultured cyanobacterium | reverse complement strand
TAGCAGCCACTGGAACAGATCACTGAGGAAGATGATGTCGTTGGTGATATCGCGGGCCACCCAGAGCTTGCTGCCGGTCTGGCTGGTCATGTCGAGGTGGGTGAGGTAGCGGCGTCCGTTGATGTCCACCACGCGATAGGGACTGCGACTGGCCTCGGGATCGCGATTGGCCACGCCGGCCGTGAGGTTGGCCATCCAGTCCAGGGGTTTCATGCTCTTTTGGTGGGCCCGCATCGAGGCCATCACCACGGAGTTCGACAGGGGCGGACGGCCCCCTTGGGGAATGAGCAGGGCGCCGGTCGGTTCCTGGATCCAGAACAGCTGATGCCAGGTGGCGAAGTCGGCCAGGCGCCAACGGATGTAGTCCTGCATGCGGTCGCTGGAATCGGACCGCAATTTGATCAGGAAGGGTTCCACCAGCCGGTCGGTGATTTCGGCCTTCTCTTCGTGCTGGCGCATCAGCTCACGCTGGTTGATCAGCAGGGTGCCGATGGAGGCCACGCTGAAGCCCGCCACCACAACGCCGAAGGCGGCCAGGCGAATCTGAGTCTGGAGGCTGCCGAACAGATACCGACGAAGGGAACGCAGCCTCGATGGGGCTGGGGGGTGGGTCACCCCTGGGGCTCCTGGCGCTCCCCCGGTTCGAGCATGGTGCGAATCAGCCCGGCGAGATCGGCCACCAATTCCGGTTTAAGGATGTAGGCATTGGCGCCGGCGGCTTGCGCATCCTGGCGATGGTGGAGGTCGTTGAGGGCCGTCACGATCACGATCTTGCCCGCGTAGCCCAACTGGCGCAGGACTCGGGTGCAACTGATCCCGTCCTGGCCCGGCATCATCAGATCCAGCAGCACCAGATCCACCCATTCGCCTTGCACCAGCTGGACCAGGGCCGCCGCGCTGGGAAGGGAACGGGGGCTATAGCCCTCATCCTGGAGCTCGGCCTCCACCAGATCGCGAATTCTGGGATCGTCGTCCACGATGGCGATCACCGGTGGCCCCCCTGGCGGCACACTGCTCGGATCGGGCAGGGAAGACGCCATGGGCAGGCGATGGCTGGGCGGAGGAGATCCGGTGAGATTATGCCGAGGCTGCAAGATTGAGCCGATTTTAAGGGAGTATCTCGGCGGGATTTTGGTCTTGTTCAATTTTGATTGACCTTCTTTAAGGCTGATTTCACTTTTTGTGGAGGTGGTGTTCAGGCTGGTGGTGTTCAGGCGGCCATGGGCAAGTCGGTGAGTTCGGCGTAGAGCTGTTCCAGGGCATCGATGTTGCGGTTGAGCGTGTAACGCTCCTCCACACGGGCGCGGGCGCGCCGTCCCAGTTCGGCGGTTAGCACCGGCTGGTCGCGGAGGACCGGCAACAGGGTGCGCAGTTGGGTGGTGACCCCCTGGGTGCTGATCACGATCCCCGCCCCCCCGGCCAGCACCTCGCCGTCGGCCCCCGCATCGGTGGCCACGCAGGCCGCTCCACAGGCCATCGCCTCCAGCAGGGCCAGGGACAATCCCTCCACCAGGGAGGGCAGCAGGAACACCTCGGCCAGCTGCAGCAGTGCCACCCTCATGGCCTGGCTTGGTTCGTAGCCCCACCACAGGACATCCGATTCGCCGTTGGCCTGCAGGGACGGACGCAGGGGACCGTCCCCCACGATCACAAGCAGGCAGCCGGTCGGTCTTACCAGCCGCCAGGCCTTAAGAAGGGCTTCCACGTTCTTCTCTGTGGTGATCCGGCCCATGTAGACGAAGACCCGTCGGTTGGCAAAACGCTGCCGCAGCTCCTGCAGGGTGGACGCCTCTGCGGGCAAGGGGGTTGGCGTCCAGAGGGTGGTGTCCACCCCATTCGGAATCACCGCCAACCGCTCTCGCCTCACCCCGAGGCGCTCCAGCAGCTCCGCCTGCATTTCAGAGAACACCACCACCCGATCAAAGCGGGCCAGGGAGGGGGCATAGAGCTGGTAGGTGAGCTGCTGGGTGCCGGCGCTCAGGTTGCGCAAGCCGGCGTCAAAGGCGGGGTGGAAGGTGGCCACCAGGGGCAGGCCGAGCTGCTGGCAGAGATCGGGCAGGCGGAAATCAAGGGGGGAGAGGGTGAGGCTGGCGTGCACCAGATCGGGCCGCAGTCGTTCCAGCGACTGGCGCAATTCCCGCTGGGCCCCCGGGGAGGGAATCGTATAAACCTGCGATTTCACCAGGTAGGAGAGGGTCACCTCCGGGCTACTGCCCGGATCGACGGCGGCGGCCACGGCCTCGGAAGCGGGGCCCGTTGGGGTGAGATCTGGCCAGCCCAGGGACGCGGCCGGGGTGTCGAAGTGAATGAAGCTGATGCGGTGATCCCGTTCGCGCAGGGCCGCCGTGGTGCTAAGCCCGTAGGTGACGTTGCCGCAGAACGGTGATTTCTTGCCTAACCAGGCAATGTGTGCCACCGGTGAGGTTGCATCCAATACCAAAAGTTAGCAGCGGCGCCAGGGCTGCTCGCTGAGGGCGGCCAGGGCGGCAATGGCCGCCAGGCCCCACAGCACCGGCAGCAGGCCATAGCGGCTCACCACGGTGCCAGCCAGGGCCAGAGGCAGGCTCAGGGCGATGTTGATCAGATTGTTTTGGAGGCCGAACACCTTGCCGCGCTGGTCCTCCGGGGTGTCTTCCTGGATTGTGGTTTGGGCGGGGATCGCCAGCAGGGCGGCCCCCACCCCCAGCAGGCCGCAGAGCAGCAGGGTGAAGGTGAGATTGCCACGGAGTTGGCCGAGCAGCACCAGGCAGCAGGCGATCACCCCCAGGCCGGAGCTGGCCAGCAGCCGGCGGTTGAGGCGGTTGCCCAGCTGGGCCATGGCCAGGGCGCCCAGGGCCAGCCCCAGGCCGCTCATTGCCAGCAGGGTGCCGAAGCGGGTGGGGCCCAGGCCGCTGATCGAGGCGGCCAGGCTGATCGCCAGGACATACAGCGCGGCCAGCAGGCTGTAGAGCAGCACCAGCTGGAGCATGGCGGAACGGACCGACCGTCGCTCGCGCAGCACCTGCAGCCCTTCGCCGATTTCCTGCCAGACCGACCCCCCCTGCTGGGGACGTCGGTGATCGGGCATGGCGATGCCCGCGATCGCCACGGCGGCCAGGCCGTAGCAGAGGGGCAGCAACAGAAACTCGCCGCCGCCTACCCCAAGGCTGGCCAAACCGGCATGGAGCAGCCGCAGGATCGGATCGCCCAGGGCAAAGCCCACGATCGTGGCGCCCATGCTGGTGGCCTGATACACCGAATTGGCGGCCAGGAGCTGCTGGGGAGGCACCAGCAGGGGAATCGTTGCCTGTTCGGCTGGGGCGAAGAACTGGGTGAGCACCGATTCCAGAAAGGTCATCGTGACCAGGGCCCAGTAGCCCCAGCTCAGTCCCAGCACCGTGGGGCCAGGCAGCAGACAGATGGGCACCAGCAGCACCAGCAGCGCCCGCAGGCCATTGGAGGCCACCATCACGGTGCGCTTGGGCCAGCGGTCGGCCCAGACGCCGGCCACGGTGCCCAGCAGGATGGCCGGGATCGTGTTGGCCACGTAGATGCCGGTGGCCAGCAGGGTGATGAGCTGGGCCCGGTTTTCCAGATCGACGCGGATGGCGGCGGCGGCCTCGGCCAGGGCGGTGTTGGCCTGGGGGTTGTCCGTCACCCAGTACTGGGCGATCAGGAACACCATCAACACGATGTAGAACTTGTCGGCCAGTTGGGAGCAGATCTGGCCCAGCCAGAGCCTCCGGAAGCCCGGCGCTGCCAACACGCCCGCCAGGCCGGTGCCCTGGCTGGAGTCGTGGTGGCTGGTCCCCGGCTCCTGGGGGAGCGGTCCGTTGGCGCTCATCGCCTCTCC
The DNA here is from genome assembly GCA_903856805.1 of uncultured cyanobacterium. Lineage (GTDB taxonomy): Bacteria > Cyanobacteriota > Cyanobacteriia > PCC-6307 > Cyanobiaceae > Cyanobium. The sequence goes on along the minus strand of CAIOCZ010000173.1, from coordinate 5,206 downwards.
GGCCGGGGGCTGGGCATCGGTTCCAATCCAGTGCGAAGCAGTCTGAAGGCCCGTGGGCTGCGACCGAGATGTTCGCCGCACCAGCTCTCCACCAGGGCGAGCAGGTGCAGCCACACCGAGGTCGGTCCGAGGAGGTCCCCATCGCGGCCCCGCGGTGGGGCCGGCCGCGGCAGCCGCTGCAGCAGGGCCAGTTCCGAGGCGTTCAACACCAGCCGGGCGCCGGCCAGGGCGCCGATGGCCAGCCCTTCGCTGGGGAGCAGGCTGCAGCGCCAGTCCCAGTCGCCCACGGGGGGATGGAGGGGGGCCCCGCTGCGGGCACAGTGCTGGAGGGGGAGCGCATAGCCACCGAGGGCCAGCAGGTGGACGCTGCCCTGAACCGCAAGGGCCAGGGCTTCGCGCTGGTGGGCCCGCTCCCGGACCACCTCCTCCAGGCGCCCCAGCTGGAGCAGCAGATCGGCCAACACGCCTGGGGCGGCATCGCCGCTGGGCACCAGTTGCAGGCAGAGTTCGGCCAGGGCCTGGGCCGTCGCCAGGGTGTCGAGCCGCTGGGCCAGGTTGCTGTAGTTGCGCAGCACCCGCAGCTGGCGCACCCGCTGCAGTCCACTGCGGCCGCCCACCTGCAGGGAGAGATGGGCCAGGGGCACGGCCGCCGCCAGGCTGCTTTTGGGGCGACGTGCGCCCGGCACCGCGAAGCGGGTGAGCCCCTCGCTCTCGCTGAGCAGGGTCAGCAGGCGGTCGTTTTCCCCCAGGGGTCGCACGGTGAGGGCGAGACCCTCCAGTTGCCGTTCCGCCACGTTGCTTTCCGCCTCAGGTCGACGTTGGTGCGTCGGACGGCGCCGCAGGCTGGCGCAGGGCCTGCATCAGCAGGATTCCCCGGCTGGTGCCCAGGCGGGTGGCTCCGGTATCCACGAGATCAAGGGCCTGCTCAAGGGTGTTAATGCCACCGGCCGCCATGATGGCGGCCCGGCCGCGGGCCAGGCGGCGCAGCAGGCCCACCTGGGCGGCGGTCACCGCTGGACCGAAGCCGCTGCCGGTTTTGAGAAAGCGGGCCCCGGCATCGACGCTCACCTCCACCAGCAGCTCCAGGGCGGCGGGGGGGAGGCGAGCGAGTTCGACGGTCACCTTCACCGGCAGGCCCAGCTCGGTGATCGCCGCCAGATCGTCGAGCACGGCGGTGCTGTTGCCATCGGCGAGGGCCCCGAAATCGGGGACCACGTCGAGCTCATCGGCGCCGGCGGCGGCGGCGGCCTCCGCTTCGGCCCGCTTGATCGCCGAGGGCACGGCGCCGAAGGGGAATCCCACCACCGAGACCAGCCGCACCGGTCCGCCCACGGGCAGCCGTTCGCGGGCGGGGGCCAGCCAGCGGGAGGCCAGGCACACCCCGGCGAAGCCGAAGTGGCGGGCCTCATCGCAGCAGCGCAGCACGGAGTCCAGACCCTGATGGGGATCCAGCAGGGCGTGGTCGATCAGGGGGGCCAGGTCGGGCCGGTCGCGGCGGCTCACGCGTCGCGGGGTTGAATCACGCCGAAGCCGCCGTGGTTGCGGCGATACACCACCTGGATCTGGTCGGTGGCCTCATCGCGGAACACGTAGAAGTCGTGGTCGATCACCTCCAACTGGTGCAGGGCCTGGTCGAGGGTCATCGCCGGCATGGCGAAATACTTGCGGCGCACGCCCCGACTGGGCAGGACCGGTTCCTTGCCGTCGGTGAGGGCGGCGCCCGGCGGCGGCAGGCTGGCGGCACCCGCCTCCTCGGCGGCGGCGGAGCGATGGACGGGGCCGGCCTCCCTCTCGTGCAGACGCTCCTTGTAACGGCTGAGCTGGCGGCTGAGTTTGCTGGCCACCAGATCGATGCTGGCGTAGAGGTTGTCGCTGCGCTCCTGGGCCCGGATCACCACACCGTTGGCGTACATCGTCACCTCGGCGGTCTGCTGGGGGACCCGGGGGTTGCGGGCCACGGAGAGGTGGACATCCGCTTCCTTGACCAACCCTTCGAAGTGGTTGATGGCTCGCGTGAGTTTGGTTTCGGTGTAGTCCCGGATCGCCGGGGTGACATCGAGATTGCGGCCATGGATGAGCAGTTTCATCGGCGTTCAGCTCGGAGTGATCCTCCAGTGCGTTGCGGCCCGGGACGATGGGCCCGGGGGCGTGGGCTCTGGGTGGATCCACGCTAGGAACGCTGCAGGATGGTCTCCCCAAGCGGCGCAATTCTTTTTGAAGCTCCGGCGCCGTTGCCCCTGGAGCAGGTCTGGGCCTGGCAGCGGCTGCTGCAGGCCCGGTTGCTGGCGCCAGCGGTGGCCAACGCGGTGGCGGAGGCGGTGCTGCTGGTGGAGCACACCCCCTGCTACACCCTGGGCCGGGGCGCCAGCCTGGCCCATCTGCGCTTCGATCCCCACGACCCGCCCCTGCCCCTGCACCGGATTGACCGGGGCGGTGAGGTGACCCACCATCTGCCCGGCCAGCTGGTGCTCTATCCGGTGCTGGACCTGAGCCGCCACGGCGCCGATCTGCACCACTACCTGCGCCAGCTGGAGGGGGTGGTGCTGGATGTGCTCGAGGCGCTGGGGTTGGCGGGCGAGCGCTGCCCGGGCCTCACCGGGGTGTGGCTGGAGGGGCGCAAGGTGGCGGCGATCGGGGTGGGGGCGCGGCGCTGGATCAGCCAGCACGGCCTGGCCCTGAATGTGGACTGCCCGATGGAGGGGTTCGGGGCGATCGTGCCCTGCGGGCTGGCGGATCGACCGGTGGGCCGGCTCTGCGACTGGTGCCCCGGCCTCACGGCCGCGGCGGTGCGGCCGCTGCTGCGTCAGGCCTTCGCGGCCCGGTTCGGCCTGGTGCTGCGGCCGCCGCAACCGGCGGAACAGCTGCCGGAGTGGTAACCATTGGGGGCGCTTCGCTGCCGCCGCCATGTCCGCCCTCGCCGAGGTTCATTGGAGCGGCAGTCCCGAGGATCGGGCCGCCCTCGCCCTGCGCCACGACTGGAGCGGCCTCAAGGGGTTGGAGCAGCTGTGGCCCGAGCTGGCGCGGCGCTATGGCGAGCAGCCGGCGCTGGCGGCGCCCCACACCCGCCCGCCGGAGGCCTTCACCTACCGGCAGCTGCAGGAGCGGATCGAACAGGGGGCGGCGGGCCTGGCCGCCCTGGGGGTGGGGCCGGGGGATGTGGTGGCCCTGTTGGCCGAGAATGGCCCGCGCTGGTTGGTGGCCGATCAGGCCCTGATGCGGGTGGGGGCCGCCGATGCCGTGCGGGGCAGTGGGGCGCCCCTGGCGGAGCTGCGTTACATCCTGGACGACAGCGGTGCGGTGGCCCTGGTGGTGGAGTCGGCGGCGCTGCTGGGCCGGCTGGAGCTCACCGAGGAGCAGCGGCAGCGGCTGCGGGCCGTGATCCTGCTGGAGGATGAAGCACCCGCAGGGGCCGCTCCCGAGGGGTCAGATCCCGGGGATTCAGCCCCCGAGGCTGCAGCTCCGGCGCTGCGGGTGTTGGGCTGGCAGGCCCTGCTGGATCTAGGCGCCACGGCCCCGGCTGCGGCCTGGCCCCCGGCCGATCCCCAGCGATTAGCCACGATTCTCTACACCTCCGGCACCACCGGCGAACCGAAGGGGGTGCCGCTCACCCACGCCAACCTGTTGCACCAGGTGGAGCAGCTGGGGGTGGCGGTGGCCCCCAGCCCCGGCGATCGGGTGCTGAGCGTGCTGCCGATCTGGCATTCCTATGAGCGGAGCTGCGAGTACTTCCTGCTGGCGTGCGGCTGCACGCAGACCTACACCACGCTCAAGCAGCTGCGCGCCGATCTGCAGGCGGTGCGGCCCCAGTATCTGATCAGCGTGCCGCGGCTGTGGGAGGCGCTGCAGGGGGGCTTCGACGATGCGCTGGCCAAGCAGCCGGCCCGTCGCCAGCGGCTGCTGAAGGCGGCCCTGGGCCTGAGCCGGGGTTATCACGAAGCGCGTCGTTGCGCCGCCGATCAAACCCTGGAGCCGGTGCCGCCCTGGCGGCGGCTGGCGGCGGCCCTGGAGCTGGTCCTGCGTTGGCCGCTGCAGGCCCTGGCGGCGGCCCTGCTCTGGCCGAAGGTGCGTCAGCAGCTGGTGGGGGGGGCGCTGCGCACGGCGATCAGCGGCGGCGGGGCGCTGGCCAGCCATGTGGATGGCTTTTTTGAGGCGATCGGCATCGAGCTGTTGGTGGGCTACGGCCTCACCGAAACCAGTCCGGTGCTCACCTGCCGGCGGCCCTGGTGCAATCGACGGGGCAGTGCCGGCCAGCCCTTGCCGGGCACGGCGCTGCGGGTGGTGGATCCGGAGCGGGGCCAGCCGTTGGCGATCGGGGAGCGGGGGCTGGTGCTGGCCCGGGGCCCCCAGGTGATGGGGGGCTACTGGGGCAAGCCGGAGGCCACGGCCCGGGTGCTGGATGGGGAGGGCTGGTTCGACACCGGCGACCTGGGCCTGTTGCTGGCGGATGGCTGCCTGGTGCTCACCGGCCGCGCCAAGGACACGATCGTGCTCAGCAGCGGCGAGAACATCGAGCCGGGTCCGCTGGAGGAGGCCTTGGCGGCCAGTCCCCTGGTGGAGCAGCTGATGCTGGTGGGCCAGGACCGCAAGCAGCTGGGGCTATTGCTGGTGCCCAAGGCGGAGGCGCTCACGGCCTGGGCGACGGAGCGCGGCCTGAAGGAGCCGGCCCTGGCCCGGGCCCTCACGGGGGAGTTCAACCGGCTGTTGAGCGAACGGCCCGGCGCCCGGCCCGATGAGCGCCTGGCTGGAGTGGCGCTGGTGGAGCCCTTTTCGATCGAGAATGGCCTGCTCACCCAGACCCTCAAGCAGCGCCGCGATCGGATCACGGCCCGGGATGGGGGGGCGATTGAAGGGATTTATGGGGGGTGAGAGGGGCAATTCCGCTTTCAAAGCCCAATTTTATTGACAGAGAATGGCCACAGATCTCAAACGTTGTTCGACGAAGTTTTGGCGGTGGGATGGGGTGGCTTGACGGGTTCGCTGTGAAGCGCTTTATGACTGGTCTGAAATGTGCTAATTTTTAAAGGGGCTTTAGTCCCCCCCCTACTAACTTTTGGAACTTCTCCAGGTCATCAGTTCTCTGAACCCTGCCGGCGGCGGTCCGATGGAGGGTGTGAGGCAGGTGTGCCCGGAGCTGGCGGCGTTGGGGGTGAGCACCACGGTGGCGAGCCTGGATGCCCCGGGGGAGACATTTTTAGAGGGCTTTCCC
>CAIOCZ010000172.1 GCA_903856805.1 uncultured cyanobacterium | reverse complement strand
GGGGATCCCCGTGGGCCGAGAGAATCAGCACCACCAGCACCTGACCCAGCACGATCAGGAGCAGCAGCACCCCCACCAGGCGCAGTTGCTGCAGGGAGTAGTTCACCTGGTGACCATGAACCAGGGTATCCACTTCGTCCCTGGTATCCCGTTCCTGGACTGGCGGCATCGGGAACGGGACCCATAAGGTCCTGGAAAGATCGAGTCAATGTATTGGCTCGGCTTCGACCAGGGCTCTTCGGCCTGTCCGCTGACGGGAATGTTGATGGAGAACTTGGCGGGGGGTGGCGGTGCGGCGGCAATGGTTTCGGCAGCAGCGGTTTCGGCAGCAGTGGTTTCGACAGGGATCGGGGCGTCGGGGCTCCGTCGCGGGATGGGGCCGGGCAGAGCGGCCGGCGGATGGCTTTGCCCTGCCGCTGGCCCTGGGGGCCTCCCTGGTGTTGATGTTGAGCAGCCTTTCGCTGCAGACCTCTGCGTTGCAGAGCATGGTGCACTCCGGCACGGCCCTAAGGCAGCGCCAGGCGGAGGATCGTCTGGCCTCGGCGGCCCATCAGCTGGTGGGCGAGTTGAGCGGAACCTATGGCTGTCTGTTGGCCTTGCCCCTGGCCGCTTGGCCGCAACAGGGAGGGGTCTGCAGTGATCAGGCCAGCCAGGGGCGGCTGCGGCGGAATGCGGTCCTCGGGAGCTCCTATCGGCTGCTGGCCTGGGCCCCTAGCGGCCTCGACCGTATGGACCTGGTGTTGGAGTTGGACGCCGTGGAGCGGCAGCCGCCGCGGCGCGGTCGGTTCAGCGTCCGCTTGCTGGAGGGCGGCCATCGGGCGGGTGATCTGCAGGAGCTGGGATTGCGGGGGGTGGTGCCATGAACCTCCTGGAGGTGGTCGTGGCCAGTGCTCTCTTTGCGGGGTCTGCCTGCGGTTCGGCCCAGATCTGCGCCCTGGCCACGGCGTCGGTGGCCCAGGACGAGCACGACCAGCAGCTGTTGGAGCGGAGCGATGCGGCCCTGGCGGTGGTGGAGGCCACCTTGCGCCAGCAGCCGCGCCCCCCGCTGCCGCAGGCGAACTGCCCCCTGGAAACGCAGCGGTTGGCCGCGGTGGTGGGCCTGTTGCCGGTGCCGGCTGGCCTGTCGCGGCGCTTGGGCCAGTCCGAGGCTGGGACCCAGTTGCTGGTGACCGTCGTGGCGGCGGGGCTGGGCGAGCCGCGGACCCGTCTCTATAGCCCTGCGGCCCTGGGCCTGTGCCGTCGGGAGGTGACCCGTGCCACGGCCTGAGTCTGCGGGCTACACCTTGCCGGAATTGCTTCTGGTGGTTGTGATTGCGGGGCTGCTCGCTGCCCTGGGCCTCGTCCAAACCGGCCAGTCCCTGGCCCGTCTGCGGGTGGAGAGTGCCACCCGGCGGGTGACCCAGGGCCTGGAATGGGGGCGGGCCGCCGCCCAGCAGCTTGGGAGTCCCTGTGCCCTGCAGCTCAGCAGCCGCGGCTGGACCGCCCCATCAGCCGGCACCGTGCCCGCCTGCCCCGGGGTGCCCCTGTCCCTGGGGGAAGGGATGGACTCCAATCCTGTTCTGCTGGAGCACAACCTGCCGGCGGCGGTTCGCTTCACCAGCAACGGTCTGGTGCTGGATGGCGGCACGGTGGTT
>CAIOCZ010000171.1 GCA_903856805.1 uncultured cyanobacterium | reverse complement strand
GGCGGCCAGGGCGCAGGCCAGGTTCACGGCCACGGTGCTCTTACCGACGCCCCCTTTGCCGCTGCTCACGGCGATCACCTGCCGTACGCCGGGAATCGGTTGCCGTTCCGGCAGTTGGCCAGCCCCGCCGTGGCCATGGCCTGCAGCACCGATCGGCCCGCTGGAGGGAGGGGCGGCTTGACTGAGCTCGATCTGCAGATCTTCAATTCCGTCGACAGCCAAAACGGCGGAGCGCGCGTCTAGGGCAATCTTTTCCCGTTGACTGCTGGCGAACCCGGGCAGGGCCAGGCGGATGACGGCACGGCCCTCGTGGAGGCGCACGTCTTGGATCCAGCCCAGCTCCAGCAAGCTGCGACCGCTGCCGGCATCGATCAAGGCCTGGAGGGCGGTGTGGGCCTGGGCAGCAGTGGCCATCCCAACTTTCATACGTTAAGCAAAAGATAAACGAAGCAAGATCATCGGGTTGGGCGTCAGGCGGGATTGGGGACGCCCTTGGGACTGGCGATCTGGCTTCTGGGGCCCGTGACAGAGGCTCTCGAAGCCTTGTGCAGCGGGCGGATGGGCTGGAATGGTAAGCGGAACTTCCCTGCCTCCGGGCGCCCTTCCCCACCCAATGGTCTCCGCGACGCCAGCCCCTACTCCCGCCCCCATGTCCCTTGCTTTGCCTCCGGCTGATTCGCGGAGCCGCGCCCGCCAGTTATTGATGGGGTTGCAGGATTCGATCTGCGCCGGTTTGGAGACCCTGGACGGCGAGGGTCGCTTTCAGGAGGAGAGTTGGCAGCGCGCCGAGGGGGGCGGGGGTCGGTCGCGGGTGATGAAGGCCGGACGGGTGTTCGAGCAGGGGGGCGTGAACTTTTCTGAGGTGGAGGGGGAACAACTGCCGCCTTCGATCCTCAGCCAGCGGCCGGAGGCCGAGGGGCACCATTGGTTTGCCACGGGCACCTCCATGGTGTTGCATCCGCGCCATCCCTACATCCCCACGGTGCACCTCAACTACCGCTACTTCGAGGCGGGGCCGGTGTGGTGGTTCGGTGGCGGCGCCGATCTCACTCCTTACTATCCTTTCCTCGACGATGCTCGTCATTTTCACCGCACCCTTAAGGGGGCCTGCGATAGCGTAGATCCGGCTTATTTCCAGGTTTTCAAGCCCTGGTGTGACGAATATTTCTACCTTAAGCATCGGGATGAGACCCGAGGCGTGGGTGGAATTTTTTACGATTACCAGGATCCTGGGGGCGTCCTCTACAAGGGACAGGACCGGGACGGTGGGGCCGCCGCTGCCTCATCGGCGCTCGGTCCCATTGAGCAGGACTGGGAGAAGTTGTTCCGGCTGGCCACGGCTTGCGGTACGGCATTCCTGCCGAGTTATGTGCCCATTGTTGAACGTCGCCAAGACATGCCTTACGGCGATCGGGAACGCCAGTTTCAGCTCTATCGACGTGGCCGTTATGTTGAGTTCAATTTGGTGTTTGATCGCGGCACGATTTTTGGTTTGCAGACCAACGGCCGTACCGAATCCATCCTGATGTCGTTGCCGCCCTTGGTGCGTTGGGAGTATGGCTATGAGGCGGAGCCGGGCAGCAGGGAAGCTCTGCTCACCGACCTGTTCACCCGCCCCCAGAACTGGCTGGAGGATGCCACGCTCACCTCCCGTTGCGAACCCCACCAGGCGGTGAACTGATCTGGGCCTGGCCGATCGACCGTCGATCGCCAGGCCGGCCCAACCCCCGATCGAGGGCTTTCACGATACGGGTGGCGATGGTTTGCACCGCCTGTGGGCGGGTGGCGGGATCCCGCAGCGATGCTTCCAGGTTGCCCTCCAACTTGCCGATCTCCAGGAGGGCCACCCCCCGTCGGGGGCCCCCCAGGCCATTGCGAAATCCCATCGGGTAGGCGCCAAATTCCTGGGCCAGGGATTCGTCGAGGCGGGTAAAGGGACGGTGGAGTGGGGGGATCAGCCCCGAGCCCACACCGCTGCTGCCGTAGGCATCGAAATGGATTTCCATGGCGTAGCCGCCGGTGGCCGCATGGTCCCGCCCCACGGTCCAGTTGGTTCCCGCCTCGTTGCCATCCACGATCGTGCGGAACGGGGGCCGGTAATAGCGGATGTTCAGCCCCTGGGTCTGGCCAAGGGCCACCACCGCTTGGGCGATCACCATGTTCCAGTACAGCTCGTCACTGATGCCGGCATACATCGGTGCTGCCCCCAGTCGCGCGACCGCTTCCCCAGGGGTGCCTGAACCGCCGATGTTCTGGGAATCGGCATGGCCGGCCATCACCAGGATCGGGGTGTCCGCTGCCACCATGGCGGCCCCCACCCAATCCTTCGGCAGGGGACAGCGCCCGCCGGTGAGGGGATCGAACCCAACACCGGAGTTCAGGTCGGCGGGGGCGCGGGACGCAACCCCTGGGGCGGCGGCAGCCCCCAAGGGGGCCGCCGTGATCAGGGCGGCGAGCAGGAGTGGGGGGAGGGTGTGGCGCATCGGAAGCCTTCGGAAATCGGTCCGTCAGATCGGTGAACTGAGCAGGCGCCCGTCGCTGGAGAGCTGCAGGCGGGGGCCCAGTTCCAGTTCCAGGGCGATCAGCTCATCGCGGTGGGCCCGCAGCCGCAGGTTGCTGGCGGGACTGTTCGGGGCGCTGACCAGCCGCACCTCCAGGATCTCGGGACGGGCCGCCCGCCGGCGATAGAGCACTCCGGCCAGGGGGCCGAGCAGGGCGAGGAGCAGCGGCCACCAGCCCAGGGCCGGCAGCAGCTGGCCCAATACCAGCCCCAGGCAGGCCGCCCCCAGTCCGCCCAGCAGCGAGAGCAGCAGGGCCAGGGAACCACTGGCCCGCACCTGGCCATGGAAGCGCAGCAGCTGTTGGTCGGGATCGGCGCTTTCGGTGCTCCAGCCCCGGGTGGTGAGCCAGCTGTTCAGGCCCTCCAGCACTTCCAGCGGTGGTTGGGGCGATTGAACGTCCACCACGGTGGTGCGGTCCTTGCTGGCGGCCCTCAGGAAAAAAACCAGGCCGATGGCCAGGAGCAGCGTCAGCAGCAGGGTGGACCCCAGGGTGGGCATTGCGGTGCAGATCAGGTCGGAAGATGGCATTCTCCCCCAGGCTCAGCCCCAGCCGCGCCTCCGCCGTGGGTCACGATGAGGGCTCGTCCCCACTGTCCGTTGATGGCCTCCGCCGCCGTGCCCGCCAGCTCCAGCACCAACCTGGCGCCCCCTGCCCGCTTCGCCGTCTTCGACGGGGACCTGGATGGCACCTGGCAGGAGCTGTTGGCGGCGGCCCCAGCCCTGGCGATCGACACCGAAGCGATGGGCCTGATCCATGGACGGGATCGGCTTTGCCTGGTGCAGGTATGCGATGCCCACGACAACGTCTGCTGCATTCGGCTGGCCCGGGGTCAGAGCGAGGCTCCCCGCCTGCAGGCCCTGCTGGAGGACGACAGCATCGAGAAGGTGTTCCATTTCGCCCGCTTTGATGTGGCGGCCTTAGCGGAGAACCTGGGCATCGCGGTGGCGCCGATCTTCTGCACCAAGGTGGCCAGCCGCCTCGGCCGCACCTATAGCCCCCGCCATGGCCTCAAGGAGGTGGTGAGTGAACTGGTGGGGGTGGAGCTCGACAAGCAGGCCCAGAGCTCCGATTGGGGCCGGGTGGAGGAGCTCAGCGATGCCCAGCTGGCCTATGCGGCTGGAGATGTGCGATGGCTGCTGGCCGCCCGCGATCGGCTGGAGGTGATGCTGCGCCGGGAGGAGCGATGGGAGCTGGCTCAACGCTGCTTTGCCTGCATTCCTTTGTTTGCCGATCTCGACCGCCAGCGCTTCGGCCAGATCTTTGAGCATTGAGGCCGGCGTAACGCCCCGCGGGATCAGTCTTCGGTCATGAAATTTTCGTCGTTGCCCACGGCCCCCAGCTGGGCAGTGAACAGGGCGCCGTGATCCACACCGGCGGCCTGGACCTCGGCCAGCATCCGCTCCGCCAACTGTTGCTTCTCGGCACTGGCGCGCAGCCCCTCCTGGGAGGCCCGGACATCCACTTTGCGCCGGGCGGCGGACAGGCTGATCCCCAGCCGACTGGCCAGGTGGCCGCAGGCGGCGTTGTAGGCCCGGTCGGGGATGGCGGCCATCGAAGGGGGGAACGGCAGGGCGAACCGCTTCATCATTCCAGCAGTCGGGCCCCGATCAGGGCGGCCAGCCGATCGCTGCCGCCGGGGGGACCCATCCGTCGCTGACCGATGCGGCCCAAGCGCTGTCGTTCGTCGGGATCGCTCAACAGCGCCGCCAACCGTTGGCCCAGGGCGGCGGCGGTGGGATAGGGCTCAACGGCCCCCCCCAGCAGCCGGCTCTGGCGGCGGGCAAATCCCACCGTGAACTGGGGACCGGCCCCCGGCAGGGAGAGGGCGGGAATCCCCAGCCCCACCAGTTGTTCGCAGGCGGTGCCGGCGGTGGCCAGCCCCAGGTCGGCCCAACCGGCCCAGGTGCTGAAGCGACCGGGCCCCACCAGCAGGGTGAGGGAATCGCGGCTCCAGGCCGCGGCGGCCTCGCTGCCGATGGGCGGGGCGACAGGCCGGAAGCCCGCCTCGATCAGGACCGGGGCGATCTCTTCGGGGGAGGGGTGGGAGCCCGTGCAGAGCAGCACCGTCCATGGTGGCGTTGGGATTGGGCTGGAGGCGGGCGCCAGGGCCGGGAGCAGGCGCCGCAGGTTGGTCAGGGCCTCCGGCATGCGGCTGCCGGGCAGCAGCAGCAGCGGTCTGCGCTCCGCCAGCCAGGCCGGCCGTGGCAGGGCGGGGAAGCCATCCATCATGGGATTGCCGGCCGCGACAGCATGGATCCCATGGCGTCGCAGTCCCCGGGCGGTCAGACGATCGCGGCAGGCCACCAGGCGGCAGCGCCGCAGGCCCATCAAAGCCCATTCCCAGGGGTCCCACTCACTGCCTTTGCTGCGGTGGTAGGCGTCGGCCAGGGGCGAGCGGCCCCAGCCGATCGGGGCGGGGGAGGCCCAGGTCCAGTCGCTCTTGGGGGTGCCGATGAACCCGTAGGGACCGCCGCCGCTCCAGGCCAGGAGCAGGGGCAGAAGGTCGCCCACCGCCAGGATCGGATCCCCGCGGCGCCCCCAGGCCCGCACCAGCCGCCCCTGGTGCCAGCTCAGCAGGGGCAGGCCGGCCGAAAGGTCGCTCAGAAGGCCCCGCAGGCTCTGGTTGCTGAAGCCACCGCTGGGCAGGGTGCGCCGGGGGCCGATGCGGCGGAGGGCCCCGGCGGCTTCCGCCGCTGCGAAGGTCTGCCCTTCCCCCACCAGGGGCAACACCGCCACCGAGAGCTGCGGTTGGCGGCGGCGGAGGGCCTGCACCAGCCGTAGGGCGATCAGATCTTCCCCGTGGCCGTTGCTCAGAACCAGCAGACGGGGTGGCATGCCATGGCTGATACGATCCGACCACGGGAGTTTGCTCCCCGGCCGGCGGCATGGCCAAGTGGTAAGGCAGAGGATTGCAAATCCTTTACCCCCAGTTCGAATCTGGGTGCCGCCTCTTTGTAACTTCCTGCCAGGGGTGTCGGTCGTCCGGGACTCCTGGAGCAGGTAGTCAGGCGCTTACTTGTTGAGGGCCTTCCAGATCCACCAGGCCGCCAACGCCACCAGCACCCAGGGCAGCAGGCCCCGGAACAGCAGCAGCACCAGCAGCACCATGCCGGCGGACAGGGCGCTGCGTTTGGTCAGCGCCTTGGCCTCGTCGGTCATGTAACGCCAGCGGGGAATCAGGGACATCGGCGCGTGGGAGGAAGCGTCCAGCAAAGCCCCTGGGGCAGTTGGTTGCCATGGCGGAAGACCGAAAGGGGGTTCCGGAATCCCTGCTCGCCACCGGCAGGCTGGTCAACTCTGGGATCGACTCAGCGACCTTCCCCAACCATTGCCCCTGATGGCGGAGGCGATGTCGGCCATGGCCATGCCATCAATCGGTTTCAACACCCAGACCAGCTCGCAGAGGACGGGCATGGGAATGGTGATTGAGGCGGCTTTTCGCATCACCCGGCTCACTTCAGCGGCCTAGGCGGGCTCATCTATCTTCAAGGGTGCTGGTCTTGAATCAGCAGATCTCAGGATCCTCTCAGATCAGTTCCTGGCTTAGGTCACCAAGATCGCCCCCAAACGATGACCGTGGAACCACTCCATCGAAGTAGCCCAGGTGATTGGGGAATTGATGGCGACGTCTAGGCCTTTCCGGGCGGAGTCCGAACAGATGGAGTCCCTGGATCGATCGATCGACGCGGTGGCTTTCTAGGATGCCCGGTACCAACATCCAATCCGCCCAATCCGCCCAATTCGGTGGCGGCAGCGTTTGATTTGGTGTTTGAGAAAACCGAGGGAATTCCCCAAGCATGGTTTGGTCCTGCGAGGATTTTGGCCATTAGATCGAGAAAAGCGCGGTCGTCGCTTACCCCAGCAGCCAGGGCAATTCGCAGCCCAGGACCATGCTCTGAGCTGCGTAAGCCTGTGTCTCCTGGTCAGCAATTCCTGTCAGCCCTATCGCAAAGGCCTAGGGGCTGTCCACAGTGATCGTCTTACCCCCAACCCGATGCCTCTCCATCTCCTGAGCCTCGTTGTGGCCGTGCTGCTGGCCATGGTGGGAGCCGTGATGGGAGGAGCCGTGGCCCCGTCGGCCAAGGGGGGGCCCCTGGAGGTGGGCCAGGCTTATGGATTGTTGCGGCAACAATTGTTGGCGGCCGGGTGGACGCCCTTTCGCACGGCTCCCTCGCCCGGTTGCGACGCCGGCTTGGCCGATCGCCGTTGTCGCCTGTTTCCTGAACTCGGCTCCTGTTCCCACACGGGGCTGGGTCTATGTCGTTTTGACTGGCGCTCTCCCCAGGGACAGCCGATGGCTGTGATCACCGCCGGTGGTGACGGACAGGTCGATCCGGGCCAGGTGAGCCATTGGTTCGTCAGCGAGTGACTGTGGCTCAATCTTGATTTGCGCTTGTTCGGTCGAGCCGCGGGCTTCGGATCTTGAGGGCGTTCGGAGCGTCGCCACGGAATCCAGCCGCTAAGGAACCGGATAGCCACCGCTGTCACGCCCTTGAGATAGGGTGGATCTAGTTAAAGATCCCCATCAACAACGTGAGCAGGGCAACTCCTACGACGCCTGTGACGGCCAGTAATGATGAGGATTGGGGCATGGCGGGACCTCCCGACTGGAGCCAAACCTAAAGCAAATCTGAAGCTTTTTGGGTGGTTGTTGCGACAGTTCCGAAACGTACATCCTTCGTAATCCTCTGGGGTCGGGGCTAGAGGCGGGCCGCGGCGCTCCAGTGGCGCCCGTCGCGACTGGTGGCGACACAGCGCAGCGTTCGGGGCCCGAGGATGCAGTCACCCTCCGCAACGGTTCCCAGGGGCAGCAGGCTGGATCCCGGTTCGGCATCGGCTTCCGCCCCTTGCCAGCGCACGGCGCTAATTCGCATCTGCAGCGGCCAATGGGGCGTGCAGCGGTTGTCCCGGCAGAGCATCGGTCGGCTTGGGGGGGTCAGCTCCCCAGCCAGGGTCAGTTGATCACTGGCGATCGGGTTGCCGCGAACCGTGGCGATCAACCGCACCACCAGCAGGCCAGGTTCCGGTTGAACGAGTTGCAAGAGCCCACAGCGGCGGCGGCCCCCGCCGTCGGGCTCGCTCTGCCATTGGCAGTGCCCCACCCGTCGCTCCCAGCGGCCGAAATTGAGGATCCCGGGCGGGGGCACCGGCGGCTCACCTAGGGCGGCGGCCCCCAAGCCCGAGGGGGAGAGTCCGGTCAGGCCCACACCCCAGACCAGCCCCAGGAGGCCAGCCACCCCCTTGAATCCGCCGCAACCGGAACGACGCCCACTCAATAGCCAGAATCTGCCACGCAGATTCCCTGGCAGCTGATGCCATTGCTGGCGGTGCGACCACAATGGCCACAGAGCACCGGATCGCCGGCGGGGGGATGGGTCGCCGCTGGCGAACTCGGTTGGGTCGGGGTTGGGGTGCCTCGGGGTTGGCTGGGCGGCGGCGAGGGGGGGCTGGCCAAGGCGGGGCCTGGAGGGGGTGCGTTCGATCATGGCCATCGATCTGTCTTGGCGTGACCGTGACCCTCCCGTTGCCCCCAGGCCCCCTTCCCGGCATCGGCGTGGGCACCTGGGCCTGGGGCAATCAGTTCCTGTGGGGCTACGACCCACTTCAGGATGCCGAATTGGAGGCCACCTTCCGCCGGGCCGTGGCCCTGGGGTTGCGCCTGTTCGACACCGCAGACTCCTACGGCACGGGGCGCTGGCTCGGTCGCAGCGAGATCCTGCTGGGCCGGTTCTGTGCCGCCCTGCCCGAAGCGGAACGCCGGGATCTGACCTTGGCCACCAAGTTGGCGCCCTTCCCGTGGCGACTGGGACGGGGTGGCTATGCCAAGGCCTTTGCCGCCTCGCGCCAGCGCCTGCTGGGCCGCGTCGATCGCGTGCAGTTGCACTGGAGTACGGCCCGCTATGCCCCCTGGCAGGAGGGGCCGTTGCTGGAGGGGTTGGCGGATCTGGTGGAGCGCGGCGAGGTGAGGGAGCTGGGGGTGTCGAACATGGGGCCGCGCCGTCTCCGTGAGGCCCATGCCCAGTTGGCGCGACGCGGCGTGCGATTGACGAGCCTGCAGGTGCAGCTGTCGCTGTTGGCGCTGGATCCCCTGACCCCCGATGGGGTTGCCGGGGTCTGCCGGGAGCTTGGCATCGAGCTGATCGCCTATAGCCCCCTGGCCCTGGGCCTGCTGGCCCGACCGGAGGCGGCCAGCGCTCCCTTGCCCCGGGGGCCCCGCCGCCTCCTGTTCCAACGGCTTCGCCCGCGCCTTTCGTTGCTGCTTCAGGGGATGGAGCGGGTGGCTCAAGTCCATGGCGCCGACCTG
Organism: uncultured cyanobacterium; assembly: GCA_903856805.1. GTDB lineage: Bacteria > Cyanobacteriota > Cyanobacteriia > PCC-6307 > Cyanobiaceae > Cyanobium. The sequence goes on along the minus strand of CAIOCZ010000171.1, from coordinate 6,800 downwards.
GTGGCGGTCGCCCTCAATTGGTGTCGTGCCCATGGAGCGATGCCGATTCCAGGTCTACGTCGACCGGATCAGGTGGAGGCTGCGGTGGCGGCCTCCACCTGGGAGCTCAGCCTGGAGGAGCGGGATGGCCTGGATCAGCTGGCCCGTGCCGCGGCAGCGGAGGGGGCCAAGATGCCGGCCAACCCGTTTCAGAGTGCCTGAGCGGCCGGGTCTGGGTCCGGGGTGATGACTACGGGCAGGGCGTCGGCCCGCGGTTGGGGGGCCTCGGTGCGCTGGAGCAGTTGGAGGATCTGGGGATCCACGGCCTCGTCGTCGCTGCTGCCGGAGGCCGTCGGACCGCAGGCGCTCAGGGCTTCCTGCAACAGCGAATCGAAGGTGGAGCCTGGCAGGCGGTGGCGGGCAAGCTCCAGGAAGGCTCGGGCCAAGGACTCGCCGGCGGCGGCGCGCAGGGCCGGATTGCTGCGGCGCAGTTCCTGTTCCTGGCTGATGGAGGTCAGGAACCGTTCCGTGACGTCCCGTTTGGTGGTGGCGCGGATGCGGGTGTCCTGTTCCGCTTCCGAGAGATTGAGTTGGTTGTCAATTTCATGAAGGCGCCGATTGAGGCTGTCCAGAACCTCCTGCGCTTCCTTGGCGATGTGGGTGAGCTGGCCGTCGGACAGGCGTGGCAGGTCCGCCACGTACACCTTGCCGTGGTCCCGCAGGGTGAGGAAAGTGGGGCGTTGACCGCCAGGGTTGTTGTCCCGGAGGATCGGCCCCGCCTCCCGGAAGCGGGGCCTGGGTTGCTGGGGCCGTTGCGGTGGTACTGGACCGGCTGAGCTGCGCCGACGGGTGATCCGGCTGGAGGTATCAAACATCGTCTGGAATTTCGGCTCTACGGGGTACGGGGTGGTGAACGCGGTAGCGGGCGTCACAGTCGGCCACCTTAGGCAGGAGTCTCCTCAGCCTCGACTGGGGGCCTCAGTACGGCAATCCGGCTAGGGGCAGTTCTGCTGCATCTCCGCCGCGGATCTCCCCCAGTTCCCAGGCTTGGTGGCCCACAGCGCGGCAGATGTCCAGCACGTCGGCCACGGCAGAGGCGGGCAGCACGAGGCAGAATCCCACCCCGAGATTGAAGGTGTTCCAGAGATCGGCCTCAGGGATCTCCCCCTGCTCCTGCAGCCAGCGAAACAGGGGCGGTCGGGACCAACTGGTGGGGTCGATCACCGCATGCACCCCGGGCGGCAGGCAGCGGGGCAAATTTTCGGGCAAACCGCCGCCGGTGATGTGGGCCATCCCGTGCAGGGGCACCGCCGCGGCCTTGAGGGCCTTCACCAGGGCGGCATAAAGCAAGGTTGGGGTGAGCAGGGAGGCGATCAGGGGTGGCCCCTCCTCCTCCAGCAGGGTCGTGCTGGTGACGCCGCGGCTGTCGAGAATCCGGCGCACCAGGCTGAAGCCATTGCTATGAACGCCACTGCTGGCGACGGCCACGAGGCGATCTCCGGCCCGCACCTGGCGGCCATCAATGAGTTCGTCCTCTTCCACGACCGCCACGCAGAAGCCAGCGAGGTCGTAGCGGCCCTCACCGTAAAAGCCCGGCATCTCGGCGGTTTCACCCCCCAGCAGGGCGCAGCCACTCTGGCGGCAGCCATCGGAGATGCCCTCCACCACCGTGGCCATCGCCTCGGGGCTGAGCTTGCCGGTGGCGATGTAATCGAGAAAAAAGAGCGGCTCGGCTCCGCTGGTGATCACGTCGTTGACGCACATCGCCACCAGGTCCAGACCGACGCCGTGATGGTGGCCATGGGCTTGGGCGAGTTCCAGCTTGGTGCCCACGCCGTCGGTTCCCGACACCAAGAGGGGACGCTTCAGGCCCGGGGGAAGTCGGCAGAGTCCGCCGAAGCCGCCCAGCCCTCCAACCACTTCCGGGCGGCGGGTTGTTTCCACACTGGCGCGGATCCGATCCACGAAGGCGCGGCCCGCCACCACATCCACACCAGCCGTTCGGTAGTCCATGGGCGTCCGGGCCGTTTCTGCTTCGATCCTGCAACGCCACACGACCGCATGCCAGGGATGGCTGCCCAAAGGCCGGCGTTGTCCATCAGCTTGCCTGATGCGGCTGATTGGATTTGCTAATACGGCGCTGGCGCCGCTCGACCGGCTGGCCTGGGAGGAATCCTCTTGGGGTCTTGGGTTGGCTGAACAGATGATGAATGCTGATCAGTCTTCCGAGGCGGTTCGCTGATTTTTTCAGTTGGCCTGCATCCGTTACCTTTGGTCTGTCGTCAATTTCCGATAGGAACCCGTTGGGCTGATTCGCCACTTGGGTGGAGCCTTAATTGAGCTCAAACTCATCAGCGATTCAAGCGGCTTTGGTGGCCAGCGTTAGCGCTTTCCCTGAAATTCGTTTCCCCGCCTGCGATTTCCGCCTGTTATGCGTGCATCTCAGATTCTGGGCACCGCTGCCCTCCTGATCGTTTCCGGCGTCTCCGTGCTTCCTGCCTCGGCGGCAACTCCCTCTCCAAGTGTGGCCATTCGCGAGGTCGGCGTTCCCTCCAGTGGCGAGGAACCCTTCCTACGTAACCCTCCCGTGGCGCCGTCTCCTCAGGGACAGCTTCAGATCGCCACCACCCGCCCGGGGAAGGTGATCAACGGTCAGGCCAGCTGGTACGGACCAGGCTTCTATGGCAACCGCACCGCCAATGGCGAAGTGTTTCGTCCAGGCGCATTTACGGCAGCTCATCGCACCCTTCCCTTCGGTACCCGGGTGCGGGTAACCAATCTTGATAACGGGCGTTCCACTGTGGTGCGCATCAATGACCGTGGTCCTTTCCATGGTGGAAGGATCCTCGACCTAGCCCACGGTGCGGCCGGCGAACTCGGTGTCACCGCCAGCGGCTTGGCCCAGGTGAGACTGGAAGTTCTGGATTGATTCCTCCCCTGCCCGCCCTCCGGCGGGCCGTCCTGGGATGGCACGGCAGCCCATCCGCCAATCTGGCGGGTGGGCTGTTGCTGATTTTTGAGGGTGGAACTGCTCCGTACACGTTTGCAACTGGCGGCCTGGCGGCGGAGCCTCGGGTCCCGTCCACTGCATTTCGTGCCCACCATGGGCGCCCTGCATGGGGGGCACCAGCAGTTGCTGCGACGGGCCGCCGTTGCGGAAGCCGCAGGCCCGCCGGCTGTTCTGCTCAGTGTCTTCGTCAATCCCCTGCAATTCGGCCCCGGGGAGGATTTCCAGTGCTACCCCAGGGATCTGGAGCGCGATGCCCAACTGGCACAGCAGGCCGGTGCCGAAGCCCTATTCGCCCCGTCGCTGGAGGAGATCTATCCCCATGGGGAGGCTGATCTCACCCGGGTGCAGCCACCTCCAGCGTTGCAGGCCAGGCTCTGTGGTCGCACCCGACCTGGCCATTTTGATGGGGTGGCCACGGTGGTCTGTCGCCTGCTTGGTCTGGTGCGTCCCGATCGGTTGGTGATGGGCGAGAAGGATTGGCAGCAGCTGGTGATTCTGCGGCGGGTGGTCGCCGATCTGGGCTGGCCCGTGCTGGTTCAGGGCTGCGCCACGGTGCGGACGGAGGGGGGCCTGGCCTGCAGTTCCCGCAACCGTTACCTCTCTTTTGATCAGCAGCGGCAAGCCTTGGCCTTGCCGGCGGCCCTCGCGGCCGCGGCTGCGGCCCATGCCGGTGGTGTGAGCGAGGCGACGGAGCTCTTGACCGTGGCGGAGCGCCAATTGCGGGCCGCTGGCCTGCGTCTCGACTACCTGGAGCTGGTGCAGGCACATAACCTGCAACCACTGTCGCGGGTGGCAGGGCTGGCGCTCCTGGCGGCGGCGGTCCACTGCGGTCCAAGCCGATTGATCGACCACGTATTTCTGATGAGCCGTCCCCCGATCGTCGCCATCGATGGCCCTGCTGGTGCCGGCAAGAGCACGGTGACCCGTGCCCTGGCCCGTCGGTTGGGGCTGGTGTACCTCGACACCGGAGCAATGTATCGGGCGCTCACCTGGTGGGTGCAGCAGCAGGGGGTGGATGCCGGCGATGCCGCCGCGGTGGCTCCCCTGCTGGAGGGGCTCGATCTGCGGCTCGGTTCCGGGGACGACGACGATCCCCAGGTCACCGTCAATGGTCACGATGTCACGGTGGCCATTCGCAGTCCGGAGGTCACGGCTCAGGTGTCGCTGGTGGCGGCCCACAGCTGTGTCCGCGAGGCGTTGACGGCCCAGCAGCAGGCCATGGGGCGTCGGGGGGGTCTGGTGGCGGAAGGCCGGGACATCGGCACGGCCGTGTTCCCCGAGGCGGATTGCAAGGTGTTTCTCACCGCCAGCGTGGCTGAGCGGGCCCGACGGCGGGCCCAGGACCTGGAGCAACGGGGCTTCCCCGTTCCGGCGCTGAGTGCTCTGGAGGCCCAGATCGCCGAGCGGGATCATCAGGACTCCACCCGGGAGGTGGCGCCGCTCCGCCAGGCGGAGGACGCCGTCGAGTTGGTCACCGATGGGATGACGATCGAGCGGGTGATCGAGGCCCTGGAGGATTTGTTTCGCCAAAGGGTTCCCGAGGAGGCCTGGAGTGTCGATCGGGGTTAGCGGGGCCGCAGGGAGTCCAGCAGGCCTGCGCAGGCGTCCTCCAGTAGATCGAGAACGTGGTCGAAACCCTGGGGACCGCCGTAGTAGGGATCGGGGATCTCGGCGGCGGTGAAGCGTTGGCAATAGTCGGTGATCGGGGTGATCGTTGCCGTGGGGCGGGTCTGACGCGACAAGTTCTGACGCGCCATGTTCTGAACGGCGCCCAGATTGTCCGCATCCATCGTCAGGATGTGGTCAAAGTTGTGCAGGTCGTCCACTTCCAGCCGCCGCGCCCGACTGGGCAGGTGGATGCCCCGTCGTTCGGCCGCGGCGCGCATGCGTGGATCGGCCGGCTGCCCCACATGCCACCCTCCTGTGCCGGCGGAATCAACCTCGAAGACGTGGCCAAGGTCGGCGCCGGCCAGGTGATGCAGGAACACCCCCTCGGCAGCGGGCGAGCGGCAGATGTTGCCGAGGCAGACGAATAACAGGCGGGTTGGTCTGCGGGGGGAACGGGGAGGCAAACGCATCACGGCAGGCGGCGCAGGGCCAGGCTGGCGCGGAGCCGGACGACCGGGGTGGGTTCCCCCGCTTCGGCGGCGAGTTGGGATAGGGCGGAGTAGGTGCGCTGGAGCTGGTCCGCATCGCCCTCCATCGTCCGGGCAAGGGATTCCAGCCCCACCACCACGGCGTAGCGCACCACCCATTCGTCATCACCACCGCCGGCTTCCAGGGCCTGGAGGCAGCGTTCGATCACCGCCTCCCGGAGGGGCCCCTCCAGGCCAAGGAGCTGCAGTTGCCCCAGGCCCCGGGCGGCGGCCCTGCGCACACTGGCGCCGATGTCGTCTCCAAGAGCCTGCTCCAGCAGCTCCAGCCCCCGCACATCGCCGATGCCGGCCAGGGCGCGTACGGCCCAGGCCCGGGCGCCATAGTTGTGGACGTCCAGGTTGTGCAGTAGGGGATCCACCGCCGCTGGACCGATGGCGATCAGGCCGTCCACGGCCGCCACCGCCGCTCCGGGGTTGTTGAAGCCAAGCACCTGGACGAGGGTGGTGATGGCGGCCTGGTCGTCTCCGGCCGCTGCGGCCAGGGCCTGGGTGGCTGTCAACAGGGCGGCGCTGCTGTCGGCGTGTTCCAGGGCAGCGATCAGGGCAGCGGTGGTGAGGACTTCGGGCATGGCGTGGGTGTGGATGACGGCGCGGAGCCAGGGTCAGAGCAGGGCATCCATGGCGGCCAGGATCGCTTCGTCGTCGGGTTCCCCCTGGCCATGTTCCAGGAGGCCGCGGAGGGCGATCAACTTGAGGCTGTTTTCCGCCAGGGTGCGACAGATCGGCTCCAGCGCCGGCCGCCAGCCCACGGCACCCAGGTCCATCAGGGCAGCACGCCGAACCTGAAGCTGAGGATGGGCCAGCAGGCTGAGCAGATCATTGGCCCAGCGGGGATCACCCGTGAGCATCAGTAGGGCCCGGCCGGCAGCGCTGCGGATCAGGGGCCGGTCATGATTGAGAAACGGCTCAATCACTCGAAGCACAGGATCTTCGGCCAGGCCGATGTCCCCCAGGGCCTCCAGCAGGGCTTCACAGGGTTCCTGCAACTTGGGGCTGTTGGCCTGGGGCGCACCGGCGCCGGTCAGGCCACTGGCCAGGCGGCGGCAGATGGGCGCCACCGCGGCGGTGGCACGCAGGTCACCGAGGGCCCGCACCGCGGCCTCACGCAAGCCGTCATCGTTGTCCTCGAGGGCGGCTAGAAGATCGTCCACGGCCCTGGGGTCGCCGAGTTTTCCGAGGGCGCGGGCCGCATTGCGGGCGACAGCGTTGTGTTCCACGCCGGCGGCCGGGTTGCGGGGTTGGCGCTGGCGCAGAGCGGCCTGGAGCAGGGGAACGGCGTCGGGGTGGCGACTTCGCATCCGTCCGAGCCACCAGGCGGCGTAGTACTGGAGGGATTGATCTTCACTCTGGCGCAGGCGGCGTAGGGCTTCTGCCTCGCTAATCGGCTCGCCGGCGCCGGGGGGAGGGGCTTCGAGATCGGCCGCGCCAGCCATGGCCAGAATTCTGACAACACACCGGTGTCGATGTTGCCACCCTCGCGGCCGTTGTCGGCGCCGATGTCAGGGCCCGTGACAAAAAAAAGGGGCCCGTGAGGGCCCCTGGGATTGGATCGAACCGCGAAGGAAGCTCAGACGAGAGCGGCGATGGCGTAATCGATGTAGTTGTTGGCGATGACGCCGGGATCACCAGCGATGCCGTGGTTGGCCTTGATGTAG
>CAIOCZ010000170.1 GCA_903856805.1 uncultured cyanobacterium | reverse complement strand
TTGGAACCGATCGATCGGGCGGGGCTGCCTGTCGCGGCCCCCGCCGACCTCGCCCTCGTGCCCTTGGCCCCCGTGGCGGTGCGCTATGCCTTGCCCCTGGCCTGCGCCGCCCTGGCCTCCACCACCCTCTACCGCACCGAAGCCCTGCGGGCCGTCGGGGGTTTCGCTGAAGACCATCCCCTTTGCGACGACTACTGGATGCTTTGGCAACTCTGCCGTCGTGGCGATGTGCGCGTGCTGCCGGAGGTGGTGTGCCGCTACCGCTGCCATCCTGGGCAGCTCAGCCGCCTTCAGCGGTATCCCCAGGTGCTGGAGGTGGCCCGGCTGCGCCAGACCATCGCCGCCGAAGGGTTGGGCCGGCGGCCCGATCTGGTGTCCGTGCTGGCCTGGGCCCGGCCAAGGCTTGGGCTTACGCCCTCGCAACGGGCGCGGGCCGTGGCCGAACTGGGGGCCTGGGGAGAGGCCTTTCTGCGCCGTGAGGCCCCTGGCACCGCCGAGCGGGCCTGGATCCAGGCCGATCTCGTGCGCCGCCAGCGTCTGCTGGAGCCCTCAGGGGGCTGACTTGCGCCACCACACCCCGGTCCAATCGATCGGTTGCAACTCCGCCTCAATGGCCTCGGCGGCCCGGTAGTCGTCCACGGCCTGACGGCAGGAGGTCAGCCAGTAGTCGTCGATGATCACGAATCCGCCGGGGGAGAGGCGGGGGTAGAGCTGGCGCAGGGCCACCTCGGTGGAGGCGTACAGATCCCCATCCAGCCGCAGCAGGGCGAGGGGAGCGGGGGGCGCCTGGGGCAGGGTGTCCGCAAACCAGCCCGGCAGAAAACGCACCTGGTCATCCAGCAGGCCATAGGCCTCGAAATTGCGGCGCACCTGCTGCTCCGACACCGCCAAACGACCCGCCCAGGGTTGCCAGAACGCATCCTCCGGGTAGCGCTCCGGATCGGGGGTCGGCAGCCCCGCAAAGGAATCGGCGAGCCACACCTTGCGGTCGCTGACCCCATGGGCCGCCAGCACCCCCCGCATCACCATGGCCGCCCCCCCCCGCCAGACGCCGCATTCGATGAAGTCCCCCGCCACGCCGTCCGCGAGCACCCGCTCGGCCAGATCGCGGATGTTGCGCAGGCGCACCAGGCCGATCATCGACATCGGCACCGGATCGCCGCAGGGGCCATCCCGGCCCAGCACCCGGGTGTCCAGGCGCGGCAGGTTGGCGGGCACGGTGAGGCCGGCGATGGCCCGGGTGAGCAGGTCGAGATAGAGATCGCCAGGGCCCGGCCCGGAGGGGGCAGGCAGGGGCGTCATCCCAGCGGTGGGCTCTGACGCTGCCGGCTCGTCCGCCGGGGAGGCCAGGCCCGCCTCCACCAGCTCCTCCACAAACCGCCCCAGATCCGCCTCCAGGGTGGGACGGTCCACGTCGTAGCGGGCCAACAACACCGAGATGGCGTGCTCCATCGCGGTGGCCGGCTCCGGAGCGGCGGCCAGGGCCTCCCACATCGCTGCCCCGGGGGCATCCAGCTCCAGCACCGCGAGGCTATCGAGGTCCAACAGCACCAGTCCGTCCGGTACCGGCTGGCTCTGTACCCGTCGCTTTAGCCGCACCGTGGAGCCGGCAGCAGGATTGTCCATGGGGGAAGCCGGGGCGCGGCGCCGCAGGGGTTCATGGATGTTGCCATTCCCCGTCAGGAGCCGCCGTTGCCTTAGGCGGACGTTGCGCCAACTGCTCCAGCCGTGCGCTGGTGAACCGCAGGAACCCCGCCACGCTGAGCAAGCGATCGATGCTGAACACCTCCAGCAGTGGGGCTCCGCCCCCCTCCCCCCAGGGCCAACCCTCCACCGTGCGCCGCACCCGGTCGTGGTCGAGCTGATCCGCGAGCAGGGGGGTGGCCTCCAGCAGCTGGAGCTCCTGCTGATAGCGCTGGCGCTGATGGCGGATCCGGTGCCAGCCATCGGCGGATTGCAAGCCGTGGCGAGTGCGCAGGCGAATGGCATCGGGCACGCGCCCCTCCGCCAGCAAGCGGCCATAGCCCCGGGGGTAGGGCCCCTGGCACCACTCCAGCGGCGTG
>CAIOCZ010000169.1 GCA_903856805.1 uncultured cyanobacterium | reverse complement strand
GGGGAAGCCAACGGTTCAGACCCAGGGGCCAGAGACCGGGCGGAAGGAAGGCCGGAAACCCGAAAGGGCCACCGACACGAGCAACTGTAACGGAACATTGCGCCGTGTGTGAAGCGGCCTTCATGAAGAAATCTGGAGGCCGCCGGCGGCTGGGCCCAGGCCTGCGCGCCTCCCCTGGCGCTTGGGCCCCTTACCGGGCGGATCGCTGCCATGCCTGAAGGGTTGTTAGCGTCCCAGCCCAATGCGCAGCCGCCGGAGCCGTGAGCAACCATCGGGTGCTGCTGGTGCGCCTGCCCTGCAATCCCATTTTTCCGGTCGGTCCGATTTATCTCGCCGACCATTTGCACAAATGCTTTCCCGGACTCCCTCAACGCCTTCTTGATTTGGCCGCGTTGCCGGTGCTGGATGTGCGCCGGGTGTTACGTACCACCATCGCCGAGTTCCGCCCCACCCTGCTGGTGTTCTCCTGGCGGGACATTCAGATCTATGCCCCGGTGGATGGTCGTGGGGGCAATCCACTTCAGAATTCATTTGAAGTGTTTTACGCCCGTAACCCGCTGCGGCGACTCAGGGGTGCCCTGGGTGGTATGCGATTGATGGGCACCCACTACGGTGAACTCTGGCGTAATCAGCGTTTGGTCCGCGATGGGCTACGGCAGGCCCGTCGCGTTCAGCCTGGCGCCCGCGCCGTGCTTGGTGGTGGGGCGGTGAGTGTGTTTTATGAACAGCTCGGACGTGGGCTTCCCAAGGGCACGGTCGTTTCGGTCGGGGAGGGGGAATCGCTGCTCGAAAAGCTCATCCGAGGTGAAACTCTGGAGCAGGAGCGTTGTTTTGTGGTTGGAGACGCCCCCCGCCCGGGCCTGATTCACGAGCCACCGGCCCCTGTTGCTAAGACCGCTTGTGATTACAACTATATCGGTAGTATCTGGCCCCAGCTTTCCTGGTATCTCGATGGCGGAGATTTTTATGTGGGCGTCCAAACCAAGCGAGGTTGTCCACACAATTGTTGCTACTGCATTTACACCGTTATTGAAGGGAAGTCGGTCCGCCTGAATCCTGTCGATGAGGTGATTCGGGAGATGCGCCAGCTCTACGACCGCGGGGTGCGGGGCTTCTGGTTCACCGATGCTCAGTTCATCCCGGCCCGTCGCTATATTGATGATGCCAAGCAGTTGATGCGGGCAATTTTGGCTTCCGGCATGGTGGATATTCGCTGGGCTGCTTATATCCGCGCCGACAATCTCGATGCGGAATTGGCTGAGCTGATGGTGGCAACGGGCATGAGCTACTTCGAGATAGGGATCACCTCGGGGTCCCAGGAGTTAGTGCGAAAGATGAGAATGGGTTATAATTTGCGGACGGTGCTTAATAATTGTCGCTTGCTTGCTAGGGCTGGCTTCAAAGACCACGTTTCCGTTAATTATTCGTTCAATGTTATTGATGAAAGGCCTGAGACCATTCGTCAGACCGTGTCCTATCACCGTGAACTAGAGCGGATTTTCGGGGTCGACAAGGTGGAGCCCGCCATTTTCTTCATTGGCCTCCAGCCCCACACCCATCTGGAGCAGTACGGTTTTGAGCAGGGCATCATTCGGCCGGGCTACAACCCGATGAGCATGCTTCCCTGGACGGCCCGCAAGTTGCTCTGGAACCCCGAACCCATGGGGAGTGTTTTCGGGCGGATCTGTCTGGAGGCGTTTCAGCGCAACCCCACTGATTTTGGTCGCACCGTGATCGATCTTCTCGAGCGGGACTACGGCTGCGCGCCCCTGGAAGAATCCCTCCGGGCACCGGTGCAGGGGCGGGCGGCGCTGGCAACGGCGGTGCGCTGATTCGGTGGCTCAGCGGCCGGGCCACCAACGCCGGCGCCAAGCCACCAGCAGACCTAGTCCGGCCCAACCCAGCGCCCCACCAATCGGGTTGGGGCTAGGGCCGCCGGGTCCGATCAGCCAGGAGGGTGCTGTGGGGAACAGGCTCAGGAGTCCGCTCTGGAGCGCAAACCAACCGCCCACCAGGCCGCCATGCAACCCCACCGCGCCCCAAAGCGATCCCCCATCGGCGTGGCGTTGAAGGCCTAAGGCCAGGCCGAGCAGACCCAGTCCCCCCAGCAGCCCCAGCAGGGCCGGCCCGCCGAGGTTGAAGCGGGTATGGACCAGGCTGAACACCACGGCCTGGGCGAGCAGGGCACGGCCTGCCCCCAGATGGGCTTCCAGTTCGCCTAGCAACCAACCCCGAAACAGCAGTTCCTCCGCAAAGCCAACACCCACTCCCAGGGCCAGGGCATTGAGCAGGCTGCTGGCGTGCTCCTGGCCCAACCAGTGGGCCTGGCCCGTCAGCAGCAGCCCCCCACCAACCAACGCCAACAGCAGGCTGGCCTTGACCAGCCCCCGCACCAGGCTCTTGGCGATGGTCAGCGGCGCCCGGGCCACCCCCAGCTGCTGCCAGGGATCCGCGACCCCCCAGGCCACCCGGAGCCGGATCGGCAGGCTCACCATCAGGGCCAGAAGGGCCACCACGCCGCCCAGGCTGGCGCGGGACCCTTCAGGCAGGCCGAATGGGGTCGACAGCATCTGGAGGCCCAGGAACAGGGCCACGAGACATGCCGGATAGAGGAGGGTGCCCGCCCAGCGCGGGCGGTGGGCAGGCATTCAGCTCTCCGGCTCGATCGTGCTGGTGAGCCCCTTGGCCTTGAGGGTTTCGCAGTAAAACTCGGCCGGTTCGATGTCGCACACGATCACCAGGCCCACGCCGGTGTTGTGGGCCTCCAGCATCACGGCAATCGCATCCTGTTCGCTGAGGGAGGGCACCACCTGCTGCAGGGTCGTCACCACGTATTCCATGCTGTTGACCGGATCGTTGTGGAGCAGCACCTTGTACCGGGGCGAGGGCTTGCGCACCCGTTCGGGGGCTTTCTCCATCACCGCCGCACCCCCTCTCTCCTGCCCAGGGACGTCGCTGGCCTGGCGGAACCAGGGGCGGCCACCTTGGTGGGCGGGAGGGAGAGGAAGGGAGGCGGAGAGGGCCGTATCCACCATGGCCGTCTTCGTCAGACCGGTCATAACTTTAAACAGCTCTCATCCCAAGGCACGCACCCGTCGCATGGCTTCCTCCACATTGGCGCGGCTGTTGAAGGCCGACAGGCGGAAGTAGCCCTCCCCGGCGGCGCCGAAGCCGCTGCCGGGGGTGCCCACCACATGGGCCTGACCTAGCAGGTGGTCGAAGAAGCCCCAGGAATCCAGCCCCTTCGGGGTTTTCAACCACACATAGGGGGCCTGCTCGCCGCCGTAGACGGCGATGCCGGCCGCTGTGAGTTCCTGCCGGATCAGGGCGGCGTTGTCCATGTAGAAATCGATCAGAGCCTTCACCTGGGCCTGGCCTTCGGGTGAATACACCGCCTCGGCGCCGCGCTGCACGATATAGCTCACGCCGTTGAACTTGGTGCACTGGCGGCGGTTCCACAGGCCCCACAGCTCCACCTTCTCGCCATTGGCGGCGGTGCCGCTGAGACCCTTCGGCACCACCGTGAGGGCGCAGCGGGTTCCGGTGAAGCCGGCGTTTTTGGAGAAGGAGCGGAATTCGATCGCGCACTGGCGGGCGCCCTCGATCTCATAGATCGAATGGGGCAGTTCCGGGTCGCGGATGAAGGCCTCGTAGGCCGCATCGAAGAGGATCAGGGCGTCGTTGGCTAGGGCGTAGTCCACCCAGCGCTTCAGCTGCTCCTTCGTGGCCACCGCGCCGGTGGGGTTGTTGGGGAAGCAGAGGTAGATCAGGTCCACCTTCCCTTCGGGAAGGGGCGCGGTGAAGCCGTTCTCGGCCGTGATCGGCAGGTAGGTGAGTCCGCCGTACTGGCCGGCGCCATTGGCCTCACCGGTCCGTCCCGCCATCACGTTGCTGTCCACGTACACCGGATATACCGGGTCGGTCACGGCGATGCGGTTGCCCTCGCCAAGGATGTCGAGGATGTTGCTGCTGTCGCATTTAGAGCCATCGGAGATGAAGATCTCCTCGGCGCTCACCTCGCAGCCCCGCGCCTGAAAATCCTGGCGGGCGATTGCCTCGCGCAGCCAGAGGTAGCCCTGCTCTGGGCCATAGCCATGGAAGCCCTCGCGGGTTCCCAGCTCATCCACCGCCGCCTTCATGGCGTTGCGGCAGGCCTGCGGCAGGGGTTCGGTCACATCGCCAATGCCCAGGCGGATGATCGGGGCTTCGGGGTGGGCCTCGCTGAAGGCCTTCACGCGTCGGGCGATCTCGGGGAACAGATAGCCAGCCTTGAGCTTGAGGTAGTTGCCGTTGACCAGAACCATGGAACCGGAGCAGACGGCAAGCGCCGTCGCGGGAGGAGCAGGGGGGAATCTTCCTATGGCGGCGGTCGGGGCCTGCCTACGCTTGCCTTCCCACCTGTTCGTGGACGCCATGACCGCCCCCGTCGCCTTCGAGGAGCTGGTGGATCTGGCGATCACCAAGCCGGCCCGTTACCTGGGCAACGAACGGGGAGTGCTGGCGCGGGATTGGTCTGAGGACTGGGTCGCCGCCGGGGTGCGATGGGCGCTCACCTATCCGGAGGTGTATGAGGTGGGGGCCAGCAATCTCGGCCACATCCTTCTTTATTCCATCCTCAACACCCTGCCGGGTCAGATCTGCGATCGCGCCTACTTGCCCGCCGCCGACCTGGCCGGGCGGCTGCGGGAGCGTTCCGTGCCGTTGTTCGCGGTGGAGAGTCGCCGCCCCTTAGCCGCCTTCGACCTCCTGGGCTTCAGCCTCAGCTACGAATTGGGCGCCACCAACATCCTGGAGATGCTGGACCTGGCGGGCATTCCCCTGCGGGCTGCTGATCGGGGCGATCGGTCCCTCGCCGATCCCGCGTCCCCGCCCCTGATCTTTGCCGGGGGTCCCACCGCCACCAGCAATCCCGAGCCCTTTGCGGCCTTTTTCGACTTCATCGCCCTCGGGGATGGGGAGGAGCTGTTGCCTGAGATCGGCCTGGTGGTGGCCGAGGGGCGCGCCGCCGGCCTGGGCCGTCGGGCGCTGTTGCGGGACCTGGCCCAGGTGCCCGGGGTGTATGTCCCCACTCTTTATGGCCCAGGGCCGGATCGGGTGAGTCTTGTCCCCCTGGAGCCGGGCCTGCCGCCACGGATCCTGCGGCGCACCGCCACGCCCATGCCCCATTACGCGATGGGGCTGGTGCCGCATATCGAAACCGTGCACGATCGCCTCACCCTGGAGATCCGGCGGGGATGCACCCGCGGTTGTCGGTTCTGTCAGCCCGGCATGCTCACCCGCCCGGCCAGGGACGTGGAGCCGGAGGCGGTGATCGAGGCCGTGGAGGAGGGGATGCGCCGCACGGGCTATGCGGATTTCTCCCTGCTGTCCCTCAGTTGTTCCGACTATCTGGCGCTGCCGGCGGTGGGGGTGGAGCTGCGGAATCGGTTGGCTGATCAGAACGTGAGCCTCACTTTGCCTAGCCAGCGGGTGGATCGTTTCGATGCCAACATCGCCCACATCCTGGGCGGCACCCGACAGGCGGGCCTCACCTTCGCCCCGGAGGCCGGCAGCCAGCGATTACGGGACATCGTGAACAAGGGCCTCACGGATGCGGAACTGCTGCGCGGTATCCGTACGGCGATGGAAAACGGCTACCGCAAGGTGAAGCTGTATTTCATGATCGGCCTGCCTGGCGAAACCGATGCCGATGTGATTGGCATTGCCGATACCTGTCGGGCCCTTCAGGAGCAATGCCGGGATCTTGGGCGGCTGGAGCTCAATCTCACGATCAGCAACTTCACGCCCAAGCCCCACACTCCTTTTCAGTGGCATAGCGTCTCCACCGCGGAGTTTGTGCGTCGTCAGGAGTTGCTGCGCAGGGCACTTCGGCAGTTGCGTGGTCTCAAGACCAACTTCACCGATGTACGGATGTCGGCGGTGGAGGATTTCGTCGGGCGTGGTGATCGTCGTCTGGGGCCCGTGATCGAGGCGGCCTGGCGGGCGGGCGCCGGCCTCGATGCCTGGTTTGAATCGGCCGAGCGGACGGCGGGCGCCTGGGCCGGGGCCATTGAGGCCGCCGGCCTGGGGGGGCGCTATCGGGCCCTGGAACTTGGGGGCTGGACTGCGGCGGAGGCGCTCTCCCAGGACGATCTGGAGGCCTTTTGTCGCCAGCCGCTGCCCTGGGATCACATCGATACCGGCCTCGATAAGGACTGGCTGGCCGAGGATCTTCAGCGTGCCCTGGCCGCCACTGTCGTGCCGGACTGCTCCTTTGAGGGGTGTAGCCACTGTGGGGTCTGCGGCACCGACCTGGGCCACAACGTGGTGATCCCGCCCCCGCCGATTCCCTTACCGCTGCCCCGGCGTGCACCGGCCAGTGAGCGGGTGAGTCGGCTGCGCTTCGGCTTCACCAAAACCGGTTCCCTGGCCCTGATCAGTCACCTCGACACCCTGCGCATGCTGGAACGGGCTCTGCGCCGTTCCGGCCTGCCGGTGAGCTTCACCGGCGGTTTTCACCCGTTACCGCGCCTGCAACTGGCCCTGTCCCTGCCCCTAGGGGTGGAAGGGTTGGGGGAGTGGCTGGATCTGGAGTTCACCCAGGAGATCCCGGGCAACGAGGTACGTGAGCGCCTGCAGGCGGAGTTGGGCGAGGAGCTGCGGCTGTTGTCCGTCGCGCCGGTCCCCGTCCATGGACCCAGCCTCTCCCAGGAGCTGGAGGCTGCTGAGTGGCGGATGGTGCTACGGCCTGTGGAGGGCACGCCGTCCCTGGCCCCCTCGGACTGGTCAGGGGCGATTCAGGCCCTGCTCAGTGCCAACAGTCTGATGTGGCACGATCACGACAAAAAGGGACGCCCGCGCCAGCGCGACTGCCGTCCCGATCTTCTGGCGCTTGAGTGGCAACCAGTTAGGTCGGAGGATGGGGGCGTCGGGGCACCGGCCGCGGTCAGTCTCGACCTGGTGGCCGCGATCGATTCCCAGGGGCGCAGTCTCCGTCCCGAACAGGTGCGCCATTGGTTGGCAGAGCGGTTGGCCGTTCCCCTCCAGGTTGGTCCTGTCCAGCGTCGAGCCCTACGACTCCGCCCGTGCTAAGTTACTTACAAGATCGGTGATGGATCTTCGAGGTACTCCCTCAAGCTATTCCGATCAGACGCTTTTCCTCCAGGTCGCTTTCTAGAAGCCCCTCGCGGACAGCGCTTCCGCTCCTGTCGATGCGCAGCTCATTCGTTGCTATATCACCTTGGGCCTGGGGACTATTTTGTTCCTCTGGCAACGGGTTTCAAGCGACTCGTCCATTCCGGATGTATCCCGGTATGGTCCCGTCCTGACCGATGACGGGTGAGCAGCATTGCTCTCATTTTTTTTATTTGGCCTTGGGGCGTTCAACGCTTCCAGGTTTCCCCCCTCCTGCCGTTAATGGCAGGGCTCCCTTGAGCCCACCTATCCTCCATGCCCCAGCAGATCGTCATCGCTGAGCAGCTGCGAATCGCCGCAGTGCTCAATGACGAACGTGTCGATGAACTGGTTGTGGCCCAAGGCCGCTACCAAATCGGCGACGTCTATCTCGGCACCGTTGAAAACGTATTGCCGGGTATTGATGCGGCGTTCGTTAATATCGGTGAAAGCGAAAAAAATGGCTTTATTCACATCACCGACCTTGGTCCACTCCGCCTGAAAAAAGGTGGTGCTGGCATCACCGAATTGCTTGAGCCCCGTCAGAAGGTGCTCGTGCAGGTAATGAAGGAGCCTACGGGAACCAAGGGACCGCGGCTGACGGGCAACCTTTCCCTGCCTGGTCGGTTTCTGATCCTGCAGCCCCATGGCCAGGGTGTGAATATCTCCCGTCGGATCAACGGTGAAAACGAGCGCAATCGACTTCGGGCCTTAGGAGTCCTGATTAAGCCGCCGGGCGCTGGTCTGCTGATTCGCACCGAAGCGGAAGGAATCAGTGAAGAGGTCCTGATCGACGATCTGGAGTCCCTGTTGAGGCAGTGGGAGGCGATTCAGCAGGCTGCCGAAACGGCCAACCCTCCCGTTTTGCTGAACCGTGATGAGGATTTCGTCCATCGTGTCCTGCGGGACTTCTATGGCCCAGAAGTGACTCGGGTGGTGGTCGATAGCCCCGAAGCTGTTGGTCGCGTCCAGGGATTCCTTGGTGCTGATCAGGCCAATCTTTTGATTGAGTTTCATGGCGAATCAACGGAAATCCTTGAGCACTATCGAGTCCACGCAGCCATTCGCGATGCCCTAAAGCCCAGGGTTGATCTGCCCTCCGGTGGCTACGTGATCATTGAGCCTACGGAGGCTCTCACCGTCATTGATGTCAACTCGGGTTCCTTCACCCGTTCCGCGAACGCCCGCGAAACCGTTCTCTGGACCAATTGTGAGGCGGCTGTGGAGATCGCCCGCCAACTCAAGCTGCGAAATATCGGTGGTGTGGTGATCATCGACTTCATCGACATGGAGTCGCGGCGTGATCAGCTCCAAATGCTGGAGCATTTCACCCAGGCGGTCCGCCACGATTCCGCCCGTCCCCAGATCGCCCAGCTCACCGAGCTTGGCTTGGTGGAACTAACCCGCAAACGGCAGGGTCAGAACATCTATGAGTTGTTCGGACGGGCCTGTCCAAGTTGCGGTGGGCTCGGTCATGTCGCCGTACTCCCTGGTCAGGACACCCTGCAGCCCCTGGCCACGGTCTCCGGACTGGTGCGATCGGCCGCCTCCGCCCGCGCTGAGGTTGCCAGTCCGTCCCTTGTGGAGGCGGGGAGCGGTGCTCGCCGTCGTCGTGGGGGCCGTGGGGGCCGTGGTGGCGATGGGGCCACGGAGCTCGCCAGCTCCTACGCGCCTGAGCCGCCTTTGTCTGCGGCGGCTCCCGACCCCTACGTGGGGACGGAGGCTCCTTCCCGCCGGCAGGAGCCCGATCTGGTGGCGGTGCCGATGGAACCGGCTCAGGAGTTGGTTTTTGGCTGGATGGGATTGAGTCCTGCTTTGTTGCTGGAGGCCCAAGCTCCTTCCGACAATGTGATGGTCCGTGTGGTTCGGCCTGGTGAGGACCCTGAGGCGGTGCTGGAAGAGGCGCGCCTGCAGTTGGCCGCGAGCGGCGGTCGGCGGCGGCGGCGGGGCCGAGGTGGTGGTGAAAGCCGCTCCGTTTTTGCTGAGGCCAGTGCCGAATCCCGTTCCCGTGGATCCGTGGAGGAGCTTCCAGGTGGTGGAGACGCGTTGCCGATGGTCGAAATCACTCCCCTGCCATTTCCAGGACCTGTGACCACCGTTCCGGAGGATGTGCTCACCGTGGAGGTTCCGATCAGCCGCCGCTCCCCGTCGTCCCGCAGCAGGGACTCGGCACCGCTTCCACCGCAGGAGCAGGCCGTTGGAGCGAAGAGCCCTCCGGCTGAGGCTGCGGCCGCTGAGGAGGAGACCTCCGAGCCCCGTCGCCGCCGTCGCCGCTCCTCGGCCTCCGTCTGACACGGATCGTTCGTTCTCACGGTCCCTGCCCTGACTCAACCCTTTGTGGCCACTGCGGCGGACCCCTGGTGTGGGCACGATCCCGCCTGGTGCGCCGGAGTGGACGAAGTGGGACGTGGCTGTCTGTTCGGTCCGGTCTTCGCCGCTGCGGTGGTGTTGCCAGCCCAGGCCTTGGCCCCGTTAGCGGCCGCAGGTCTCACCGACAGCAAAAAGCTCACACCAAGACGTCGCGCCGCCTTGGTGGGTCCGATTCACACGGCGGCTTTGACCTGGAGCCTTGGTCAGGCCAGTGCGGCCGAAATTGATCGCTGGGGAATCCGCACGGCAACGGAGCGGGCCATGCATCGGGCCTTGCTGCGTCTAACGCGGATGCCGCGTTTGTTGATCGTGGATGGGGTGCTTCCCTTGCGCTCCTGGGCAGGGCCCCAGGTGACTTTGGTGGCTGGTGATCTCCATTGCGCCACCATTGCTGCCGCCAGTGTGTTGGCCAAACAAGAGCGGGATGCCCTTATGCGGCGGCTCGCCGAGCGTTATCCGGGCTATGGCCTTGAGCGCCATGCCGGCTACGGCACGCTCCAGCACCGTCAGGCGCTCATTGAGTACGGCCCCACGCCGCTACACCGGCTCAGTTTTCTGCGTTCCCAATACACCATTCCTGGAAGTCGTCGAGCAATTGCTGACCGACGCGACCCTTGATCGTGGCCAGAATACCCCCCAGAATTGAGCGGCCGGTGGCTTCCAGCACCCGGGCCGGAATCATTTTCAGGAGCGTCGGGCGGCTCACCGTGACCGCCAACGTGGCTTCCCCTTGCAGGCCGTTGGTTGTGGGGGTGAGCCAGGAATTGAGGGTCAGCTGAAAATGATCGACAAACCCCAGCCCTTCGAGGTGGCAATCGAGAGCTTCCAGTTCAAGCCTGCCGTCCCGCTGCCGTGCCTCCAGTTCCACAATCGGTTGGATCTGGAGTTGGAACACCTGCACCCTGGTCACCGTGTACCGGTAATGACCGGCACCGAGGGATTCCAACTGGCGAGGGTCTAAGAGGGCCTGGACCACCCGTTGCTCGTCTGCCAGATAGTCGGGGAGTCGCTGGGCCTGCTCGACAACGGGAAGATCGAGTTTCTGACTGGCTTTGAAGGCCAGAGCCATGGCCTGCATGCCGGCAGGTCATGATCCTATCGGCAGCCCTGCACCCCTCCATTCACCATGCATCTTGCCTTCCTTGGCCCTGTCGGCACCTACGGCGAACAGGCCGCCAGGCAGTTGGCCACGCTCGAAGGACTGGACCCGGTGGTGTTCGTGCCGAAGATGGGCATTCGTTCGGTCATCCAGGCTCTCGCCCAAGGGGATTGCGAGGCGGCTGTGGTGCCTGTTGAGAATTCGGTGGAGGGAGGGGTCACGGCCTGTCTCGATGCCCTGTGGGAGCATCCCGACTTGGCCGTGGCCAGGGCGGTGGTGCTGCCGATCCGCCATGCCCTGGTAGGTGGCGGGCCGATCGAAGCTGTCAGTGAAGTGCTGTCCCATCCCCAGGCCCTGGCCCAGTGCAGCCTGTGGCTGGCTGAGCATTGTGCTGGAGCCTTGCAGTTGCCCACCAGTTCCACTGCCGAGGCGGCCCGGATGGTGCGCGGCAGCCGCTTTCGGGCCGCCGTGGCCTCCCGGGAGGCGGCCGTCGAACACGGCTTGGAGGTGTTGGCCTATCCGATCAACGATGTCGCTGGAAACTGCACCCGATTCCTGCTGCTGCGTCGTGGACCCCGCTCCAGTGATGGCCCCTTGGTGAGTCTTGCCTTTTCCTTGCAGGCCAACCGGCCGGGCGCCCTTCTGGAGGCCCTCGGCTGTTTTGCCAGCCAGGGGTTGAATATGAGTCGGATCGAATCCAGGCCCTCCAAGAGGGAGCTGGGGGAATACCTCTTTTTTGTTGATCTGGAACTGTCTGCGGGGTCACAACCGTTGGAGAGAGCTCTCACGGCTCTGAGGCCCCTCTGTGAGCATCTGGCCCTGTTTGGGGCCTATCCCCTCACCAACCTGGCGGTTGATGGGGCTGGATCAGCCATCGCCTGAGGTTTCCTTGGTTCCTCGAAAGACTCCAAAGCGCATCAGCCCGCGGCGGAAGGCCCAGTCCATTAACAGCAGCGTGGGGGTTTCCCTTAAGGCTTTGAGCAGGGCCCCAGGCCCCAGACCCAGCACGGCCATGGGGCGACGCAGGCCTTCGCTGATCGAGTCCATCCAGGACGGTTGGGTGGCGATGCTCCAATCGTCGGTTTGAACGCGGATTCCTTCGCTCCAGGGACTGGATTCCAGGTTGCTACGTAGGCCAGGGATGCTGGCGAAGGCGGGATGGGCCCATTGATCGAGCAATTGGCGCATTACCCAGCGCTCCAGGCGACTCATGTGCCCGTCGGCGGGATCGCGCTGGTTCCAGTCGGCGACGGCGAGGCGGCCGCCAAGGCGCAAGACCCGGAGCATCTCGTCGGCGTAGCGCTGCTTGTCCGGCATGTGGGGTCCTGCTTCCACACTCCACACGGCATCAAAGCTGCCATCGGCAAGGTCCATCGCCAGGGCATCCATGACCGCAAAGCGGCAGTGGCTGAGGTCTGGCGGCGTGAGGCTGCGGGCCCGGGCGATCTGGGCGGGACTGATGCTGATCCCGAGGACGTCAAAGCCATAGTCCCGAGCCAGGATGCGGGCGCTCCCGCCAATGCCGCATCCCACATCAAGCACCCGACTGCCGCGGGGAAGTTGATCCAGGCCGCTCCAGCGCACCAGCTCGTGCACAAAGGCGGTCTTGGCGGCCCGGAAGTCCCTTGGACCGGGAGGGTTTCCGTAGTGGCCCAGATGAACGTGGTCACCCCAAAGCCGTTCCAGAAGTTGGTCCTCCGTCCAACGGTCGTAGGCGGCTGCGACGCTGGCGGCGGACGCATAGGCACGACCCCGTCGCAACCATCCGTAGGCGATGGCCACCCCCAAGCCCATGGTCAGCAGCGATAGGACGAGTCCCCAGCCGAAGCCCGACACGGTGATCCTCAGTTGTTGGGCTCACCCTCCCCGATGCCGGGGAAGGTGTCCTTGAGCACCGTGCGGGCCGCCAACTGGCGCCGTGTCTGATCCAGCAGGTCAAACTCCTGCCGCAGGCGTTCGCCTGTGTCGGTGATTTCAAGAAGGGCCTGTTGGTGATCCGCCACCGGACCACCCAGATGGGCGCCAATCCAGAAGGACAGCTCGCGGGGCAGGTCGGGCAGGTCGCTGGGCAGGGGAGCCGGTTTGCCGATGAGCTTGCCGGTGAGGGTCACCACGTCCCGAAGGGCCTGGGTCACTTCGCTGGTCAGGCGGCTCAGCTCGTCATGGCTGGTGTCGGTGTCGTCCTCGATCCAGCTCACCATCGCCACGCGAAAGGGGGCATCGCGCACGATGTCGAGAACCCGGAAGCGTTGCTGGCCGAGGGTGACGATGTTGCTGCGGTCATCATCTTGGGTCTGACAGTGGAGAATCTCGGCACAGCATCCAACATCGGCCATGCGTTGGTGCTGGGGATCCCAGCGAACCACCCCGAAGCGCCGATCTTCTTCCATCACCGTTCTCAGCATCATGCGATAACGGGGCTCGAAGATGTGCAGCGGCAGTACTTCCTGGGGGAAGAGCACCACATCGGGAAGAGGGAAGAGGGGCAGCTCCCGAACGGCCAGGTCACTCAAGGGGGTCAGCCTCCATGGCGGATGCCGTGGTGAAAGGGGGAAGAGGGAGCAGCCGCAATACCGTCAGGATCCCATGGAAGAAATCTTAGTCAGATCAATCAAGGCGTCGACGTCTGCGGGTGACAATCGCAGAGCAAGCAGCCCTGGGCTGTCATGAAAACGGCCCAGGGCACAGATCACAGCTATTGGGTCTGATGTCCTAAGGTTCAGAGCTTCACTTCAATATCAACACCACTGGGAAGATCAAGCTTCATCAGGGCATCGATGGTTTTGGCGGATGGGCTGTAAATATCGATAATTCGACGGTGAGTGCGTGTTTCAAAGTGCTCGCGCGAGTCCTTGTCCACGTGGGGCGAACGAAGGACGCAATAGATCTTGCGCTTGGTGGGTAGCGGAATCGGGCCGATCGCCGTGGCGGCGGTATGGTCGGCCGTTTCAATGATTTTTTCGCAGGACAGATCAAGCATGCGTCGATCGAACGCCTTGAGGCGGATGCGGATCTTTTGCTGGGGAATCGCGGTGGACATTCGAGGAGAGGAAGCAGGGAGGAGGGAGTGCCGAGTTTTCCTGCGGGACAGGCTCAGCCTGGGTTGCCTGCAGGGGCGATGAGCTGGTTGTCGAGGTGCGAGCGTCAGGGACGCATGACCGATAACGACCTTATCAAGGAGAAGGAGTGGGGACTAATGGCCCCACTCTTTGGCCTCAGAACTGGCTAAGGAAGACGTTGAACGAGTTATTTGACGATCTTGGAAACAACTCCTGCACCAATGGTGCGACCGCCTTCGCGGATGGCGAAACGCATCCCCTGCTCAATGGCAACGGGGCAGATCAGTTCAGCACTCATCTTGATGCGATCACCTGGCATGACCATCTCCACGTTGGTCCCGTCATCGGCCGTGAAGGCAGTGATCTGCCCGGTCACATCTGTGGTTCGGATGTAGAACTGGGGACGATAACCAGCGAAGAAGGGGGTGTGACGACCGCCTTCCTCTTTCTTGAGGACGTAAACTTCGCCTTCAAATTGGGTGTGGGGTTTGATGGAATCTTTCTTGACCAGTACCATGCCGCGTTCGATGTCCTCTTTTTGAACACCGCGGAGCAGGAGACCTACGTTGTCTCCAGCCATGCCTTCATCGAGAAGTTTGCGGAACATCTCCACACCAGTCACGGTGGTTTCGCGCGTATCTTTGATACCCACGATTTGGACGGTTTCGCCCACTTTCACTTTTCCACGCTCGATCCGACCAGTCGCAACGGTGCCACGGCCAGTGATCGAGAACACGTCTTCAACAGCCATCAGGAAAGGCTTGTCGATTTCGCGTTCCGGCTCAGGAATCGAGGAGTCAACCGCTTCCATCAGTTCATCGACTTTGGCTTCCCACTCGGCATCGCCTTCCAGGGCTTTCAATCCCGAGACGCGGATCACCGGAATGTCATCGCCGGGGAAGTCGTAGCTGGAGAGAAGCTCGCGAACTTCGAGCTCAACGAGTTCAAGAATTTCTTCGTCATCGACCATGTCGCACTTGTTCAGAGCCACCACTAGGGCCGGAACTCCCACCTGCTTGGCCAGCAGGATGTGCTCCTTGGTCTGGGCCATTGGACCATCAGTCGCAGCCACCACCAGGATCGCGCCATCCATTTGGGCAGCGCCGGTGATCATGTTTTTCACATAGTCCGCGTGACCTGGGCAGTCCACGTGGGCGTAGTGCCGATTTTCGGTTTCGTACTCAACGTGGGCCGTGTTGATAGTGATGCCGCGCTCGCGCTCTTCAGGAGCACCATCAATTTGGTCGTAGGCTTGGGCCTTGGCCATGCCCTTTTTGGCGAGCACGTTGGTGATTGCCGCCGTGAGCGTGGTTTTGCCATGGTCAACGTGGCCGATTGTGCCGATGTTGACGTGGGGCTTGTTCCTTTCGAACTTCTCGCGAGCCATGGAAGGAAAGAATCGAGGGGGTGAGTAAGGGTGGGTTAGAGATCAGGAATTGCCCTGATTCTTGGAGATGATGGCCTCAGCGACGTTGCGAGGAACTTCCTCGTAATGGCTGAACTCCATCGAGAAGATACCCCGACCCTGGGTCATGGATCGGAGCTGGGTGGCGTAGCCGAACATCTCGGCTAATGGAACCTTGGACTGGACTTTGGATTGTCCATCGTCGACGGACTGCCCTTCAACTTGGCCGCGACGGGAAGAAAGGTCGCCGATGATCGAGCCGAGGAAATCCTCGGGAATCTCGACCTCGACCTTCATCATCGGCTCAAGCAGAACAGGATTGCACTTTTTGACGCCGTCTTTGAAGGCCATGGAGCCGGCGATCTTGAACGCCATCTCCGAAGAGTCGACGTCGTGATAGGAGCCGTCGACCATGGTGACCCTGACATCGATCATCGGGAACCCTGCAATCACACCGGACTGGCAGGTCTCTTTCATGCCGGCTTCTGCCGGGCCGATGTATTCCTTGGGAACGATACCGCCAACAATTTTGTTGACGAATTCAAACCCCGAACCCGGTTCGCCGGGCTCCATTTCGATCACCACATGGCCGTACTGACCTTTGCCGCCGGTTTGGCGAGCGAACTTGCCTTCTCCCTTGGCACTTCCGCGAATGGTTTCGCGGTAGGAAACCTGAGGAGCCCCGATGTTGGCCTCCACCTTGAACTCCCGGAGCATTCTGTCCACCAGGATTTCCAGATGGAGCTCGCCCATGCCGGCGATTACCGTCTGATTTGTTTCTGGATCGGTCCGCACCCGGAATGTTGGATCTTCCTCCGCCAGGGATTGCAAGGCTTTGGAGAGTTTCTCCATGTCGCCTTTGGTTTTGGGCTCCACAGCCACCGAGATCACTGGCTCAGGGATGAACAGCGATTCAAGGATGATTGGAGCGCTTTCCACGCAAAGGGTGTCTCCAGTGGTGGTGTCCTTGAGGCCGAGCACGGCGCCGAGGTCGCCGGCTCGCAGTTCGTCCACTTCTTCACGGTCATCCGCTTTCAGCAGGATCAGACGCGAGATGCGCTCCTTTTTGTCCTTGGTGGCGTTGAGCACATAGCTGCCCTTCTGCAGTACACCCGAGTAGATCCGAACGAAGGTGAGCTTGCCGAAAGGATCCGCCATCACCTTGAAGGCCAGGGCACTGAAGGGCGCACTGTCTTCTGCGGGGCGAACCGCTTCTGTGCCATCGGGAAGCACACCCTGGATCGGAGGTACGTCGATGGGGGCGGGCAGGTAATCAACCACTGCATCCAGGAGCAGCTGCACACCCTTGTTCTTGAAGGCGGACCCGCAGAGCATGGGCACTAAACCGTTCTTGAGCACTCCTTCGCGGATGCCCTTGCGAAGCTGTTCTTCGGTGAGTTCACCGGTTTCGAGGAAAACGTCGAGGAGTTCCTCATCGGTCTCGGCAATGGTCTCCATCAGAGCAGTGCGCCACTTGGCAGCCTCATCCACCATGGAGGCTGGAATATCAGTTTCCTCGATGTCCTTCCCTAAATCGTCTTTATAGATAAAGGCACGGTTCTTAACTAGGTCGACGATGCCACTTAGTTCGCCTTCTGCACCGATTGGTAATTGGATAGGCGCAGCGTTAGCGCGAAGACGATCTTTGATTTGGTCGTAGACCTTAATAAAGTCCGCACCCGTTCGGTCCATCTTGTTGACGAAAACCATGCGGGGCACGCTGTAGCGGTCGGCCTGGCGCCACACGGTTTCAGACTGGGGCTGTACACCCCCTACGGCACAGAACACTGCAATCACACCGTCCAGAACACGCATCGAACGCTCCACCTCAATGGTGAAGTCCACGTGCCCGGGGGTATCGATGATGTTGATGCGGTGGTCCTTCCAGCTTGTGGAGATCGCCGCCGCCGTAATCGTGATGCCGCGTTCGCGTTCCTGCTCCATCCAGTCGGTGACGGCAGCACCATCGTGCACCTCACCCATCTTGTGCACGACGCCCGAATAGAAGAGGATCCGTTCGGTGGTTGTGGTCTTGCCGGCGTCGATGTGAGCGGCGATACCAATATTTCTGACGCGTTCGAGTGGGAAGGCGCGGGCCACGGGGTTACTGCTCCGACGAGGGTCGACAAAAAGTGGGCATTACTCTACCGACCGGCCGGGGGCTGGTTGGTCGGGAGCCGGATCAGCCCTGACATCCGGCTCGCGGGAACTCAGTAGCGATAGTGGGCGAAGGCCTTGTTGGCCTCAGCCATCTTGTGGGTTTCCTCGCGCTTGCGGACCGCACTGCCGGCCTCATTGGCCGCGTCCATCAGCTCGCCTGCGAGCTTTTGGGCCATGCTGCGGCCGTTGCGTGCACGGGAAAAGTTCACTAGCCAACGCAGGGCCATGGCGGTCCCCCTTTCCTGGCGCACCTCCATCGGTACCTGGTAAGTCGCCCCACCGACACGACGGGCGCGCACCTCGACAAGGGGAGTGGCGTTGCGGACTGCGGTTTCGAACAGCTCCAAGGGATCATTTCCGGTCCGATCGTTGATCAGGGAGAACGCATCAGAAAGAATCCGTTGGGCGGTTGATTTCTTTCCATGCTTCATCAGACGGGCCACGATCATGGAGGCCAGGCGACTGTTGAACTGGGGATCCGGAAGTACTGGACGCTTTTCGGCAGCGTTGCGGCGGGACATGGAACGGGAGGTGAGAGGCGAGGGGAGGAGAAGGGCGGGAAAGCGGCCGGGAGCTCAGGATCTCCAACGACCGGGAGCGCAGATCTTCAGGCGCTGCCGGTCGCCTCTATGGCGTTCGGCGAGCGAGGCTGGAGAGATCTCAGCTCTTGGGCGTCTTGGCGCCGTACTTGGAGCGAGACTGACGGCGATCCTTCACCCCTGCGGTGTCAAGCGTGCCACGGATGATGTGGTAACGCACACCGGGCAGATCCTTGACACGACCGCCGCGGATTAAAACCACGGAGTGCTCTTGCAGGTTGTGGCCGATGCCGGGGATGTAGGCGGTCACCTCAAATCCCGAGGTGAGGCGCACACGGGCCACTTTGCGCAGGGCCGAGTTCGGCTTTTTAGGAGTGGAGGTGTACACGCGAGTGCAGACCCCCCGCCGTTCCGGACAGGCACGCAGAGCGGGCGACTTCGTTTTGCGGGTGAGACGCTGCCGCTCGGTGCGGATCAGCTGCTGGATTGTGGGCATCGAGGGCCGGAGAACACAGGTCGGACGTCCGACCGATTTCGACAATCCGTCACCCTACTTCGTCACCGTCCCAAGCTTCCTGTGCGGCTGAAGGCGGCGCCGCAGGCACAGCTGAGGACCCCCTCGCCGGTTCGTACGAGGAATCCCCCCCCGCTCAGGTCGCCTTTGTAGTCCAGGCGGAGACCTGTGAGGATCTGAACCTGGTCGGGCGGTGCGTAGAGGGTGATCCCATCGGCGCGGGCCACGGGAGTGCCGGCCAGGTGCCCGGGCCTCAGGCGAATCGCCCACTGTTCACAGCTGGCCTCGAGCAGATCGATATGCATCAGACCTGGGGTGCCGGCGACGGCGGCCTGCCGACAAAGTTCGGCGGCGGCGGCGGCGGTGATGCGGAGGCTCTGGCCCCGGGGCACGGTGATTGGAGGCAAACGAAGTCTCAGTTTGGCAGCTGCGGCGATTCAGGATCCGCCGCCTGCCTGGGGCACGGGCGCAAGCGGTACCAGCCCGAGGCCGTTATGGATGGCCCCGATCACCCCCCGACCTTTGACGAATTGATTTCCCCCCAGCACCAGGCCGGTCGAGCTGCCACCATCCAGGTTCAGGGCATCGCGCAACCCCAGTTGCTGCAGGGCCAGGGCGGTTTCCGTGAGCGTCGGTCCGGCGTCATCGGTGCCTTCCAGCGTCATTAGCCAGAGGCGTTGGCCGTCGCTGCCGACCACGGTGCGGGGTGCGCCCTGGCTGAGAAAAGCAGGGCCGAAGCTTTCGCTGCCCCCCGCCAGAACGACACGCCCGTCCTGCAATAACAGGGGCCCTCCTCCGACGACATTGCTGGCTTCGCCGAGCGGATTGCTGGGGCGACTCGTCAGGGTGAATCGGGAGCTGGTGGCCACGGGCAGGGGGAAGCCGCCCCTGGCCACCACCAACAGCTCGGAGGGAACCAGGGGGACTCCCGTGCGCAGGTTGATGGCGTCGTAACGCCGCTGTACCGCCCCATCGCGTAACACCAGCGCACTCTCGCCGTCGCTGAGGGCGCGGTAGCTGGGACCCCAGTCGGCGGTGTAACGGCTGAGGCCCCGTTGGACGTAGCCGCTGTTGAGGGTTTGCAGGGGCCAGCGTCCGCCGGCACCGTCCTCAAGCCATTCCTCCAGTTGCAGTCGACCGAAGCGGGGCAGGCTGTTGGCTTCCCAGGCCATCACGCCACGGTTCAGGATCGGGCCAGACAGCCAGCGGCCCTGATCCTTGAGGGCCCCCAGCGGCAGTCGGCGAACCCGATTGAAATAACCGCCGTTGATCGCCACGAGGGCGTCCCGACTTCCGGCGAGTTGGGAGAGGGAACTGAGTCCCTCCATGCCGCCCGGACGGCTCAGGGTCCGTAATTGGAGAGGCGCACGGCGCGGGTCGAGCCGCACCGCGTTCAGTCGCAACCAGTGTCCGGCGACCTGAATCTGCTGACGATCCCAAACCAGCTGCGACCCCAGCAGCGCCTGCAGCCTGGGGTCCAGGGGTGCTGGCCCAGCCGTGGCAACCGTCCGTTCGCCACCGCTGGGCAGATCAATCACGATCCGGGTTGGCTCGCCCAAGGTGAACACCCGAAGCGGCGCCGTGCTCCGGATCCGCAGGCTGCCCCCGCGTTGATCACCGGGAAGTCCAAGGGTCAGGAGCTGGCTTAGCTGCTCCGGTCCGCTTTGAATCTGGAGCCGCAGTCCGCCTTCGCCTTGGCTCACCGTCGCTGGCCCAGCAAGGTCGAGCACCACGCGGCGCTGCCCCGGCTGCTGGGAGCTCCGGACTTGCAGCAGCTGAGGGCGAGGCAGGTTCAGCTCCAGTCCATGGGGACCGTGCCGCAGGCTTACCCCGACCGACTCGAGCAGGGCCGCGACCTCAATGGCCACCTCGTCGCCAAGGGTGCGCTGCCGAGAACTGGGGACTAGCAGTTTGTGGCCAAACCACTCCAGCTCCAGGCTGCCGTCGCTGGCGGTGCGGCTGCTGAAGCCGAGTTGCCCCTGCAGGACCTCCAGGGGCAGCCACAGCTGGTCGGGTCGCTCGGGGTGATCCCCAATCCATTCCCAGCTGGCGCTTTGGGCCTGTCCATTGATCCGAAGGCGTTGGGCCGGGAGGCGGTTTGCTGGCGCCGCCCCTGACTGGATTGGCCCTATCCGTCTTGCCGGCGGGGGCGCGATCGAGGGGGCCGGCGCGGGGGCCAGGGGCGGGGCTGCGATTGGTGTGGCCGCCACCAAGGCCATCGCCAGGGCGGTCCAAGAGGCCATCGCCACTGCTTACGAAGACCTGAAAGGTAGTCCCCCTGAACGTTGAGCGGGGCAGCTGCCTAGGATCATGGGCCGAGATCGGCGCTGCTGCCTGCAGCAACCTTTCCCTGCGGCAGCCTGTCAACGAGACGGTGCACTCTGAGCCCTGCGGCTCAGGCTTTCCAGCCGCCGGCGCCGTGATTTTTGTTCCGAGTTCAGCGACACCGTCCCCGGGTATGACTTTTCCTTCTGATCCCGTTTGGCCTTACCGCGACAGCCCCGCTCCGGCGGCGGTGGCCGGGGAGAAGGATGCTTGCGGCGTGGGTTTTCTTGCCCATTTGCATGGGGAGGCCAGTCATTGGGTGCTCCAGCAGGCCCTGAGGGGCCTTGACTGCATGGAGCACCGCGGTGGTTGTGGGGGCGATGGGGATTCCGGCGATGGAGCCGGAGTGCTGTGCGGCATCCCCTGGTCGTATCTGGAGGCGGTTTGGCCCCAAGCGCTCACCGGCGGTACTGGGCCGCGGGGCCTGGGCATGGTGTTTCTCCCCTCGGAGGCGGAGGCCTGGGCTCCGGCCCGTGAACTCTGCGAGGCGGAAGCCGCCCGGCTTGGCCTGCGCAGCCTGGGCTGGCGAGAGGTACCGGTGGATCCTTGTGCTCTGGGCCCGCTGGCCCGCGGAAATGCGCCGAGGATCGAGCAGTGGCTCTTGGCCCCGGCGTCGCTACCCAGCGGAGATTCCCCGGACGACGATGCCTTGGAAGCGCTGTTGTTCCGTCTGAGGCGCAGGGTCGGGGATCGAGTTAGGGAATTGTGGGGATCTGGATCCCATTCGGTCTATTTCTGCTCCCTGAGCAGTCGCACTGTTGTTTACAAGGGGATGGTGCGATCGGCTGTCCTTCCACGCTTTTACGCCGATCTTCGCGATGAGCGTTTTGCCGTCAGTTTCGCCGTTTATCATCGCCGATTTAGTACTAATACCCTGCCCCGATGGTCCCTGGCTCAACCGATGCGGTTGCTTGGCCATAACGGAGAAATCAATACGTTGCTGGGTAATCTCAATTGGGCACGGGCCGCCGAGTCCCACCTCGATACGGTTTGGGGCGAGGCGGCGGATGATCTCAAGCCGGTTGTCAATCCCTCGTTTAGTGATTCCGCCAACCTGGATGCCACCCTTGAGCTACTGGTGCGAAGTGGTCGGCCGATCACCGAAAGCCTGCTGACTTTGGTTCCCGAAGCGTTTCGTCAGCAGCCTGAATTGGTCAATCGGCCGGCGGTACAGGCCTTCTATGAATACAGTGCTTGCACCCAAGAGCCTTGGGATGGTCCTGCCCTGCTGGTGTTCGCCGACGGCCGTAGTGTGGGTGCAACGCTTGATCGCAATGGGTTGAGACCGGCGCGCTATTGCATCACGAGCGATGGCTTTGTGGTGATGGGGTCGGAAACCGGGGTCGTAGAAATTGAGGAGAGTCGCATTATCGAGAAGGGTCGACTTGGCCCCGGTCAGATGCTGGCTGTTGATTTAGAAAGGGGCCGGTTATTGCGCAATTGGGAGGTGAAGGAGGAAGTGGCCTCTCGCCATCCCTACGGGGCGTGGTTGGCGGAGCACCGCCGTTCTCTTTCTGCCGAGCCTTGGTCTCAGGAGCGTCGCTTGGGCGATCTCGAATTGTTGCAGCAGCAAACTGCCTTCGGCTTCACTGCCGAGGACTTTGATTTGGTGATTGAGGACATGGCCGGGGCCGCTAAGGAACCGACCTACTGCATGGGCGACGACATACCCCTTGCCATTCTTTCAACCAAGCCTCACCTACTTTACGACTATTTTAAACAACGTTTCGCCCAGGTCACCAATCCACCGATCGATCCCCTAAGGGAGAAGTTGGTGATGAGTCTGGAGATGCATCTGGGGCGTAGGGGCTCCTCCCTTCGTCCCCAGCCCGAGGCTGCTTCCGTGTTGCATTTGGCGTCGCCAATTCTCAACGAGGCGGAGCTTGATGGTCTCACCAACCAGGGCATCTCAAGCCAGTTCCTTTCCACTTTGATGGAGGTCAGTGAAGGGCCGGTCGGCATGGAGGCCGCAGTGCTTCGCCTTCGGACAGAGGCAGAGGCCGCCGTGCGCGCCGGGAGCCAGATCCTGGTGTTGTCGGATCGGATCGGTCGCGATGGTCGCAATGGGGGAATCAGTCCCACCGTGATGGCGATGCCACCGTTGCTGGCGGTGGGGGCGGTGCACCATCACCTGCTCAACCTCGGTCTGAGGCTGCAGGCGTCGTTGGTGGTTGACACAGCTCAATGCTGGAGCACCCATCATGTCGCCTGCCTGATTGGGTATGGCGCTAGTGCCGTCTGCCCGTGGCTCACTTGGGAAACCAGCCGCCATTGGTTGGCCCAACCGAAAACCCAGTCCTTGATGAGTCGCGGCAAGCTGCCAGCATTAACCTGTGATCAGGTTCAAGCCAATGTCCGCAAGGCGCTGGAAGATGGTCTGCGCAAGATCCTCTCTAAGATTGGAATATCAATGTTGGCTAGTTATCATGGTGCTCAGATTTTTGAGGCCATCGGCATTGGTGCAGATCTGATTCGAATCGCTTTTGCAGGAACCACTAGCCGCGTCGCTGGCCTGAGTCTTTCCGATCTTGCCAGCGAAACGCTCAGTTTTCATGCCAAGGCCTTTCCAGAATTGAATCGCACAAAACTAGAGTTCATGGGTTTTGTGCAATATCGCAGTGGGGGGGAATTCCACCTCAATAGCCCGGAGATGGCTAAGGCCTTGCATGCAGCTGTAGAAGCAGGTCCTGGTTATGATCATTTTTCTACCTATAAAACTCTCCTTGAAAATCGTCCGGTCACTGCCCTACGCGATCTTTTAGAACTGCGACCCGCCCCGAAGCCGATGCCCCTGGATCAAGTGGAGAGTGTGGAGAGTATTTGTCTACGCTTTTGCACCGGCGGCATGAGCTTGGGTGCCTTGTCTCGCGAAGCCCATGAAGTGCTGGCGATTGCCATGAATCGCATCGGAGGCAAGAGCAACAGCGGTGAGGGGGGAGAGGATCCGGCCCGATTCGGCCTTCTCAATGATGTCGATGGCGAGGGCCGCTCCGCCACTCTGCCTAATTTGCATGGCCTCCGTAATGGAGATACTGCTTGTTCCGCCATTAAGCAGATTGCCTCGGGTCGGTTTGGAGTCACCCCTGAGTATCTGCGAAGCGGCAGACAGCTGGAGATCAAGGTTGCCCAAGGGGCTAAGCCCGGAGAGGGCGGTCAGTTGCCTGGTCCGAAGGTCGATCCTTATATCGCCTGGCTGCGCAATAGCAAGGCTGGAGTGGCGCTGATTTCTCCGCCACCGCACCACGACATTTATTCAATCGAGGATTTGGCCCAGTTGATCCATGATCTACACCAGGTTCACCCAGCTGCCAAGGTTTCGGTGAAGTTAGTGGCCGAGATTGGCATCGGCACCATCGCTGCTGGAGTCGCTAAAGCCAATGCCGATGTGATTCAGATTTCGGGTCATGATGGGGGAACGGGTGCATCTCCGTTGAGTTCGATCAAGCATGCTGGCAGCCCATGGGAGCTGGGACTTTCCGAGGTCCATCGCTCTTTGCTCGAAAACGGATTGCGTGATCGGGTGCTGCTGCGGGCTGATGGGGGGCTTAAAACCGGTTGGGATGTCATTATTGCGGCCCTATTGGGTGCTGAGGAATATGGTTTTGGCTCAATAGCAATGATTGCCGAGGGTTGCATTATGGCCCGCGTTTGCCATACCAACAACTGCCCGGTTGGGGTGGCAACTCAGAAGGAAGCTTTGCGCAGGCGATTTACGGGAATGCCAGAGCATGTTGTGAACTTTTTCCTCTTTGTCGCTGAAGAGGTGCGGCAATTATTGAGCGTGCTTGGGGTGGCCAGCCTCGAGGATCTCATCGGTCGTACAGAGTTGTTGCAGCCCCGTTCCATTTCCCTAGCTAAAACGCAATCGCTTGATCTTTCCTGTTTGCTGGATTCAATCCCTGCAGCCGCTGACCGTGGCTGGCTGCGGCACAGTGACCAGGCCCATGGCAACGGTTCAATCCTTGAGGATCAATTACTTTCAGATCCAGAGGTCATGGCTGCAATTGAAGGAGCAGGAAATCTATCTCGCACCCTCAAGATTGTTAACACCGATCGCAGTGTTGGTGCCCGTTTGGCGGGAGAACTTGCGGCTCGTTATGGCAATCATGGTTTTGCAGGTCAAGTTGACCTCTTTTTTGAAGGGGCTGCTGGTCAAAGTTTTGGTGCTTTTCTCTTGCAGGGACTAAATCTGCATCTTTTGGGTGAGGCGAATGACTACGTGGGCAAGGGAATCAACGGGGGGCGCATCACCGTGGTGCCGCCCTCCGGGGGCCATGACCCTGGAAGTCAGGTTATCCTCGGCAACACTTGTCTATATGGGGCCACAGGCGGTGAGCTCTTTGCGTTGGGACGGGCTGGTGAGCGTTTTGCGGTTCGAAATAGCGGTGCCCGAACCGTGGTTGAGGGGACTGGAGACCACTGCTGTGAGTACATGACCGGAGGGGTCGTAGTGGTCCTCGGCAGTACCGGCCGCAATGTGGCAGCTGGTATGACAGGTGGGGTCGCTTTTCTCCTTGATGAAGATGGTGGACTGGCCGATCGCCTCAATCCCGAAACCGTTGAACTTTGCCTGATCACCACGACGGCTCAAGAAGGTCTGTTGCTGCCATTGCTCGAGGCCCATGTATCCAGCACAGGCAGCAGACGTGCTGAAACCATTCTGGCGAACTGGGGCGATTGGAAGCCTCGTTTCAGGGTTCTTGTCCCCCCCAGTGAAAAGGCGAACCTGGGGCTTCAAGACCGAGAACAGGTCGTGGCCTGAGCGGGCAATCCCAAGGCTTGAACCTAGACCATTCTGGTTTTATTCCGTCGCATAAGGGTAGCTTTAAAGTGAATTTGTCCAGGGATGATATTTCCTTCCGTGGGGCCGTGGCGTACTTGGTTGACCGTTTTCTGATTTGTCTACACGTTGAAGTTGCAATTGGTTGTAAGCCTGTTGATGGGATTGGGTTTTGATGGTCTTGTTCAGGGGCTCGGCATCGCTGAGCTTCCTCGCGGCATTTCCCCGTCGGAATCCCAATCGTCTCCTGCTCGTTCCCCCTCAGAAATTCTTGGGGTGGTGACCTCAGTGGGGATTCTGCTGATTGCCTCCGTGGCCGCTACCAATGTGCTGGGGCTTCCTGCCCTCACGGAGGTGATGACGGCTTTGTTAGCCCTCTTTGGTCGCATTCTGGCGGGATTGGCGGTGTTTGCAGTTGGCCTTTATCTGGCCAATTTTGCCAGCCAGTTGGTCCGTAGTTCCGGCGGTCAACAGGCGGCATTCTTGGCTCAAATGGCGCGGATTGCCATCGTTTCCTTTACGGGAGCCATGGCACTTCAGCAGATCGGGGTGGCGCCCACCATTGTCAACCTGGCTTTCGGCGTGTTGCTGGGCTCGGTTGCGGTGGCCGCCGCTGTGGCCTTTGGTCTTGGCGGGAGGGAGGTGGCGGCAGAACAGTTACGCGAATGGCTGCAGATGCTCAAGCAACGCTCTTGAGTTAAGTGGAATTGGCCTTTGTTGTCATATCCGCCTAGCGAGGAAACTCCCGCATCAGTCGCCGCACCTCTCCAGCGTGGTAACTGCTGCGGGTCAGGGGTGTGCTGATGACCTGCAGCAAGCCCAGTTCCCGTTCACCATGCTCACGAAACCTGGTGAACTGTTCCGGTGTGACAAACCGATCAACGGGCAGATGTTTCGGACCTGGAGAAAGGTATTGTCCGATTGTGACGATATCTACGCCCTGGAGGCTGAGGTCGGCCATTACTTGGACGACTTCATCATCATTTTCTCCAAGTCCCACCATGAGGCCTGACTTGGTGTAGGTGCGTGGCCAGCTTTCATGAACTCTGCGCAACAGTTCAAGCGATCGTTCGTACTCCCCCTGCGGACGAGCTTTTCGATACATTCTAGGTACGGTCTCGATGTTGTGGTTCAGTACTTCCGGGGCGGCTTCCATTACTATGCCTAAGGCCTCCCAGTTTCCACAGAAATCGGGGATCAGGACTTCAATCGTTGTTTGAGGCGAGCGATCCCGCACTTCATTGATGCAAGCAACGAATTGATTGGCTCCACCATCTCTAAGGTCGTCCCGATTGACCGAGGTGATGACCACATGGCTTAGCCCTAATCGGCCCACAGCCTCCCCGAGGCGACTAGGCTCGCTTGGATCGAGTTGGCGTACGCTCTTGTCGAAATCAATGTCGCAGTAAGGGCAGGCGCGGGTGCAACCGGGCCCCATGATCAAAAAGGTTGCCGTCCCACTGGCAAAGCATTCGCCGATGTTCGGACAGCTGGCTTCCTGGCAGACCGTGTTCAGCCTGAGGTCGCTCAGGAGATCGGCGACGGCGCCGATCCGCTCCCGTTGAGGAGCCTTGACACGCAGCCAGGGGGGCTTGCGGGCGCTGTTTTCCTCGGGCGAGATGCGGGCCGGTGGCGGCGGGTTGCGCTGGGGCAAGGGTTTGACCAGGGGGTGGCGGTGCTGGAATGGGATGACTTTAGAAACGTCCTGAATCGCTTCGGCCTCTAGGGGAGGACCATCCCTTAAAGTCTTGTCATCGGGATGTAGCGCAGCTTGGTAGCGCACTTCGTTCGGGACGAAGGGGCCGCAGGTTCGAATCCTGTCATCCCGATTTCACCTCCTCGATCATCCAGGGATCCTTGGGTCCTACGAACGTTTTGATTGCTCTTCCCCCCTTCGGCCTTGGCCTGATTGGGTGGTTGTTTGAACTTCCTCCCGGGCTTGTGCGGAGTCTCCCCCCTTGGTCAGTTCAGGGCTGCTCCTGGATAGCCCCGTGGGGTCACCATCCGACCATCGCGGACGTAAGTATTGCGGTTGCCGATCAGCACGAGGGTCAGCATGTCCACCAGGTTGATCGGAAGGGTTCCCAGGCTGTGCAGCCGAACCTGTTCCCCGGATCGCCCCAGTTGCCGTGCAATCGCCACAGGGGTTTCGGGAGGCTTCCCTTCCAGGAGCAGCTCCCTGGCGCGGCTGAGCTGCCATTCACGGCCAAGGGAGCGAGGATTGTATAGGGCGACAACAAAATCTCCACTGGCGGCGGCGCGCAACCGTTGTTCAATCACCTCCCACGGAGTGAGTCGGTCGCTCAGGCTGATGGTGCAGAAGTCATGCATCAGGGGGGCTCCGACTCGAGCTGCCGCTAGTTGGAGGGCCGAGAGTCCTGGATGTACTTCGAATCGGGGGCGCTCCGCTGCTGGTTGCTGCAGCCAGAGCTCTAGGGCCAGTCCTGCCATCCCGTAGATGCCGCTTTCCCCCGAGGAGACCAAGGCAACGTTTAATCCCTGACTGGCCAGCTCCAAAGCCTTTTGACAACGGGCTTTTTCTTCGGTGAGCCGTCCATCGCAGCGCAGCTGGTCGGGGCGCCGGAGAGGTTCGAGCAGATCCAGATAGAGGCCGTATCCCAACCAAACTGATGCCGCCGCAAGGGCCTGTCGGGCGTCGCCGCTGAGCAGATCGATTCGGCCGGGACCGCTTCCCACCAGATGCAATGCTCCGCGGGCTGGAGCCCATTGGCTGGAATCCTGGGCGATGGCCAGCGTGGCCGCTCCCCGTTCGTGGTTGACGGCCCCTTCGATTGACTTGGGCACCAGCAGTTCCGCAGCACCAGGGTCCTCCGGCCGCCAGCCTGCGGCCAGACGGGCGGCCGCTTCAGCAACGCTGGCGGTCCCCATCTCTCGTGCCACTGCCTCTGAAGGGTTGGGAACCGGAACATTCCGCAGGGTGTCTGCATCGAATAGCCGCAGGGGCCAGCCGTGGTGTTCGCTGAGGTCCAGCAAGGCCTGTTCATCGCTTTTGCGATCGATGCTGGCCAGCCCGGCGATGGCACTCAGGGCTAAGCCGTGATCGTCAAGAACACGCTTTAGTTGTCGCTCGATCACGCTGAGGTTGGTTCCGCGTTCGCAGCCGATCCCCAACCAGAGGCAGGGGGGATGCCAGCGACATCCAGGCCCCCGACGGGGACTGATCACCAGATTGGTGGCGTCAGGGATGCCGTCAGCCTTGGCCATGAGTCCGCTGGCGGCATTCAAGCCGCGCCAGAGCCGGCTGCCGCCGTCCTGATGAACGACAGGGCCAGGAACAATCCCCTGACTGGCTTTTTGCATGAGCGATTGCCAATCACCTTCGCCGCGTGTCCATCCCCAGTCAGTTCCAAAGCTGTCTAGGGCTAGCCGCTTCTCGGACCCGCTGCACCCTGTAATCACCGCTTGGGCGCCAAGGAGGGCTGCGATCTCATGGCTGAACATTTCGCCCCCACCTGCGTGACCTCCAAGCAGCGGAATGACGAACCGGCCCAGGGGATCGATGACCAGGACGGCTGGATCCCTGTCTTTGTGGGTTAGCAGCGGGGCGATCAGGCGCGTGACCAGGCCGCAAGCCCCCACGGCCAGCACCGCCTTGGCGTTGGGCCAGGCATCCGCTAACCATTCACCCAACGCATGATCCTCTCCCTCCTCTAGCTCCGATTCCGGGGCGGAGCCCCTAGGCCAACGGATCGCCGAGGTCAGTCTGGCTTGGTCGAGTTGGTGCAGGATTGGTAGTGCGGCCGGGCTGAATCCAAGTGCCACCCAGTCGCGTGTTTTAGTGCTCATCGTTGCCATGCTTGCAGCCAATCCATCGGTTCAGGGTTGTTGCTAACGGGGATGTTTTCAAGGGGGTGGAGGTCCGTAAGCGGGTCGGGCTCGAGTCTCGGATCCCCCTCTTCTGGCACTGAAGGTGGCGGAAGAATCCTCGCCTTGGGGGCCATCGAATCACGCTCGATGGCCCCGTGGTCTGGCTTTTTTTCAGGGGAGTCCAAGCCGGAAGGTGGGAGGGAAGACGGTTCGCTGGTGGCGAGCTGCTCTGGAACCATCTCAGTACAACCGGTGGTCGGGGTGCTGGTCTCCTCAGCATGGTCTGACTGCCCTGGTTGCTTGGCTAAAGTTGTATGTGGCAGGGGACTTTTGTTGGACGGAGAGGGATTGGGATCCGGTTCTAATTGGGTGATCGGCGCCATGGGTTCGGGAACGTCCTGATCGTTCGCTTCGGCAACAATCGAGGAGGCCTGAAGGGGGGGAGGTGCCTCGCCGATCATCTGGGCAAGCTCCGTCGCACTCAGGCGGGGCCCGCGCCAACGAGGCGCTGCGGCTGTGGCTTCGAATCGCACTTCGGCCACCAAACTGTTAAAAGGTGGGTTCAGTGGCTCCCCGCGGCCATCCACGAGGGCCAATTGCAGCGCATTGCTGCCCGGTCGCAAGCCTTTGAGCCAAAGGGGTGTCTGATGGTCGATCAAAACGCTGTCGCCATTCATGCTGACGCGCAGTCGCCAATTATTGTCACCCCCGCGCAGATGTTGGAGGGGAGCATCAAGGAGGAGCCAATCCAGCAAGATCGGCTCGTTCTGAGCCTCGGGTTGTGGGCTGACGGGGATCAACTGGGCCTGATCCCTTGAAGGAAGGCTAATGGGGTTGGGGGCAATGCGGTGCAGTCGAATTTGGCGAAAGGCCCCTGGACTTTTGACAGCTTCGCCCCACGGCCGCGCGGCGTAGACCGTAATCCGATGGCTTCCAGGGGAGAGCTCGGGCATCGTTAACTCAGTACGGGTTAGAGGTTGGGGCGGTCCTCCATCGATCTGCACAACAAGATGGGGTCCCAGCCCGAGCGATCCCGCATCCACCAGTGGCCAGTCGTCGATGCTGAGCTGGAGGTTCCAAGGACCTTCCGGCAGAAGGGCTTCGTTGGCTGGGTTCAGAATGGTCAGTTGGGGCTGCCGTTCCTCCAGGGCCTCCAGTAGTTGTTGAACCGGCTCCGGCGCTGGCACCTCCTGGAGGGCGAAGGGTTTGCTCCGAATGTTCGTCTCTCGAGTCCCAGTCTGAAGGCGTGACGGCCAGCCAAGGGCCTGGACTGGGTCCGCCATCGCCAGGCCAAGGGTGGTCACCATGAGCAGGGTGAGCAGGTGCCTCCAGGTGCGCCATCTGCTCACCGAGGTCCCACGGCACATCGGCCTCCAAGTGCTGGAAGCGCTGGGCCGCTGGTTCCATCGTGTGCCGTTCAAGTCCATCCGATCGTCCGTTGGCAACCATTTTGCGCAGCCGCGGAAAGGCGGCCAAGCATGAATACAGGCAATGGGCACAACTTTCGCTTGGGTGTGTAAAGAGCCAGGGCTTTCTGGTGAATTTGCTTGATAAGGATTGAGGCTCAGACCCTAGTCCCAGCCTTGGGTGAGCGGGATTGAACCTTTGTAACTGGCGGCTG
Source organism: uncultured cyanobacterium (assembly GCA_903856805.1). Taxonomy (GTDB): domain Bacteria; phylum Cyanobacteriota; class Cyanobacteriia; order PCC-6307; family Cyanobiaceae; genus Cyanobium. The sequence continues at coordinate 36,094 of CAIOCZ010000169.1, read as the reverse complement.
AATCTGCATGTTTTTGGCCCCTATACTTCCGCCAGCGGTCCCCTTTCGGGGCCCAAAGCTCCAGTCCTGGCAAGGGTTCTGCCCTGCTTGGCTGGTGCCCACGACCGCGGCCTTTCCCGTCGCAACCGTCGTGGGCCCCACCGGCGAGCCCCGGAGGGGTGCGCCTTGGTCGACCATCGGTTCCCCGTTAGTTGCGCCAAGGTCACCTCCTCTCAATCGTCGAAGGGGTGGACTTCCACCTCGATCCCGTCCCTCGAGGAACGTCTCGATGACCATCAGCCCACCAGAGCGTGGGAAAACGGCGAAGGCCCAGGTCGACCGGAACCCCGTTCCGGTCAGTTTCGAGCTTTTCGAAAAGCCCGGCCACTTCGATCGCACCCTCGCCAAGGGTCCCAAAACCACCACCTGGATTTGGAACCTCCACGCCAACGCTCACGATTTCGACAGCCATACGAGTGATCTTGAAGAGGTTTCTCGCAAGATCTTCTCGGCTCATTTCGGCCATTTGGCCGTCATTTTTATCTGGCTGAGCGGCGCCTTCTATCACGGTGCCCGCTTCTCCAACTACTCCGGCTGGCTTACCGACCCCCTGCACGTCAAACCGAGTGCCCAGGTGGTCTGGCCGATCTTCGGCCAGGAGATCCTTAACGGCGATGTGGGGGCCGGCTTCCACGGCATTCAGATCACCTCCGGTGTCTTCCACGTGTGGAGGGCCTGGGGCATCACCAACGAAACTCAGCTGCTGGCCCTGGCCATCGGCGCGCTGGTGATGGCCGGCCTGATGCTCAACGCGGGCGTCTTCCACTATCACAAGGCAGCCCCCAAGCTCGAGTGGTTCCAGAACGTTGAGTCGATGCTCAACCACCATCTGGCTGGCCTCCTTGGCTTGGGCTCCCTGTCGTGGACAGGTCACCTTCTTCATGTGTCCCTGCCCACCAACGCGCTGATGGAAGCCATCGACGCCGGCCATCCGCTGGTGCTCAATGGCAAAACCATCGCCACCTATGCAGACATTCCCCTGCCCCACGAGTTCCTGAATCAGGATGTGATCGCCCAGATCTTCCCCGGTTTCGGGGCGGGCATCTCAGCCTTCTTCACGGGCAACTGGGCTGCTTACAGCGATTTCCTCACCTTTAAAGGTGGGCTGAATCCCGTAACCGGCAGCCTTTGGATGACCGACATCGCCCATCACCACTTGGCGATTGCGGTGCTGTTCATCGTGGCTGGCCACATGTACCGCACCAACTGGGGCATTGGTCACAGCATCAAGGAGATCCTCGAGGGTCAGAAGGGTGATCCCCTGCTGTTCCCCGCTCCCAATGGTCATGACGGACTCTTCGAGTTCATGACCACCAGCTGGCATGCCCAACTGGCTGTGAACTTGGCGATGCTTGGCTCGCTGACCATCATCGTGGCCCACCACATGTATGCGATGCCTCCCTATCCCTACATCGGGATTGACTACCCAACCCAGCTGTCGATCTTCACCCATCACACCTGGATTGGCGGCTTCCTGATTGTTGGCGCAGGTGCTCACGCAGCCATCGCGATGATTCGCGATTACGACCCCGCCAAGCACGTCGATAACGTGCTTGACCGGGTGCTCAAGGCTCGTGATGCCCTGATCAGCCACCTCAACTGGGTCTGCATCTGGCTGGGCTTTCACAGCTTCGGCCTTTACATCCACAACGACACGATGCGTGCCCTGGGCCGTCCCCAGGACATGTTCAGTGACACCGCGATCCAGCTCAAGCCGGTCTTCGCGCAGTGGATCCAGGGCCTCCATGCCGCTGCCGCCGGCACCACTGCTCCCAACGCCCTTGCTGGCGTGAGCGAGGTGTTCAACGGCGCCGTTGTGGCCGTGGGCGGCAAGGTTGCCGCCGGGCCGATCCCCCTGGGAACGGCCGATTTCATGGTGCACCACATCCATGCCTTCACGATCCACGTCACCGTGCTGATCCTGCTGAAGGGTGTGCTGTATAGCCGCAGCTCCCGCCTCGTCCCCGATAAGGCGAATCTGGGCTTCCGCTTCCCCTGCGACGGCCCCGGCCGTGGCGGCACCTGCCAAGTGTCGGCCTGGGACCATGTGTTCCTAGGCTTGTTCTGGATGTATAACTCCCTGTCGATTGTGATTTTCCACTTCAGCTGGAAGATGCAAAGTGACGTTTGGGGAACCGTCAATCCCGACGGTACTGTCCAGCACATCACTAATGGCAATTTTGCGCAGAGTGCCATTACAATTAATGGCTGGCTCCGCGATTTCCTCTGGGCTCAGGCCGCACAGGTGATCAACAGCTACGGCTCTTCATCGAGTGCTTATGGTCTGATGTTCTTGGGGGCGCACTTCATCTGGGCTTTCAGCCTGATGTTCCTGTTCAGTGGCAGAGGCTATTGGCAAGAGCTGATTGAGTCCATTGTCTGGGCTCACAACAAGCTGAGGGTTGCTCCGGCTATCCAGCCGCGGGCGCTTTCCATCACCCAGGGCCGTGCCGTGGGTGTGGCCCATTACCTCCTTGGTGGCATTGCGACCACCTGGGCATTTTTCCTGGCCCGCATCGTCGCGGTCGGCTGATTTCCACCTGACCTTTCCCAATGGCAACGAAATTTCCTTCGTTCAGCCAGGGTCTGGCACAGGACCCGACAACCCGTCGTATTTGGTACGGCATCGCCACGGCTCACGATTTCGAGAGCCATGACGGAATGACGGAGGAGCGGCTTTACCAAAAGCTGTTTTCCACCCACTTCGGTCATTTGGCGATCATCGGCCTCTGGGTTTCGGGCAACCTGTTCCATATCGCCTGGCAGGGCAACTTCGAGCAGTGGGTCGCCGATCCGCTGCACGTCCGTCCCATCGCTCACGCGATCTGGGATCCCCACTTCGGCCAGGGCGCCATCACCGCCTTCACCCAGGCGGGCGCTTCCTCACCGGTGAACATCGCTTATTCCGGTTTGTACCACTGGTGGTACACGATCGGCATGACCACCAACGCCGAGCTTTATCAGGGTTCCATCTTCATGATGATCCTGTCGGCTTGGGCCCTGTTTGCCGGCTGGCTCCACCTTCAGCCCAAGTTCCTGCCTTCCCTGGCCTGGTTCAAGAACGCTGAATCCCGCCTCAACCACCACTTGGCCGTTCTGTTCGGCTTCAGCTCCATCGCCTGGGCCGGTCACCTGGTTCACGTGGCGATTCCTGAATCCCGTGGTGTACACGTGGGTTGGGATAATTTCCTCTCGGTGTCTCCTCACCCTGCGGGTCTGGGTCCCTTCTTCACCGGCAACTGGGGCGTCTACGCCCAGAACCCCGACACCGCCAATCAGCTGTTCGGCACCACCACTGGTTCCGGCACCGCGATCCTCACCTTCCTGGGCGGTTTCCACCCCCAGACGGAAGCCCTCTGGCTCACGGACATCGCCCATCACCACCTGGCGATTGGTTGCCTCTTTGTGATCGCTGGCCACATGTACCGGACCAACTTCGGTATCGGTCATTCGATCCGTGAGATCCTCGAAGCCCATAACCCACCCAAGGGCACCCCTTTCGGAGGCGCTCTCGGCGCGGGCCACAAGGGCCTTTACGACACCATCAACAACTCCCTGCACTTCCAACTGGGTCTTGCTTTGGCGTCCCTCGGGGTGGTCACCAGCTTGGTGGCGCAGCACATGTATGCGTTGCCGTCCTACGCGTTTATCGCAAAGGACTACACCACCCAGGCTGCGCTCTACACCCACCACCAGTACATCGCCATCTTCCTGATGTGCGGTGCCTTCGCCCACGGTGCGATTTTCTTCATCCGTGATTACGACCCCGAAGCCAACAAGAACAATGTGTTGGCTCGGATGCTCGAGCACAAGGAAGCGATCATCAGCCACCTGAGCTGGGTGTCCCTGTTCCTCGGTTTCCACACCCTCGGCCTCTACGTCCACAATGACGTGGTTGTGGCCTTTGGCACACCCGAGAAGCAGATCCTGGTGGAGCCCGTCTTTGCCCAGTTCGTTCAGGCCGCTAGTGGCAAAGCCATGTACGGCATGGATGTGCTGCTGGCCAATTCCGGAAGTCTGGCCAGCACATCTGGTGCCGCCTATCTTCCGGGCTGGATGGATGCCATCAATGCAGGCAACAACTCCCTGTTCCTGCAGATTGGCCCTGGTGACTTCCTTGTCCACCACGCCATCGCCCTGGGTCTGCACACCACCACTTTGATCCTGGTGAAGGGCGCCCTCGATGCCCGCGGTTCGAAGCTGATGCCCGATAAAAAGGACTTCGGCTACTCCTTCCCTTGCGACGGTCCCGGCCGTGGTGGCACCTGCGACATCTCGGCCTGGGACGCCTTCTATCTGTCAGTCTTCTGGGCTCTGAATACCGTCGGTTGGGTTACCTTCTACTGGCACTGGAAGCACCTCGCCATTTGGCAAGGAAACGTGGCCCAGTTCAACGAATCCAGCACCTATCTGATGGGCTGGTTCCGCGACTACCTGTGGCTGAATAGCTCCCAGCTGATCAACGGGTATAACCCGTTCGGCTCGAACAACCTGGCCGTCTGGTCCTGGATGTTCCTGTTCGGTCACCTGGTTTGGGCCACAGGATTCATGTTCCTGATCTCCTGGCGTGGTTATTGGCAGGAACTGATTGAAACCATTGTTTGGGCGCACCAGCGCACCCCGCTCGCCAACTTGGTTGGCTGGCGTGATAAGCCAGTGGCTCTCTCTATCGTTCAGGCCCGTGTTGTGGGTCTCGCTCACTTCACCATTGGCTACATTCTCACCTATGCTGCATTCCTGATAGCCTCAACTTCAGGAAAGTTCGGTTGACGTTTCACGACTGGGTACGGCACTGCTTTGCCAAGTCTAGTTAACTGCTTTTCCTCATTTCCTCGGAGGACCCTTTCCCCTGGCCTATGTGGTCAGGGTTTTTTTCTTTGATTTCGTGCTTGGACTCCGCGTTGCCGCGTGAATTTTGCTTTTATGGCTTGAGGGCACCTCGAAAAATCCTGATTCCTCATGGCTGTTCCGAATGAGACTCATTGCCTGACCTGAATGACGCTGACCCGACGGAGCTGGAAAGTGCAATTTTTCGAGGTGCCCTTGAGTTGGAGCTTGCGGTCTCGTGCTTCTATGTGCTCTGCTTTGGAATTCCGCTCCTTATTTTGTCGTCCTACGGGTTTCTTTGGATTTGACTGGCTAGCTTGTCTTGCGGCTTCAGGTATCAGTCATTTTCGGGATGTGGGAATGATTTCGTGCTGCAATAAGAAGCTCCATGACCTGTTGACTCAGCTGCTGCTGTTTGCCTTGGCTGTGTTTCAGTGCGTTTGGACTTGGAAGGGGGTTGGCGAATTGGCATCCCATTATTGGTTTTTATTTCATGAATTCTTTCCGATCTGCTGTGCGTTGGCATGTCGATCGGCTGGTCGTTAGCAGGTTTGATCGATGCCTTATTTGTGATTTGATCGTGTTGCAATTTGCCGGCAAGTCCTTGTCACACAAAAAGCCCCGCTTGTGCGGGGCTCAGGTTTATGTAATTTCAAGTTAGGCTCTGAATCGATCTAAGGGCTAAGTCCGATCTTAGCTCACGCTCCAGACTCCACCAGCAATCTTCACCAAGGGTGAGACAATTGCTGTGCTGCACAGGAACCAAGCAAAGGCGGCTCCGCCGCATCCCCCGAGCCAGAAGCCACTAGCAAATTCTGCCCAACCGGCTTTGGTGAAGAGATCGGCAGGTGGATTGCTGATCGTTGCATCGGGTGGTTGGACGTTCGGTCCTGTTCCAGCTGTCCCATAGATGGAGAGACAGACCGTGAGAATGGACACCAAGCCAATGGTGGCCAGCAAGCCCGCTGTGCTGGCGTATTCAGTCAGGCGCAGTGGGCCGGTGATGGCAAAGGGTCCGAACAGGAAGAACCCATGGGCCATGCCAATCTCAAGCCCCCGCCGGTTGGGGGACAGGGACGGCCGGTAGGCCGGGAGGGCATTGAGAAAAGCTTTGCTGAAGTAGCTGCTGTTGACGGGTGTGGCCAGATTGCCGACGGTGGGGTCGGCCACGGGAGTCACGGTCATGGGGCGTGAGGGTGTGACGTTGAGACGGATTTGAGCTGGATTCGGAGCGCTGGCGATGGCCGAAATCAATCGCGCGCTTCGATCACGTTGAACAGCAGGGCCATGGCCACGGCAGGGGCGAGGATTCCCACCAGGGGAACCAGCATCGATGGCAGCCAGGCGGCGGCAAATTCTCCAGTCATGGCACAAGCCAATAGCAACCGTGGGTACTGTAAGGAGCCCTTACGGTTGGTTTGCAGCCGCCGTCAGGGGCGACATAAAAGTTCAGCTGTAGCGATCCCGTTCCCTTATGTCCCCTTCGCTTCTCGCGGCGTTCCTTGGCGCTGTACTGGTCGGCTTCTGGGTTGTGCGAGGGCGTCGTCCGGCAACGATTCTCCGGTCTACGGACAGCTCTGCGGTGGCTGCCCTGAACCGTTCCCAGATTGAGATGGTCCACGCTTCCTCCCTGGCCACGGAAGGGTCAACCGACACCGCAGCACCTTCCACCTTCCGGCCTCCGGCCGGCGCTATCGATCCTCCGGCAGGATTTGTGGCTTCCACTTTCCTTAACCACCATTGGAATCGCCAGCCACTGGCTTGTTATGAATCTTTTGGTTTTGAAGCCCTGCAGAAACGAGACCGATTACGGCAACTCTCGGCGTGGATTCAGGGCGACTCTGGGGATCGCTTGCGTGCCATTAAGATCGCCCGTCGCTGGGGTAATCGGGCCACTTTGCCCGTGCTTCGACGTGGCATGAGGGATCCTGATCCGGCGGTGATGCGGGAAGCGGCGCTTGCCATGGAAATGTTTCGTGGACGAGCAAGAGTTGCTCTTGGATCTGATCAACCGCTACCGAGTGTTTCGCGGCCGCGCACCGTAGCGCGGACACGGTAAATGGGTCGTCCCTGACTTTCGTGATAGGTCCGCATCTGCAGCTCAGCCAGTAGTCCGAAACCGAACAGCTGGACACCACTGAGGATGGCGAGGACAGCCATTAAGAGCAGAGGTCGGGCGCCAATGTCCGTGCCAAGCAAAAGCTTCTCTCCCATCAGCCATAGGGCAATCCCTAGGCCAGCGCCAAGGGTTAGTAGGCCAGCAAAGCCGAAAACATGCATCGGCCTGGTGAGAAATCGCTTCATGAACCAAACTGTCAGCAGGTCCATGAGCACACGGAACGTGCGGTCGATGCCGTATTTGCTCCGGCCGTAGCGGCGGGGATGGTGGTTCACCTTCACTTCACCGATGCGGGCGCCTTCGATGAAGGCAAGGGCTGGCAGGAAGCGATGCAGCTCGCCGTAAAGATTCATATCAGCCACCACTTCTCGACGGTAAGCCTTCAGGGAGCAGCCGTAATCATGCAGGCGGACCCCTGTGACCCCGGCGATCAGTCTGTTGGCGAGAAGGGAGGGTAGTAATCGACTCAGCCGGTTGTCCTGGCGTTGATGGCGCCACCCACTGACCAGGTCAAGGTTGCTTTGTTCAAGCTGGCTCAGTAGCAGGGGAATATCTTCCGGGTCGTTCTGGAGATCCCCATCCAGGGTGACGATCAACGGGCCCTGACTGGCATCGAATCCTGCCGCCATGGCTGCGGTCTGGCCGTAATTGCGGCGCAACAGGACCGCGACCAGTTCGGGAATGCGGGTGGTCTGCTCGCGCAATAGGGCTGCCGTGCCATCACGGGACCCATCGTCCACCAATACCAGTTCAAATGATCGTCCGATGGGCCGGAGGGCGTTCAGAAGTTTTTCCACCAAATGGGGGAGGCTTGCTTCCTCGTTGTAAAGAGGCACCACAACCGACAATTCCGGCGTGGACCCCCAGCCATTGGGATCGCATGGTGCCTTTTCGCCGCTAGGGCTAGCGGCAAGGTGCACTGTCGGGCTGGTTGATTCCGCCATGGCCTAGCGGCGTGCAAGGTGCCATGAACTTAAGGGGGCAGGGGGCTGCCATCGTGGCTGTGCATGACCCGTCCGGCGCCCCGGAGTTCGCCCCGGTAATGGCTGGCCACTGGATTTGGGTTTTGGGGGTGCAGGTTATCGATGCCGATGCCGTTGCGGCCATGTTCCTGTCCGGAACTGTGGACGTATCGGCCTTCGCCGAGATGGAGGCCCACATGGGTGCAGCGTTGGGCCGTTCCGAAGAAAATCAGATCGCCTGGCTCAAGCAGGTAGTAGGTGCCTGGCTGCACGGCGACAGGTTGGCAGAACCGCTCCTGGAGATAGGCGTCTCGGGGTAGCCAGATGCCGGCGCTGGCGAAGGCGGTCTGGATCAGGCCTGAGCAGTCGAAATTTGGTCCGAGGCTGCCGCCCCAAAGATAGCGATTGGGCAGGCAGCGCGCCTGTTCACAGAAGTCCAGCACCTGGTTCAGCCTGAGGCGGATCTTGTCGTGGTGAAGGGCTGCTGGGGTCGGACGCTCTGCGGGCTGGCCATGCACCTGCCAATCACGGCGCTCCAGCCAGCAGGGGTAACCGTCCTCCAGCAATCGCACCCGCAGACGTTTGGAATCGGTGCCATCCAGTAGTTGAGCGTGGCGACCTGCCGCCACCTGGGTAGCCAGGCCAGAGCCCTGGGAACGGCTGTAAGCGTCGACCCCGGTGGTAAGTCTGACGATTTGGCCTGGGGCGGGGGCGATGTCGGGTCCCAGGTTGCCTAATGTCGCCATCGTCTGAGTTGCCGGTGATGGCGTTCTACAGCCCGGATCCGGCCATGCAACAGCTCCTCGGGGATCTGGTGTTGGACTGTGAGCGGCAGGGTCGCTCGGGATTGGGACGGGTCCTGTCCATCACCTGGCTGCGTTTTCCCGAATCGATCGTTGGTCGGGGGGGGCGGTTGACGCCTGAGGCCTTTTGGGGCTTGCCCGTTGCAGGGGCCAGCTGGGGCGGTGAACGTTTGCGGGATCCGGGCTCCTTGGTGCACCTCGTTTATCTGGTGGCGTGCGAGGCCTGGTTGCAGCGTCAGTGGTTGCAGGAGTCACCCGAGCTGCGCCGTGCCATGGCTGCCATGGTTCGCCATGGCTGTCCTGATGCCACCAGTCTGGTGGTGGATTTGCTCAGCGGCACCACCAGCGGCCCTTCCCTGCCGGTCCCACGTCAGCCCATGTGGATCCGACAGCGCCAGTTGGTCAATGATTGGATGATTCAGCTTGGCTGGCCGGAATTGCAGGGCTGCAATGCTTGCCAGAAGACTTGGGCGCAGGCGCCTTATGGCCGCGAGGCTGACTTCACGGGCCCCAATGGCGAAAATCGTAATCGCTTCAGTAGCGAGGCTCTTGCTCGGCTGTTCCTCGCCGTGATTGGAGGAGTGCTGGTTTCTCCTCCAGCCTGCGGGCGGATGGGGGAGCTGCTGGCTCACCCCAGCGAAGCCCCGCTGAAGGGTTCGTTGGCCGAAAATCTGGCGATCGGTTGCCGTCTATGGCATTCCCGGGACTTCGGGGCGCGGACCCGGCAGGAGGCGGCCTATCTGGAAATCCACGGCGAGGCTCCCATGTTGTTGGTGGCAATGGTGGAGAGCGGAGCCTGGGCGCATGATCAACACCTTTTTCCGGCTATTGGTCATGGGCTCGTTCACGGCTGCCGCGTGCTCAGTCAACAAACTCCGGTGACTGGGGTTGATCAGACCTTGAACCGATGACTCAAAATTTTGGGGAACGGAGAGGGAGGGATTCGAACCCTCGACAGAAGTTGCCTCCTGTAACTCCTTAGCAGGGAGCCGCTTTCAACCACTCAGCCACCTCTCCAGGGGGCTCTAGGAGCTTATCAGTCCTCTGGTTCGTTCTTCGCCGCTCCGCTTTCCCCAGGGGCGAGGCCAAGGCGGGGCAGGCGGTGTTTGAAGCCGCACAGGATCTCCCATGGGATCGTTCCACAACGCTCGCTCCATTCAGCCGGCGTGATGGCGACGCCCCCTTGTTCCCCCAAAAGGGTCACGACGGCCCCCACCTCCAGCCCAGGGGCCTCAGTGGCATCCACGACCAGTTGATCCATGGTGATTGCACCCACCTGGGGCAGTCTCTGGCCCCGGTGCACCACCTCCAGGCGATTGGACAGGAGGCGAGGCACTCCATCGGCATAGCCGATGGCCACCACGGCTAGGCGACTGGGCCGTGTGGTGCGAAAGCCATGCCCATAGCTCACGCCTACGCCGGCGGCCACGGAGCGGATCAGGGTGACGCGGGCGTGAACCTGCATGGCCGGTTGCAGAGGCACCACCTTGGCCAGGTGTGGGGCAGGCGCATGGCCATAGAGAGCCAGACCCACTCGGACCATGTCGTAGTGATGGTGTCGGCCGCTCAGGGTGCCAGCCGAATTGGCCAGATGACGACAGCCGCTTTCTAACTGCTGTTGCTGCAGGCTGGCCAGGACCTCCTCGAAACGTCGATGCTGCAATCGGGTGAGCCCCGCATCGCTTTGAGGATCGGCATCGGCATCGGCCAGATGGGAATAGAGGCCGGCCAACTGGATGGCTTCCAGATCTTGCAGGGCCGCCACCATCCTTGCTCCCTCCTGCCAATCAGCACCAAGCCTGGCCATGCCCGTGTCCAGCTTGAGCTGCACGGCCATGCGGCGACCGCTGCCATCGGCCAGGTTCTGGCACAGCAAGGCTTCGCGCATTGAGCTGATCGTGGGCATCAGCTGCCAGCGCAGGCAGCTCCGGAGCTCTTCTACCTGGGTCAGATTGCCGAGGACCAGAACGGGGGAGCTCATGCCGGCCCTCCGTAATTGCACCCCCTCGGCCAAGGTGGCCACCCCGAAACAACTGGCTCCGCCAGCGAGGGCTGCCTTCGCTACCGGCACGGCTCCATGGCCATAGCCATCGGCTTTGACCACGGCCATCAGCTCAGTCTCAGCAGCCAACATCTCCCGCAGGTTGGCGGCGTTAGCCCGAATGGCTTCCGTGCTCACTTCCACCCAGGCCCGATGCCGGCACCGGCCGGTTTCATGGGGTTCTGGTGCTGAAGAGAGGGGGATGCGGGTCATGCCGAAGACGCTTGGCGTCGAAGGACACCATGCGATGCGTCCGATGCCCTCTAGCATGCCGCGGATTAGGGGAGCTGGCATGGGCCCCGTTCTTGTTCTCAATGCGTCCTACGAGCCCTTGAACATCACGACGTGGCGACGGGCGATGGTGATGCTGATTAAAGGCAAAGCCGAGGGCCTTGAACACGACTGCGATCAGGAAATACGTCCCCAGACGTTCAGGCCTACGGTGATTCGCCTGCGCCAGTTCGTCCGCGTTCCTTACCGCCAGATCCCGCTCACCCGACGGAATGTGTTCCAGCGTGACGGGTACGCTTGTCAGTATTGCGGTACCACAGTAGATTGCTTGTCCATTGATCATGTGTTCCCCCGAAGTCGTGGTGGCGCTGATCTCTGGGAGAATGTCACCACAGCCTGTCTTACTTGCAACGTGCGAAAGGGAAGCCGCACCCCCCGCGAAGCCGGCATGGTGTTGCGGCGTGAACCCCACCGTCCCTTGAGCACACTTACCTTTGAAGCCAGCCGTCAGATGCGCTCTGGCCGCCACCAAGAGTGGGCGAAATACATGATTGGTTCTTGATCAGCCTGCCCCTCCGCTGGCTTCAAGGGCCAGTTGTTCGAGTTGATGGCGTTGTTCGGAGGCGATGCAAGCCTCAATCAATTCTTCGAGCAGGCCATTGAGGGCAGGTTCTAGTGAAAAATTGCGGCCAAGCCGATGGTCGGTGAGGCGATTATCTTTGTAATTATAGGTCCGAATCTTTTCGCTTCGATCCCCACTACCCACCTGGGCCCGTCGTGCGGAGCTCTCCTCTGCGGCCGCTTCAGCTAATTGGCGTTCGTACAGTTTGGCTCGCAGGATTTCAAGAGCGCGCTCTCGGTTTTGTAACTGAGAACGCTCCTGGGTGCAGAAGACCCTGATGCCTGTCGGCTTGTGCAGCAGGTCCACGGCGGTCTCCACTTTGTTCACGTTTTGACCGCCTGCTCCACCGGATCGAGCGGTGCTGATGTCCAGGTCGCCAGGGTCGATCTGGACTTCAACCGGGTCGGCTTCCGGCATCACTGCGACGGTCGCCGTGGAGGTATGGACCCGGCCCTGGGCTTCGGTGGTTGGCACCCGCTGGACACGGTGCACCCCGGCTTCGAATTTCAGGCGGCTAAACACGGATTCGCCACGAATGGCGAGGATTAACTCCCGGAATCCTCCGAGATCGGCTTCAGAGGCGCTCACGGCTTGGACGTGCCATCCGGCGTTCATCGCGAAGCGTTCGTACATCCTTGCTAGATCTCCGGCCCAGAGGCAAGCTTCATCGCCGCCAGCGCCGGCCCTGATTTCAAGCATCACGCTGCGACTGTCACGGGGATCGGAGGGCAGCAGGGCCAGGGTGAGGCGCTGGCGGAGCATGCTGATGCCTTGGTCCAGTCGTATTAATTCTTCAGCCGCCAGCATGGCTAGTTCCTCCCCAGCGCTTTCTCCGCGTTGTTCCTTGAGGAGATGGCGGGTGTCTTGCTGCTCCTGTTCGAGTTTTTGAAGGTGTCGGTAGTCCTCGACCATGGGTTCTAGACGCGCCCGCTCTCTGGCAATGGTGAGTAACTGGGCTGGATCGGCTGTGACGGCGGGATCGGCCAGTTGTCGTTCGAGGGTTTCGAACGTGCGACAGGCGGTCTCTAGTCGTTCGCTGAGCAGGGCAGGGTCCATGCGGAGTGTCGGCGTCGGCCAACAAAAACGGCCGGATGCCGGTGAGGCATCCGGCCAAAGAGGGCCGTTGGGGCTGAATCAGGGGTTGGCTTGGGGAGACTCGGGGGTCTTCGCTGCAGTGGCGCTGTCGGCGCCGCCCATGCCGTATTTGCGCATAAAACGATCGACGCGTCCTTCGGTGTCCAGGATCTTCTGGGTTCCGGTGTAGAAGGGGTGATTCCCACTCCACACGTCCACGTTGATTTCGGGTTGGGTGGAGCCAGTGGTCATGACCACTTGTCCGTTGCAGATGACCTTGGCATCTGGGTACCAAGTGGGATGGATGTCGGCCTTTGGCATGACGTGAATCAGCGCTTGGAGAACTGAGGAGCTTTGCGGGCTTTTTTGAGACCGTACTTGCGGCGCTCCTTGGCCCGTGGGTCCCGGCTGAGGTGACCCTCAACTTTGAGGGGCTTGCGATTGTCGGGAGACAGTTCGCACAAAGCCCGTGCAGCACCCTGCTTGATGGCATCGGCTTGGCCGGTGAGGCCGCCGCCGCGAACGTTGACCAAGAGGTCGTACTGAGCGAGCAGACCAAGGGTCTGCAGAGGAGCTTTAACCGCCGCCAAGTACACCGGATTGTAATTGAGGTAGTTGTCCCCTGGTCGGCCGTTGATGGTGACGCTTCCGGTGCCCGGAACGATACGAACACGGGCCACGGCGGTCTTGCGGCGACCGGTGCCCCAATAAACGACGCGATTGCTGGTGCTGGTCATTGGGCGGCGGCGGCGGGATCGAGGGCTAGAGCCTGGGGTTGCTGGGCTGCATGGGGGTGCTCGGCACCCTTGTAGACCTTCAGCTTGCGGAACAGCTGCCGACCGAGGGCGTTGTGGGGGAGCATCCCTTTGACAGCCTTTTCGATGATCCGCTCTGGCAGACGAGCCTGGAGATGGGCGAAGGTCTCGGTCTTCATGCCACCGGGCCGGCCGGAATGACGACGGTAAAGTTTCTGGGTGGGTTTGTTGCCACTGACCCGGACCTTTTCCGCATTGATCACGACAACGAAGTCGCCGGTGTCGAGATGGGGGGTGAATGTGGGCTTGTTCTTGCCCCGCAGCACCTGGGCCACTTCACTGGCCAGGCGACCGAGGGTTTGATCTGCCGCATCGACCACATACCACTGTCGGTCGAGCAAATCGGTGGAGGGAAGGGGAGTCTTGTTCATGCGCCTAAAGGGGCAGCGGCTGACGATGGCAGCGGCAGTCAGGGACAAACGGAAGCCAGGTTGAACCTGAAAAGGTGTCTGGCTGCCGTCGGAGTTACCTCCTTCGCCGCCGGTGCGGGCGGGGATGGAAGGGAACGGATGGAATGACCCTACCGCGCCGTGGTCCGGACCTTTTCAGGACGACAGGCCGGGGAAGCGGTGGGCTGGTGCGGCTGACCCTTGGAAAGGGGTGGAATCAGGCTGGCTAGTCCGGCGGATCGGACGAAGCCAGTTGATACCGCGGTTGGCAATCATACCAGGCCCTCTCTGGGAACACCGGCTCTGGGTACCCCACCCGCAGCAGGCAGAGGCCCTGGGGCGGAGCGGCTTCTTTCACCTCCTGCCGGGCCCGGTTGACCCATCGGTCTGTGAATTGCTGTGGACTGAGACGTCCCTCTCCCACTGCCACCAGTTGGCCCATCACCAGACGGACCATGCCATACAGAAATCCGGTGGCCTGCAGTTCCGCGATCAGCAGATCACCCTGTCGCTCAAGAATGACCTCCTGAACGGTGGTGCGACTGTGGGCACGATGGCTCCCAGCTTTCTGAAAGGCGGCAAAGTCATGGTGACCGAGCATGCTGCGCAGCGCGAGATCCATGGCTTGCTCATCTAGCCGATGACGGTAGCGATGCCAGCTCCAAGGGGCCAGGAAAAGATTGGGCGCGCAACCGTTATAAATGGTGTATCTGTAGCGCCGATAGCGTGCAGAAAAACAGGCATGCCAATGGGGCGGTACGGCTGAGGCCGCACGGACGCGGATCGTGGCTGGCAAGCGTCCGTTGAGGGCCTTTGGCCAGCGCCCGGCGGGAATAGGTCCTCGGCAGTCGAAGTGCACCACTTGAGCAGCAGCGTGCACACCACTGTCCGTGCGTCCAGCGGCAATGGCATGCACGGGTCGGTGATCTTCAAGGGCCTCGATCGCCTCTTCCAGTGTCTGTTGCACGCTGGGTTGGCGAGGTTGGCGTTGCCAGCCATGAAACGCCGAACCCTCGTACTGGAGGCAGAGGGCGATGCGACGAAGCTCGCTTGAGCAAGCAGCGTGATCATCGTCCTTCTTCACCATCGCAGTCGAGGGTTGGAGAATCAGTTGGGATTCCAGGCTCAGACCAGTTCGATGATTGCCATCTCGGCATTGTCACCGCGGCGTGGCACGGTTCGGATGATACGGGTATAACCGCCGTTGCGATCTCCATAACGGTCTTGTGCCTTGTCGAACAGGGCATGAACCAGTTGCTTGTCGTAGATGTAGCCGATCGCCCGACGTCGGGCAGCCAAACTACCTTCCTTGGCAAGGGAGATCATCCGCTCGGCTTCATCGCGGAGGGCCTTGGCCCGGGCCTTGGTCGTCGTCACGCGACCTTCGCGAATCAATTGAGTCGTCAGGCCACGCAGCATGGCTTTCCGTTGGTCGGCGGGTCGTCCCAGCAAGGGAACGCGGCATTGGTGTCGCATGGTTCAGGACCTTGGTCGAGGAAGGTTATGGAGGGGATCAGGCGCTGGTGCGGCTCTGGGGGAGGGAGATACCGATGCGCTCAAGCGCTTCGATGACCTCATCGGCTGACTTGGAGCCGAAGTTCTTGATCTCGAGCAGGTCTTCATAGCTGAAGCCCATCAGATCCGAAACGGAGTTCACCTGGGCACGCTTCAGGCAGTTGTAAGCCCTTACGGAGAGGTTCAACTCCTCCAGGGGGATCTGGGCTTCGGCGGAAGGTTCCGGCTCGATCCCCGCTTCTTCGGCCATCGTGAGGCTGGCCAGGGGCTGGAACAGGCCGATCAGCTGATTGGCCGCCTGGGCCATGGCGTCGTCGGGGGAAATGCTGCCGTTGGTCTCAATTTCGAGGCGCAGGCGCTCACGGGCGGAACCGCCTTCTCCTACGGCGGTTTCGTCAACGCTGTAGTTGACTCGCTTAACAGGCATGAACACCGCATCGATCTGGAGGAGATCGATGGCGCTGGTGTCCTCGTTGTGGCGATCTACTGGGCGATACCCGATGCCCCGCTCCACATGGACTTCCAGCTCCAGGCTGTGGCCTTCCGCGACGGTGGCAATGGGGCGCTCCCCATCGATGACCTGAACCTGGGATGAGAATTGGAGGTCCGAGGCGGTGACGGTGGCGGGGCCATTCACCACCAACCTGCCGATTTCCATGTCTCGGCTCCTGCTGGTGACAGGAACTGATTTGCAGTTGAGCAGGATGTCCAGGACATCCTCGCGGACACCGGGAACAGTGGCGTATTCGTGGTTGACACCGGCGATGCGCACGGCGGTGATGGCACTGCCTTCGAGGCCACCGATCAGCACCCTCCGCAGGGAATTGCCAAGGGTGGTGGCCTGGCCCCGATCGAGGGGGCCGATCACGAAGACGCCCGTCAGGGAGCGGTCGTCGGCAACCTGGTGCTCGACCCGATCGATCTGGTATTGCAGCACGGTCTGGGAGGCAAAGAAAGGAACAGAGCGAAGGGCGCTGGGCCCGACGACGTCAGACGCGGCGGCGCTTGGGCCGACGACAGCCGTTGTGAGGCAAAGGGGTGACGTCGCGAATCAGGGTGATCTCGAGACCGGCAACCTGAAGTGCACGGATCGCGGTTTCACGACCGGAACCGGGACCACGAACAAGAACCTCAATCTGACGCATGCCTTGTTCGAGGGCTCGACGGGCTGCGGCTTCGGCGGCGGTCTGGGCCGCAAAAGGGGTGCCCTTGCGTGCGCCCTTAAATCCGCTGGCGCCGGCTGACGACCAACTGATCACTTCACCGGCCGTGTCCGTGATGGACACGATCGTGTTGTTGAAGGTGCTTTGGATGTGCGCCACCCCGTTGGGGACATTGCGCTTGGCCTTTTTGGGGCCTGTTTTCTTGGCTGGCTTCGCCATGGCAGGGACCCTGCAGGAGCAGGGAGGTGATCGGGAAGTTGAACTGGGAATGCCCTGGTGACGCCAAAGCGTTGGCTTTGGTCGGCAAGGCAGATCGGCGGAAGCGGGCGGAGGGCCTTACTTCTTCTTGCCGGCGACGGTTTTGCGTGCGCCGCGCCGGGTGCGGGCATTGGTGCGGGTGCGTTGGCCCCGAACGGGAAGACCCATGCGGTGACGACGACCACGCACGCATCCGATGTCCTGAAGTCTCTTGAGGGCCATGCCCTCTTCGCGGCGTAGATCTCCCTCGAGGGTGAAGATCTCGGCGGCACCACGGAGCTTCTGCACATCGCCATCGCTCAGATCCTTCACCCGGATGTCAGGGTTGACGCCTGACTTGGCGATGATCTTGCGGGCACGGGTTAGGCCAATGCCGTACACGTAGGTGAGGGCGATCTCAACCCGCTTCTCGCGAGGGATATCGACACCAGCGATGCGAGCCACGTGGGGAAATGTTCAGAAGGAAAGGGGGAGGGAAACCCAGCCAAGGATCGTAAATCTCCTGGAATGTCATGTCCTCGCGGAAGGGGGACCGACGTTGGCTGGGGCTTGGGTCGCTTCGATGAATGGATCCTGGAACCATCGCTCGACGGGTTGCCCAAGCTTGTTGACGGAAAGGTCTGGCTTCCCGTGGGGGGCCAGTGAGGGGGGAGTTCACGAGGCAGGGGCCCCGCAAATGCCGGGCCTCAACCCTGGCGCTGTTTGTGCTTTGGATTGGTGCAGATCACCATGACCCTGCCGTGGCGACGAATCACCCGGCACTTGTCGCACATTCTCTTGACCGAAGCACGCACCTTCATGGGCGATGTGCTCTCCGAATTTGCAAACGACTAACCTACCACATCACTTGGCTAGGCAGTCCAAAATGTTGGCGCCGATCTGCTCGACGCTTCCGGCCGCGTCCACGGCTATGAGCAGGCCGCGGTCCTTGTAGTGCTCGATCAGGGGGGCGGTCTGTGTTCGGTACACCTCAAGTCGGTGCCGGATGACGCCTTCGTTGTCATCGGCACGGCCGCGAGCCAACAAGCGTTGAATCAGGATGCCGTCGTCCAGCTCCATCAGCACGACCCGCTCGATGGCCTGGTTGAGCTCGGTCAGCAAGGTATCCAGGGTTTCCGCTTGGGCCAGGTTGCGGGGAAAGCCATCGAGGAGCCATCCGCCCTGGTGATGCTCCAGGCGGCTGCGCACGATGGCAATTACCAGGCCGTCACTGACCAGTTCGCCACGGGCCATGACGGCTTCTGCTTCCTGGCCGAGAGGAGTCCCGGACTGGACTTCGGCCCGCAGCAGATCACCGGTGGAAAGGTGGAGCAGGTCCTGGGATTGGGCAAGGCGCTGCGCTTGGGTGCCCTTGCCGGCTCCAGGGGGACCGAGGAAAAGAAGACGTTCTTTCATGGCATATCAATGGCAATGGAAAGGGGGCCTCTGTCGCCTACTGGCGAACCATGCCCTCGTAACGCTGCGAGATCACGTAGGTCTGCACCTGCTTGGCGGTGTCAATGGCCACGCCCACCAAAATCAGCAGTGAGGTGGCTCCGATGCCTTGGAAGGTGCGAACTTGGGTGGCGCCTTCCACGGCCGAGGGGATGATGGCCACGGCTCCCAAGAAAAGACATCCCAGCAGGGTGAGCCGATTTTGAACCGCTCCGAGATACTGGGCGGTCGCCGAGCCAGGCCTCACACCTGGGATGGCCACGCCACTGCGTTTCAGGTTTGTGGCGATATCAGCAGGGGTGGCGGTGATACTGGCGTAGAAATAGCCGAAACCGATGATTAACAGGAAAAACACCAGGGCGTAGAGCCATGGCATGCTGCTATTCGGGGTCAGATAGCCTGCGACTCTGGCTAGCCAAGCGCTGTGGGTAAAGCTGGCAAGAGTCATCGGTAGAAAAATTACCGCTGAGGCAAAGATGATCGGCATCACCCCACCTGCATTGAGCTTGAGCGGCAGATAGCTTTGGCGAGCTGAGAGCAGCCCAGCCCCACCGACTTGGCGCTTGGCACTGACAATTGGAATGCGGCGATTGCCTTCCTGTACAAAAATAATTCCGACGATGGTGGTGAGGAATACCAGGACCAACACGACGATCCCCCCAACGGTGGTGCGATCCCCGCTTTGGGCAAGTTCAATCGTGGAACCAAGCGCACGAGGCAGCGTGGCCACGATATTCAAAAAGATCACCAAGGATCCTCCCTGCCCTATTCCCCGTTCGGTGATGACCTCGCTGATCCACATTACGGTCATTGAACCAGCCACCAAGGCCAAAGCCGTTTGCAGAACAAATTGCCAGGCTGGTAGCCCTGGCAGCGCGTACTGCTTCAGGATCAAGGCAAAAATCGTGCTCTGTAGAATGCTCCATCCAAGGGCAACAAAGCGTGTAATCTGGGCGATTTTGCGTCGACCAGCTTCCCCTTCATTTTTCTGAAGTTCTTCTAGCTGAGGCAGGGCCGAGGTCAACAGCTGAATGATGATCGAGGCGTTGATGAAGGGAAGAATTCCAAGGGCAAAAACACCCACGGTCGAGAGGCCCCCTCCAGTGAAGATGTCGAGGAAGCCGATCAACTGACCGCCCTTCTGGATGAAGGACTGGAAGGCCACGCGATCAATGCCAGGGACTGGGATGTAGATCCCAAGCCGCACCAACAGCAGCAGACCCAAGGTGGTGATCACCCGGTCGCGCAGGCCCTTGGCCTGCACC
This sequence comes from uncultured cyanobacterium, assembly GCA_903856805.1. Classification (GTDB taxonomy): domain Bacteria; phylum Cyanobacteriota; class Cyanobacteriia; order PCC-6307; family Cyanobiaceae; genus Cyanobium. Next base: position 16,537 of record CAIOCZ010000169.1, on the reverse strand, counting down.
ACCTGACTGATGATTTCAGCGGCGCTGGGGTTGCGCCCCCGGCTGACGACCATGGTGGATGACGGGGAAGAAGGGGAAGATGGAGCTGACGGACCCTGGGGCCCCGGGTAAGGGGGTAGGACAAGGATGCAAAAAGCCGTCTGCCAGACCCGTTGGGCTTGGCAGACGGCTTTGAGCCTAGGGGTTAGGAGCCACTGGGCTCAGCCGGTGATGTCGCAACTGCCGCCTGCGGCCTCAATTTTGGCGCGGGCGCTGGCGGTAAACGCCGCAGCCTGGATGTCGAGCTTGACGTTCAGATCACCATCGCCGAGCACCTTGAGGGGATACTTGGGGTTGGTGATCAGTCCCTCCTTGACCAACGAGTCCAGGGTCACGGTTGTCCCTGCCGTAAGTTCGGCTAATTTGCCGACGTTGATCACGGTGTAGTAGGTGGGATTGACAAGCTGGAAGTGCTTGAGCTTTGGAACCCGCCGATAGAGCGGCATCTGACCGCCCTCGAAGCCGGGGCGGGTTGGACGACCGGAGCGTGACTTCTGGCCGCGCATGCCGAAACCGCAACTGGCTCCCTGACCAGCGGCGATGCCACGACCCTTACGGGTTTTGCGACGGCGGGCGCCGGCTTGGGGCTTGAGGGAATCGAGAGAGAAGGATGTCATCGGTGGCCTCAGGAGTAAATCTGCTCAAGGGAGATGCCCCGTTCCTTGGCGGTCTCCTTATGGGTGCGCAGGGCCTGGAGTGCCACCATCGCGGCGCGGGCGTTATTCAAGGGGGTTTTCGATCCGAGCCGTTTGGCTAGCACATTTTTGATGCCAGCCAGTTCGAGAACTGTGCGGATCGAGCCGCCGGCGATAACGCCGGTTCCAGGGGCTGCTGGCCGGATCAAAACACTGGCCGCTCCGTCGCGCCCATTGCTCAAGGTGGGGATGGAGCTGTGGCGGGTGAGGGGAACTTTGACAAGATGTTTCTTGCCATCGGCCACGCCCTTGCGCACGGCGCCGATCACATCTCCCGCCTTGCCGACCCCGACGCCCACTTGGCCGCGTTCGTTTCCGACCACGACGATGGCCCGGAAGCTCATTTTCTTACCGCCCTTAACGGTTTTGGAGACACGGCGGATCTGAACCACACGCTCCTGCCACTCGGAGTCGCGTTCCTGGCCGCGTCGATCGCCGCCACGTCGACCGCCACCACGGCGGTCACCTTTCCCTTCGCCGCGGCCACCCCGTCGTTCCTGCTGGCCTTCGGCCGCGGCTGGAACATCGGCGGCACCTGGAATGGCGCTGGTCTGAATTTGGTCGTTGGTTTCGGTCATGGTGAGAGCAGGGATCAGAACTGAAGGCCCGCTTCCCGGGCGGCGTCAGCCAGGGCCTTGACCCGGCCGTGGTACAGGTTGCCGCCGCGATCGAAGACCACCTGCTGGATGCCCTTGGCTAGGGCTCGCTGGGCGACCAGTTGGCCGACGGCCACGGACGCGTCGCAAGTACCGCTGGATTCGAGGCTGGCACGCAGGTCTTTATCGAGGGTGGACGCGGCACAGAGGGTGTTCTGGGCGTTGTCGTCGATGACCTGAGCGTAGATGTGATTGTTGGAACGGTAGACCGCCAGCCTGGGCCGGTCGGCGGTGCCGGTGAGGGTGCGACGCAGGCGGCGGTGCCGTTTCTGGGTCTGTAGTTTGCGGGAAAGGGATGACATGGGGGATCAGGCTAACGTCGCTCGGGCAGACCTTATTTCTTGCCGGTCTTACCGGCCTTGCGAAGGATCCGCTCGCCTTCGTATTTGATGCCCTTGCCCTTATAGGGTTCAGGTGGACGGATGGCGCGGACCTTGGCCGCCTCGTTACCGACAAGTTCCTTGTCGGCTCCGGAAATAAGAACGTTGGTGTTGTTTTCCACTGCAAAAGTGACCCCTGCAGGCGGGTCCATTTCCACTGGATGGCTGTAACCAGCGCTCACTACCAATTTCTTACCTTGAACCTGGGCGCGATAGCCCACCCCGATGATTTCGAGTTTACGGGTGAAGCCTTGGCTGACACCTTCGACCATGTTGGCGACGAGGGTGCGGCTGAGGCCATGGCGCTCGCGAGAGCGGCGACTTGCGTTGGCGGGAGTGACCACCAAAGTGTTGCCGTCCTGGCTGATCACCACGCCATCGGGCAGGGTGCGACTGAGTTCACCCTTGGGGCCTTTCACCGTCACTGCCAAGCCGTCAAGGCTGACATTGACTTTTTCGGGGATGAGAATCGGGGCCTTACCGATACGGGACATTGTGATACCTTCTGAGATCAGTAGACGTAGCAGAGCACTTCGCCGCCGACGCCCTGTTTGCGGGCATCACGGTCGCTCATCACACCCTTGGAGGTGGAGATGATGGCCACTCCAAGCCCGCCAAGAACCTTGGGAAGCTGGCGGGTGTTTTTGTAAATGCGTAAACCGGGTTTGCTCACCCGCTGCACGCGGCGGATGGTGGGCAACCGATGTTTGCCGCTGTACTTGAGCTCAAGCACCAAGTGCCTCAGGACGCCTTCTCCCTCTTCGGAAATCTTGGCGATGAAACCTTCCTGCTGCAGCACGTTGGCGATGCTGCGCGACATGCGCGAGGCAGGAATTTTGGTGCTTTCGTGACGTTTCTCACTCGCATTGCGGATGCGGGTGAGCATGTCTGAAATTGGGTCGTGATTGGCCATTGTCGTGTCCGGAAGAGGGCTCAGTTGCTGCGGAACGGCATCCCCATTTCGCGGAGGAGGGCCCGGCCCTCTTCGTCGTTACGGGCTGTGGTTACGATCGTTACGTCCATGCCCCGGATGGCGTCGATCTTGTCAAATGAAATTTCGGGGAAGATAATCTGTTCCCGAATTCCCAGGGTGTAATTGCCCCGCCCGTCAAAGCTCTTGCCGCTAACACCGCGGAAATCACGGATGCGTGGCAGAGCGAGATGAATTAGTCGCTCTAGAAACGCATACATCCGCTCACCTCGGAGGGTGACGGCAACGCCGATCGGCATGCCTTGGCGGATCTTGAACGCCGCGATGGCTTTTTTGGCTCGGGTCACCACCACTTTTTGGCCGGTGATCTGGGCCAGTTCGGCGATGGAGGCTTCCAATGCCTTGGCATTTTGGGCGGCTTCACCGAGGCCTCGGTTGACGGTGACTTTCACCACCTTGGGAACCTCGTGGATATTCGAGAGGTTGAGATCCTTGAGCAACTTGGGCTGGATCGTCTCCCGGTAGCGTTGTTTGAGTGACATGTCTGGGGAGGGGAGTGCGCTTCTGGTCGTGGTCAGAAGGCGGACAGGGAACGGGAGGTCGGTAGGAAAGGGAATACCGGTCTGGACCGGTGGGATTGGGGATTGACGTTGGCTAGGGTCATCCTGGTGAGATCATTCAATCCAGGAGTTCTCCAGTTTTCTTCAGTCGACGCTTTTTGGTGCCATTCGCATCAACTACAATCTCCACTCGACTTGCTACCTTTTTGGTGCTGGAATACAGCATCACGTTGGAGGCATGAAGTGAGGCTTCCTCGGTGACGATGCGGCCGGTTTCGCCCTCTTGGGTGGGTTTGACGTGCCGTGTCCGTAGGTTGATTCCCTGGACAACAACACGATTCTCGTAGGGCAGAGTGCGGAGCACTTCGCCGGTTTTACCCTTGTCCTTGCCGGTGATCACCTGAACGGTGTCGCCTTTCTTGATGCGCATTTTCAAGCGCACTTGGACTTTGGATTTGGGGGTTGCAGTGGCCATTGTCAGATCACCTCGGGAGCGAGGGATACGATCTTGGTGAAGTTGCGTTCACGCAATTCACGAGCCACGGGACCAAATACCCGAGTGCCCTTTGGATTGTTGTCGTTGCCGAGGATGACCGCGGCGTTGTCATCGAAGCGGATTGAGTTTCCGGTATCGCGACGAAGTGTGGCTCTGGTGCGAACCACCACAGCCTTGACTACATCCGATTTCTTCACCCCCATGTTGGGCATGGCGTCTTTGACGGCAGCAACGATCACGTCACCCACATGGGCGTAGCGACGATTGGTGCCGAGCACTCGAATGCATTGAATGCGCTTGGCGCCGCTGTTGTCAGCGACGTTTAGGAATGTTTCCTGCTGGATCATGGGGGTGCCTCCTCAGCCGTCGCTGGTGTTGGTGAAAACCTCAGCGACGGCCCATCGTTTGGTACGGCTGAGGGGGCGGGTCTCGGTAATTCGGACCCGGTCACCCACGCGGCATTGGTTGCCTTCGTCGTGGGCTTTGTAGCGGGTGGTGCGGCTGACGGTCTTCTGATAGATGGGGTGTGGGAAGCGGTTCTCGACCGCTACCACTACCGTTTTATCCATCTTGTCGCTGACGACGGTGCCGACCCTTTCCTTGAGTGCCATGGGGTTCGAGGGGGGAATCAGGAAGCGACGGTGGAGCTTTGACGCTCCTGTTGGACCGTCATCAGATGGGCCAACTTGATACGGGCTTCCTTGAAGCGGTGAGGCTGTTCCAGGCGGCGAGTTGCCTGCTGGAACCGGAGCGTGAACAGGTCGCGGCGGGTACCGTCAATCTGTTCTGTGATCTGGGCGTCGGTGAGCTTGCGCACCTCGCCGATGTCGGGACGGGCCATGGTCAGGAGGGGACGGGGGCAGTTTCAACCTGCTGGTCGGCCAGGCTGAGAAACTTGGTTCTGATGGGCAGTTTGTACTGCGCCAAACGCATGGCCTCCTTGGCGATTTCTGGGGTGATTTCAGGACCTCCCATTTCGAAGAGGATCCGGCCAGGTTTGATCACCGCCACCCAGAATTCCGGGTTGCCTTTACCGGAACCCATTCGGGTTTCGGCAGGACGCATGGTGACTGGTTTGTCAGGGAAGATCCGGATCCAGATCTTTCCGCCCCGTTTGACATAGCGGGTCATCGCTCGACGGGAGGCCTCGATTTGGCGGGAGGTGATCCAGCCACATTCTTGGGCCTGTAGGGCGAATTCCCCGAAGGCAATGGTGTTTCCGCGGGTGGCGATGCCGCTCATGCGGCCGCGCTGCTGTTTGCGGAATTTGACGCGTCGTGGACTCAGCATGATTCAGACCTCCCTCATTCCTCGTTGGAACGATCTTCGAACTGTTGGGGCCGCCGACTAGTCCGGCGCTTGGGAGCTCCACCCACGGGCAGCTGTTCGGACTGACCGGGGAGCACCTCACCTTTGAACACCCATATCTTGATGCCGAGAACTCCGTAGGTGGTGGTGGCTACCTTGGTGGCGTAGTCGATATCGGCACGGAGGGTGTGCAGAGGAACTCGCCCTTCGCGGGTCCATTCCGTACGGGCGATTTCGGCACCGTTGAGGCGACCAGCCACCATGATCTTCAGACCGAGAACGCCGGCCCTTTGGGCGCGTTGCACTGCCATGCGCATCACGCGACGGAAAGCCACGCGCTTTTCGAGTTGCTGGGCGATGTATTCGGCCAGGAGAAAGGCGTCGGCGTCAACGCGCTCAACCTCGACAACATTGATACGAACCTGTCGGCTTGAATCACCCAGGGTTTTCTGGATGCCGCTGCGAAGGTCTTCAATGCCGCTGCCTTGACGGCCAACAAGCACGCCTGGACGGGCGGTCTTGAGTTCCACTTCCAGCTGGTCGGCTTTGCGGGCGATCAACACATCGCTGATACCGGCAGAACCGTACTTTTTGTGGATGAACTTGCGAATGCGGTCATCCTCCTGAAGGAGGGTGGGGTAGGTCTTGCTGGGGGCATACCAACGGGAGCGGTGCTCCTGGGTGATCCCCAGGCGCAGTCCGGTTGGATGGATCTTGTGTCCCATCGGTCGGTGTCCTCGGGGTCAGGGGGAAGGAGCCACAGCAATGCTGATGTGGCAAGTCTGTTTTTTGATCGCATAAGCGCGACCTTGGGCTCGGGGGCGGAAGCGCTTCATGGAGGGTCCCATGTCGGCGATGGCCTGGCTGATCACCAAGGTGGCCGGGTCAAGGCCAAGGTTGTGCTCGGCATTGGCCACCGCAGACCGCAAGACTTTCGTAATCGGGCCAGTGGAGCGGTAAGGCATGAACTCGAGCATGATCAGGGCGTCGCGATAGGTGCGGCCCCGGAGTTGATCGAGAACCCGGCGCACCTTGGACACGGAACCGCGGATATAGCGACCGTGGGCGACTGCTTGGGTTGAGGTTGTGGTGTAAGCCATCGAATCAGCGTCCTCCCTTCTTGTCTTTGATGTGGCCGCGGAAGGTGCGGGTTGGGGCGAATTCCCCCAACTTGTGGCCCACCATCTGCTCCGTCACATAGACAGGCACGTGGGCCTTGCCGTTATGAACGGCGATGGTGTGGCCAATCATCATCGGCAAAACTGTTGAAGCACGCGACCAGGTTTTGATCACGGATTTGTCGTCGGAGGCGTTTTGCTTTTCAAGCTTGCGGAGCAAGCTGTCGGCAACGAACGGACCTTTTTTGAGTGAGCGTCCCATGGTGGATCAGGCGTACAGCAAAGCGGTGTGAATCATCAGGAGTCCCGTCCGCCACGGCTCCGTTTGGAGGTGCGGCGACGTTTCCGGAGAACGAACCGGTTGCTGGGCTTGTTCCGTTTGCGCGTCTTGAGGCCAAGGGCCGGTTTTCCCCAAGGGGTCACCGGTCCGGAGCGGCCGATCGGTGCTCGACCCTCACCGCCGCCGTGGGGGTGGTCGCAGGGGTTCATGACGCTGCCGCGGACCTCGGGACGGCGGCCCAGCCAGCGTTTGCGACCGGCTTTGCCAAGGCTGGTGTTGCGCTGCTCTGAATTTCCGACTTCGCCGAGGGTGGCATAGCACTCTCGGCGGACGAGGCGAACTTCCGTTGAAGGAAGCTTGAGGGCCACATAGTCCCCCTCCTTGGCCATCACCTGTGCACTGGCACCGGCCGTGCGCACCATCTGACCGCCGCGCCCGGCATACAGCTCCACGTTGTGGACGCTTGAACCGAGGGGGATGGCCGATAACGGAAGGGCGTTACCGTTTTCGATTGGGGAGTCGGGACCTGAAACCAGGGTCTGGCCGACGCTCACTCCTGCCGGGGCGAGGATGTAGCGCTTTTCCCCGTCCTTGTAATACAGCAATGCCAGGCGAGCATTGCGGTGTGGATCGTAATGAATGGCGGCCACTTGGGCCTCCACACCGTGCTTATCGCGACGGAAGTCAACGATCCGATAGAGGCGCTTGTGACCGCCACCGCGATGGCGGCAGGTGATCACGCCACGATTGTTTCGGCCTTTGTGGCGGTGCTTTGACACCACAAGACCACGCTCACGCTTCTTGCCGGTGATTTCACTGAAATCAGTGACAACCAGGGTGCGGGTACCGGGGGTGTTGGGCCTGTAGTTGCGAATTGCCATGATGTATCAGACCCCTCAGGACTCAGGGAACAACTGGATGGCGTTGCCTTCGGCAAGGCGTACCACCGCTTTCTTCACCTGGGCACGTTTGCCGGCGAAGCGGCCAACCCGGCGGGTGCGACGGGGGGGATTCATGGTGCTGACACCAACGACCTTGACGTCGAACAGGGACTCGACGGCAGCTTTGATGTCGGGCTTGGCAGCCCGATGATCCACCTCAAAGGTGTACTGATTCAATTCAAGGGCCCGTGTGGCCTTCTCTGTGATCAGCGGGCGGCGGATGACATCCGCCAGCCGGCCTGCAAACCGTTCAGCCATCGCCGTAGACCTCCTGAATCTTCGCGACTGCCTCCTCATTGAGCACCAGCTTGTTGGCGTTGAGGAGATCAAACACATTCAGCTGATCGGCGGCGATCAGCTTGACCTTCTCGAGGTTGCGTACCGAGAGCTTTACAGCTTCGGAGGCTCCATCGAGCACCAGCAGCACCTTGATTTCTGCCTCCAGCCCGAACCGTTGCAGGGCGTCGGTGATCTCGCGGGTTTTCGGGCTGGTGAGATCGGCCCCGAATCCCTTGACCACGACGATGTCAGCGATCCGGCTCATTAGAGCGGTACGCAGTGCCAACCGGCGTTCTTTCCGGTTCATCCCCAGCTCATAGCTGCGGGGTTTGGGACCGAAGACCACACCACCGCCAGGACGGAGGGGGGTGCGGATCGAACCCTGGCGTGCCCGGCCGGTTCCCTTTTGCTTGTAGGGCTTACGGCCACCACCAGCAACTTCGGCGCGGGTGAGTGTGCTGGCGGTGCCCTGTCGGGCATTGGCCAGTTGACGAACCACCGCTCGCTGCAGCAGGTCCGCAGCAGAGGTTTCCTTGGCGACCTTGAGGAGGAGGGAAGCTTGGCCGCTCTCCTTGCCTTGCCAGTCGCGTACAACACAATTAGCCATCTCAGTGCTCCTCAGTTCGCTGCGTTGCTGCTGCCCACCCGCTTGGCCGGGCGGATGTCGAGCAGGGCACCGGGTTTGCCTGGAACCGAGCCCTTCACCACCAGCAGATTGCGTTCCGCATCCACCTTGAGAATGGTGAGGCCGCGGGTGGTGATCTGTTTGCCGCCGTAGCGGCCAGCCATCCGCTTGCCTGGGTAGACGCGGCCCGGGGTGGTGCCCGCTCCGGTGGATCCCGGTTCGCGGTGATTTTTTGAGCCGTGGCTCATGGGACCCCGGCTGAAGCCATGACGCTTTTGATAACCGGAGAAGCCGCGGCCAATGGTGTCGCCACTGACGTCAACTTTTTGACCGGCTTCGAAGCCGGTCACGGTGATCTGGGCGCCCAACTCAAGACCGTCGACGCCGTCGACGCGGTATTCGCGAAGGTGGCGTAGGGGCTCAGCTCCGGATTTGGTCAAGTGGCCCATAGCGGGCTTATTGACGAGCTTCTCGCGAATGTCGCCGAAGCCAATCTGAACGGCGGCGTAGCCGTCGCTGGCGGTGCTCTTGAGCTGGGTAATGCGGCAGGGGCCCGCCTCGATCACGGTGACCGGGATGGATCTGCCTTCGTCGTCGAAGAACTGGGACATACCCAATTTCTTCCCGAGAATGCCGATGGACATGGGAGGGAATGAACGCCAGCTGGACAGACGCGTGCTCATGCCGCAAAGCAAAAGCATCGTCAATGCCTTAAGGCACTGACAGGGCGTCGAAACTGAATCCGTTGAAGCAGCGGTTGACCTGAGGGTCAGGAGCTAGCGATGGGTTCAGCGGGCTGGGACTTGCCGTGGTGCCTTGGCTGCTTCCCAAGGGAGGCGGCGGCATTGGGGCAGTTTCCCGTCGGTTCCGGCAGCGTTGAGCGAACTCTTCACTGCTGGCCCCGAACTGGCCGGGAGGGGTCGCCACCACTGGCAACCCCTGTACCGTTTTCTGGAGGCCCGGCTAGCGGACGGGCACAGATTGCGGCACAAGCCCATATCGTAACCCATGGGCCTTCCCCCATCCTTCTTGCCGCCATTGGAGCTCCGAGGCTGTCAGACTTCAATGGATCCGCTTCCCGTCCGATGCCCCTGCTGCTGTCCGGCCGTGGTTTCCGCCAGGACCTGGAACGCGTCGGAGCCCTTGCCCTGTTCGCTCCCCTTGAGGGAGGGGCGGAGACCCGGCTGATGCGGCGCCTGCGGGCGGCCGGATACCAAGCCCATCTCACCTCTGCCCGGGGTCTGGGGGATCCAGAGGCCTTTTTGTTTCAGCTGCACGGGGTGCGTCCTCCCCACCTGGGGCATCACAGCGTTGGTCGTGGCGCTGCCGTCGGCGAAGTGCATCGGGCCATGCCCCTGCTTGCTCCCCAGTTGCAGGCTGAGGGACCTGTACTGCTCTGGTTGCTGGAGGGCAAGGTGCTCTCCGCTGCCGAATTGACAGCCTTGATTGGGCTGTGCCGGCGGGAGCCTCGGCTCAAGATCGTGGTGGAGATGGGCGGTGCCAGGGCCCTTCGTTGGCAGCCGTTGGAGCAGCTTGTCGTTGGCGTCTGATCTGCAGGGAAGGCTGGCGCTGATTTGGGGCGTCTCCTTTTTCGCAGGTTCCCTTGGCCAGTTGGTGGCGCGCCTGAGCACCCTGCCAGCGGTGGTGGTGCTCCTGGCGACAGGGCTGATGCTTGGCCATGCGGGCCTTGGTTGGATCCAGCCCAACCAATTGGGCTCCGGGCTGGAGCCGCTGGTTGGTTTGCTGGTGAGCCTGGTGCTCTTTGATGGCGGCCTCAATCTGCGCTTGGCGGGCCGTGATCTGCAGCGGTCGGTCGTGCAGTTGGTGTTGGTGCGTTCCGTGTTCGGCTTAGCCGGCGGTGCGGCGCTGGCCCACTGGGTCGCCGGTTTGTCTTGGTCGGTGGCACTGGTCTTTGGAGCCATCGCCCTGGCCACGGGCCCCACGGTGGTCAATCCGTTGGTTCGTCAAATGCGCCTAAGCCCTTTTCTGGGACGGGTGCTTGAGGCGGAGGGCCTCATCCTTGAGCCCGTAAGTGCGGTGCTGGCGCTGCTGTTGTTGCAGTTGGCCCTAGGAGATCTGGGCAGTTGGCAGGATGTGGCCTGGCGGCTGTTGCTTCGGGTGGGTGTGGGCGTCGCCTTGGGCGGCCTGGCGGGGTTGGCCCTGGCCCTGGTGCTGGAGTGGCTCAACACCGCTGGAGGGGCCGCCGCCGGGGCACCCGATCCGGCATCCGCTGCCCTCTCCCTCCAGCTCACCCTGGGCACCTTGTTTTTGTTGTTCAGTGGCTGCAATGTCCTGCTGCCCGAGGCCGGACTACCTGCAGCGGTGACGGCTGGAGTGGTGGTGGGCTTGCGCCTGGATTCCGCCGCCGCATCCCTGGAGGCGTTGATTTCCCCAATGGCGATGCTGGCGATCACGGTGTTGTTCCCCCTGCTGGCGGCTGATGTGTCCTGGCAGGAGCTGAGTCCTTTGGGGCTCGGCGGGGTGGGGTGCGTGCTGGGTTTGATGGTGCTGCGGCTGCTGGTGGTGATGACGGCGGGCATGGGGTTGCCGTTGAACTGGCGCGAGAAGTTGTTGGCCAGCTGGATCGCCCCGCGTGGCATCGTCACCGCCGCCGTGGCCAGCCTTTTTGCCATCCAGTTGCAGCAAGCCGGCATGGCTGCGGCTGGTGCCCTCAAGGGCTTGGTGTTTCTCACGATCATGATCACGGTGGGCCTGGGGGGTGTCACGGCCCCTTGGCTCGCCAGGGCGCTTGGGCTGAGTGAGGCGGTGGCCTCCCCTGGGTGTGTCCCCCTCCCCGCCACCACTGGGGAGTTGGTGCCCAACGAGAGCGGCTGAAGGCTCTGGGGGGCGCATTCCCTCTCGGAGGCGGCGCTGCTTCGGCGGCAGCACTGGAGAGGGGAGGCCGGGCCTGGCGCCATGGTTGGGATGATGGACCTTCACGCCAGCCTTTGCCATCGACCCCGGTTCCCCCACTCCCCTTGCCGAGCAGGCCCTGGCCCGGGGGCGCTGGGTGAAATGGATCGGTGGCGCCAGCAATCAGGACCTGGCTGCCATTGAGGACTTGGCAGGTCTTTACAGCCTGGCGGGGGTTCATTGCCTGGATCTGGCCGCCGATCCCGCCGTGGTGGCCGCGGCGCGGCGGGGCATTGCTTGGGCCGAGGCCCGCGGCGCGGCCCGGCCGTGGGTGATGGTGAGTTTGAGCGATGGGGCCGATCCCCATTTCCGTAAGGCCTGGTTCGACCCGGCCCGCTGCCCTTCCGATTGCCTTAGGCCCTGTGAACGGGTCTGTCCTGCCCTGGCGATTCCGGCCCTAGGGCCCCAGCCTGGGGCGATCTCCAGGTTCTCAGGGGCCCGCGATGGCGCCGTCTCCGGAGTGCTGGAGGAGCGTTGCTATGGCTGCGGCCGCTGCCTGCCGGCCTGCCCCCTGGGGCTGATCGAGGAGCGGGATCAGTTGCTGCCGGCCGCAGCGGTGGCTCCGTTACTGGCCGACCTGCGCCCGGATGCGATCGAACTCCACACCCGGATCGGCCGACCTGGGGCCTTTGCGGCACGGCTGGATCAGGTGCGGTCCGCTGGGATTCCCCTGCGGCGCCTGGCGGTGAGCCTTGGGTTGGAGGTGGATAGGGCGCCATTCCCCTCCGAGGCGCGCGGCTCCGGAGCGGGTGTCGACCGCCTCGTGGATGAGCTTTGGAACCGTTTTGCCCAGGTGCGCGCTGCTGGTTTCGCGCCCCTTTGGCAACTCGACGGCCGACCAATGAGTGGCGATGTGGGGGCAGGCACGGCCCACGCGGCGGTAGGGCTGCTGGCGCGGCTGGGAGGCTTGGTTCCGCCGGGGCCGGTGCAGCTTGCCGGAGGTACCAATGACCGCACCCTCGCCCTGTTGGCGCGGCAGCCGGCCCTAGCCGCAAGGGTGGCGGGCGTTGGTTTTGGCAGCGTGGCGCGCCGACGCTTGCAGCCCCTGCTGCTGGCGGCCCAGGCCCGCGGGGTCTCCCTGGGGGAGGCGGAGGATCTCTGGCCCCAGGCCCTGGTGCTAGCCCGGGCCTTGGTGGCCCCCTGGCTCCAGCGTTGATCCAGGCCCTCCCAGGAATAATCCAACCTGCGCGGCGCTTGGGCGTTCGGGGTTAGAACACCCCAAGATTGCTCCTTGCCCGCTGCTGTCCCCGTCCGTCCCTGCGAGCCTGCCCGTTCCCCAGCGTGTCACCGATGATCTGGAACGGCTGCTGGAGGTTCTACCTGTCGCCGTTCAGCAGGCCCTGAGCGATCCCCACCTGCGTAGTCAGCTGCTGGAGGTGGTGTTGGATCTGGGCCGGGTGCCGGAGGCGCGCTATCCCGGTCGGGCTGTGGAGCTTGGCGAGACGCCGATCACCCGTGACGACCTCGCGGCCGTGGTCGGCCGTTTGGGAGCTTTTGGTGGTGACAATCGAGCCGGAATTGAATGGACCCTGCATCGCATCAGTGCGATCCGCAATCGAACCGGGGCCATTGTTGGTCTGACTTGTCGGGTGGGACGCGCGGTGTTCGGCACCGTCGCGATGGTGCGAGATCTCCTGGATCGGGGTCAGTCGCTGCTGTTGATGGGCCGCCCCGGAGTGGGCAAGACCACCGCCCTCCGGGAGATTGCCCGGGTGCTCGCCGATGATCTGCAGCGTCGGGTAGTGGTGATAGACACGAGCAACGAAATCGCCGGCGATGGTGATATCCCCCATCCCGCCATTGGCCGGGCTCGGCGCATGCAGGTGTCCCGACCCGAATTGCAGCATCAGGTGATGATCGAGGCGGTGGAAAACCATATGCCGGAAGTGATTGTGATCGATGAGATCGGTACCGAACTGGAGGCCCAGGCCGCTCGCACCATTGCCGAGCGGGGGGTGATGCTGGTGGCCACCGCCCATGGCAATGAACTCACCAATTTGATCAAGAACCCCACCCTCTGCGATTTGGTGGGGGGGATTCAGGCCGTCACCCTCGGAGATGAGGAGGCCCGACGTCGCCGCAGCCAGAAGACGGTGTTGGAGCGGGCGGCGGAGCCCACGTTCCCGTTGGCCGTCGAGATGCACAGCCGTCACCGTTGGCTGGTCCATGGCGATGTGGCCAGCACGGTGGATCTGCTGTTGCGAGGACAGACCTCCAGGCCCCAAGTTCGGGAGCTGGGCGAGGACGGCCAGCTGCAGTTGCGCGATTTGGCGCCGGCACCCCCAGGGGTTCCGTCCGCTGTGGCCCCGCGATCCCCCCGCCGCTTGGCGCCGGTGCCTCTGCCCGATCCCTTGGCCCCGTCCCGCCCGCCCCGCCCGCAGGGAGCGATCCCCCCACCCCTCCCTCTCCACCAGCCCCTGCGGGTGTGTGCGGTGGGGTTACCCCAGCGCCATCTTGAGGAGGCGGTGCGCAGTCGTGATTTGGGGGTTCAGGTGGTGGCTGAACCGGAGCAGGCTGATGTGCTGCTGAGTCTGCGGGGCGCCCTGGGCCAGGATCCCGCCTTGAGGCGTCAGGCAAGGGCGCGAGGCCTGCCGATCCTGGTCATCAAATCGGATACCCTGCACCAGCTGCAGCGGGCCTTGGAGCGTCTTCTGGAGCGCCGTCAGGGTGACGCTCTTCCCCTGGCCGAGGCGGACACAGGTGGGCCTTCCCTGGATGATGCCCATGCCGGATTTGAGGAATGCCGCCTGGCGGTGGAGCAGGTGGTGTTGCCCCAGGGGCGTCCTGTCGAGTTGCTGCCGCGCAGCGACCGGGTGCGTCAGATTCAGGCCGAGCTTGTGGAGCGCTACCGCCTTCGCAGTGCCGTGTTTGGGCGTGGTCAGCAGCAACGGTTGAGGGTGTTTCCTCCCTGAGTCCTGGAGGCTCTCCCCGTGGACTCGGTTGACGAAGGCCCCGACGCTATGGGTAACTAGCTAGGCACTCGCCAAGGCGCAGTGTCCGGTCGATGTCCAGTTCACCTTTTAAGGTTGACCTGGCCGGCCCCACGGTTGTTCCGTGGCTGTATTGGGCCGTCGCCAAGCGGTAAGGCAGCGGGTTTTGGTCCCGCCATTCCTAGGTTCGAATCCTAGCGGCCCAGTTTTTCCCCACTGCCGTCATGCGCCTGTGACTCCGGCTCCCCTGCTGGTGTTCGATTTCGACGGGGTTCTGGTCGATGGCATGGCGGAGTACTGGTGGTCGGCGCGGCGGGCGGCCCAGGGGTTGGCGCCAGGGTTGCGGTTACCGGAAGAGGCTCCCCTTGCCTTTTCCCAGCTTCGGCCGCGCATTCACAAGGGCTGGGAGATGGTGCTGCTGGCGGCTGAGTTGAGTCGCCCTTCCTTCGACCTCATGGGCACCCTGGCGCACTACGACAGGGCCCTGGCGTTGGCCCTGGACCGCTGGGGGTGGTCGCCGGCATCGCTGCAGCAGGCCCTGGAGCAGGTGCGTCGTCAGGCCATCGCGGCGGATCGTCCCGCCTGGCTGGCGCTCCACCGGTTTTTTCCCGGGGTTGAGCAGCGGTTGACCCATCTGGGCGAGGAGGGGGCGGACTGGGTGGTGCTGACCACCAAGGGCGGATCCTTCGCCGCCCAGCTGCTGGCGGCGGCGGAGCTGCGGCCGTTGGCGATCTACGGCCACGAGCAGGGAAGCAAGCCTGAGGTGCTGGCCGCTCTGCTGGCGGCCCAGGCCGCGACGGCCTGTCCGCGCTCGCTTTGGTTCGTGGAGGATCGCCGTCCCACGTTGGAGCAGGTGCGTACCACGCCGGGCCTGGAAGCGGTGCGTTGTTTTCTGGTCAGTTGGGGCTATCTGGCGCCCGGGGATCGCCATGGCTTGGCGGATCAGGGCATCACCTGGCTGGAGCCAGGCTCCTTTGCCGCCCCCTTGGCGGCCTGGCCCTGACCCGCTAGAGTACGTCCGTACTACACGCGCTTGAGCTGCTGGCCCCGCCTGGTGGCACTTGTGTCCCAGAGGTCACAGGATGGCCATGGCTTCCGGGCCTTCGGCATCCCCTCCGCTGTCCGGCGCCAGTCGCCGGTGGCCTGTTCCACCGCTTTCCTTTTCGCCATGCCTGCCGATCCCAAGGCCGCTGCTTCTTCCCTTTCCTCCTCCGGATCGATGGCGTCCGCGGCGGCCGCCGGCGATGCCCGGGCCGTCGCGGAGCGCGATAAGGCCCTCGGGCTGGTGCTGAGCCAGATCGAGCGCAATTTTGGGAAGGGCTCGATCATGCGCCTGGGCGATGCCTCGCGCATGCGGGTGGAAACGATCGGCACCGGTGCCCTCACCCTGGATCTTGCCCTGGGGGGCGGCTATCCCAAGGGCCGCGTGGTTGAGGTGTACGGGCCGGAGAGCTCCGGCAAAACCACCCTCACGCTGCATGCCATCGCCGAGGTGCAGCGACGCGGTGGCGTGGCCGCCTTTGTGGACGCGGAGCATGCGCTCGATCCGGTTTATGCCGCCGCTCTGGGTGTCGACATCGAGAATCTTCTGGTGTCGCAGCCGGACACCGGAGAAATGGCCCTGGAGATCGTCGATCAACTGGTTCGTTCCGCTGCCGTCGACATCGTGGTGGTTGACTCCGTGGCCGCCTTGACACCGCGGGCGGAAATCGAGGGAGAGATGGGGGATCTTGCCGTCGGCAGTCAGGCTCGATTGATGAGCCAGGCCATGCGCAAAATCACCGGCAATATTGGTAAATCTGGCTGTACGGTGATTTTCCTGAACCAGCTCCGCCAGAAGATCGGTGTGACCTACGGCAATCCGGAAACCACCACCGGCGGCAACGCGTTGAAATTTTACGCGTCTGTTCGTCTCGATATTCGCCGTATCCAGACCCTCAAGCGCGGCACCGAGGAGTATGGAATTCGTGCCAAGGTGAAGGTGGCCAAGAATAAGGTCGCCCCCCCATTTCGTATTGCCGAGTTCGACATTCTGTTTGGTCGCGGCATTAGTACCTTGGGCTGTCTGCTGGACTTGGCCGAAGAAACTGGCGTTGTGACCCGGAAGGGTGCTTGGTATAGCTACGACGGTGACAATATCGGGCAGGGGCGTGACAACACCATCAGTTGGCTGGAGCAGAACCCTGAAGCCAAGGAGGTGATTGAGAAACTCACCCGTCAGAAACTGACCGAGGGATCGGAAGTGACAGCCAATTCGATGAAGCCGCTGGCCGCGGCCGCCAAGCTTGCCGCCGGCAAGGCCGCTGCTGAATCGGCGGCGGCCCTGGATGAAGAGGCAGAGACCCTAACGACGAAGGGGGGCGTGGAAACGTCGCCGGCCGCTTAG
>CAIOCZ010000168.1 GCA_903856805.1 uncultured cyanobacterium | reverse complement strand
CCACCCTCCTTGGAGCCAATCTGCGCCTCGAGGGGAACCACGGCGCTGACACGATCATTGGCAGCGCCGGCACCGACACGATCACCGGTGGCGGCGAGGAAGATCGCCTCAATGGCGGCAATGGGGGCGACACCTATCTCGTGAGTGGCAATGCCGCCGGCGGCTGGGAGTTGTTCTCCTCCTTCGACACCTATGCCGACAGCGGCACCACCGGTGTGGATCGCCTCCTGGCCGTAGGGCCCGGCGATGTGGACATCGGCCTGCGCAGCTTCAGCGCCACCAACGGCATCGAACAGATCGATGCCACAGGCACCACAGGACTGGTGCGCTTGCTGGGGGACTGGAGTTCGGACCTGCTGGATTTCTCCAAAGCCACCCTCCTCGGAACCAATCTGCGCATCGATGGCAGCCAGGGCGCCGACACGATCATTGGCAGCGCCGGCACCGACACGATCACCGGTGGCGGCGAGGAAGATCGCCTCAATGGCGGCAATGGAGGTGACACCTATCTCGTGAGCGGTAACGCAGCCGGCCACTGGGAGTTGTTCTCGGCGTTCGACACCTATGCCGACAACGGCACCACCGGAGTCGACCGGATCCTGGCCGTAGGGCCCGGCGATGTGGACATCGGCCTGCGCAACTTCACCGCCACCAATGGCATCGAACAGATTGATGCCACGGGCACCACGGGACTGGTGCGCTTGCTAGCAGACTGGAGTTCGGACCTGCTGGATTTCTCCAAAGCCACCCTGATCGGATCCAATCTGCGCATCGATGGCAACTACGGCAACGACACGATCACCGGCAGCGGCGGCGCCGACACAATCATCGGCGGCGGCGGTGATGACCGCCTCAATGGCGGCAATGGGGGCGACACCTATCTCGTAAGTGGCACCTACGCGAGTGGTTGGTATTTGTTCTCCGGTGTCGACACCTTCATCGACAACGGCACCACCGGGGTGGATCGCATCCTGGCCGTGGGCCCCGGCGATGTGGAGATCAACCTGGGGAAATTCGGTGCCGCCAACGGCATCGAACAGATCGATGCCACGGGCACCACAGGCGTGGTCAGCCTCCTCGGCAACTGGCTAGCCAACACCCTGGATTTCTCCAAAACCACCTTGCTCGGAGGGAACCTGCTGATCGATGCCTTGGAGGGTAATGACACCATTACCGGCAGCACGAGCAACGATGTCATCAATGCCGGCAGCGGGACGGATCGCGTGATTGGCAGCCTGGGAGCTGATCGCATGACCGGTGGCAGCGAACGGGACACTTACGTGTACAGCCAGGTGAATCAGATCGGCCTCGGCATGGGCAACCGAGATAGCATCACCGACTTCACCAGTGGCCAGGACTTCCTCGACCTGAACGGGATTGACTCCAACACGGTCCTCGCCGGAAACCAAAACTTCCGCTACATTGCCGGCCTTGCCTTCAGTGGTGTTGCCGGCGAATTAAGGCTGGAGAATGAACTGCTGAGCGGCGACATCAATGGCGATCGCAAGGCCGATTTCGAGCTCAACTTGGTTGGGGTGACCAGCCTGGTGGTCACCACCGATCTGCGGCTCTAAGCCATGCCAGCCCCACCCCAACGCCGCATTGGCCTCACCGGGGGCATCGCCACCGGCAAAAGCAGGGTGGGGCACCTGCTGGCGGAGCACTTCCACCTGCCCGTCCTGGATGCTGATCGGTATGCCCGTGAGGCCCTCGCACCGGAAACGGCAGCCACCCGGGCGGTGCTGAACCGCTGGGGTGGCGCCGTGGCCACCCCTGTGGGGACTGTCGAGGCGATCGACCGCGCCGCCCTGGGGCGGATCGTGTTCGCCGAGCCTGAGGAACGACGCTGGCTGGAGCGGTTGGTGCATCCTCTGGTGCGTCAACGCTTCGCGCTGGAACTGGAGAACCTGGCGACGGAACCCGCCATGGTACTGATGATCCCGCTGCTCTTTGAGGCCGGGCTGGAGTCACTCTGCACGGAGGTGTGGCTAGTGGACTGCAGCGACATTGAACAGCGCCGGCGGCTGATGGTTCGGGATGGCCTCAGGGCCGATGAGGCCGAGGCACGGCTGGCGGCCCAGTGGCCCCAGGCCGATCGACGCCAACGGGCGGATCGGATCCTCCCCAACCCCGATGGCATGGACGACACAGGCCTCTGCGAAGCCATCAGACAAGGCCTGGCCGACCATCAAGTCGACCCTCCATGAGATCGGGATTCATCAACCCAATCTCCTCAAGGCTGCTTCTCCAACTGCTCCTCCTCTCCAACGGCTAGCCAAAAGATCAGGCTTCGCCGTTCAACGCCTTGATCAAGATCTGATTGGCCAGCTTGGGATCAGCGCGACCGCCGGTGCGCTTCATCAGTTGACCCACAAAGAACCCCTGCAACTTGGTCTTGCCGCCCCGGAAGGCTTCCACCTCCTCGGGATGGGCCGCCAGCAACTCGGCCACGATCTCACCGATCGCCTTCGGATCACTGATCATTCCCAAACCCCGCTCCTCGACAATCGCCTGGGCCGATCCGCCCCGTTCCAGCAACTCCGGCAGGAGGTCCTTGGCGATCTTGCCACTGATGGTGCCGTGATCAATCAGGTTCACCAACTCGGCCAGCTGTTCGGGCCGTAGGGGAAGGTGGGTGTAGGAAAGCCGCTGGGAATTGACATAGGCGGCGATATCTCCGGTGACCCAATTCGCCACCGATTTGGCGTCAGCACCCGCAGCCACAGCCGCTTCGAAGTACTCCGCCATCGGCCGTTCATCGGTGAGGACGCGGGCGTCATAGATCGACAGCCCCAACTGATCGGCATAGCGATGGCGCTTGGCAGACGGTAACTCCGGAAGTTCAGCGCGCCAGGCTTCCCGTTGGCTGACACTCACCTCGATCGGGCCCAAATCGGGATCTGGAAAGTAGCGGTAGTCGCTGGCCCCTTCCTTGGAGCGCATGCTCTTGGTGAGCTGCTTGGACTCGTCCCAGAGGCGGGTTTCCTGCACCACCGGCTCACCGGCTTCATAGGCCTTAATCTGACGTTGAATTTCATATTCGCAGGCCTTCTGAATCGCAGAAAATGAATTCATATTCTTAATCTCCACCTTGGTGCCGAATGGTGCGTCAGGCCCGCGCCGCACCGAAATATTCACGTCACAACGCAGAGAACCCTCCTGCATATTTCCATCACTCACACCCAGATAACGCATGATGCGACGAATCTCCGAGGCATATTCAGCCGCCTCGCGGCCGGTGCGCAGATCCGGCTTCGAGACAATTTCGGCCAAGGCGACACCGGCCCGGTTGTAATCCACCAAGGAATGGGTGCTCCCCGCCAGGCGATCACTGCCGGCATGGACCAGCTTGCCTGCATCTTCCTCCATGTGAAGACGCTCGATTCCAATGGTCTTAAGGTAGGTTTCCTTACCCTTTTCCGCTACCTCCACTTCAATCGAGCCATGCTCGGCAATCGGCTCGTCGTACTGGGAAATCTGATAGTTCTTAGGTAGATCGGGGTAAAAGTATTGCTTGCGATCAAATTTACTGTGTTCGGCAACCTGCAGATTCAGGGCCATCGCCGCCTTCACGGCATATTCGAGCACCTTCTGGTTCAGCACCGGCAGGGTGCCGGGCAGGCCACACACCACCGGATCGATGTGGGTGTTGGGGTCATCGCCGAAGTTTGTGGAGGCGGCGGTGAAGATCTTGCTGGCGGTGCCGAGTTGCACATGGGTCTCCAGGCCGATCACGGCCTCCCAGGCGGCGAGGGCAGGGGCGGGGGCACTGGCCATGGGACGGTTCGGGGGCGGCAGGGGCCGCAGCGGCTGGCTGGTTGGATCCTAAGGAGCGGCGTGGCGTCGCACGGGCCAAGGACAAGGTTAGGACTGCTGGCGCAGCGGAACGTACCGCAAGAGAAGGCCGCCTTGCCAGAGCCGTCGGTTGGCGTCACGGATTTCACCACGACAGGCGCAGGTGACGTAGAGCGGCTGGTCGTTGTCGAGGGACACGAGGGCGTAGGGCCGGTGGACTTCGATGGCAGGAACCATGGCGTCAGCTGGCTGGGCTGAGGACCCTATGGGGAGCTCGCTCTGGTTTTGGTCGCGCAGCCGACCTCGCGATGTAGCAAGCAAGCGATGGAAGGCCCCATCCATGGTCAATGATCGAAAGCTATGGAAGGGGTTCGTTTCAGGCAAAATGATCTCAGCCAGATCTTGCGCAAGCTCGTAGTTGGGTGCGCAAGACGAGATGGTCAACAATTTCGCCCCTGAAAGGCCATAACTTAAGCAACGCTAGGCACACAATTTGGCGAGATAGACAGAAAACCCGACAATCCATGGCGGCCATTCTGATTTTCAATGGGCAGTAAAAATCAATTGTTTCCGTCCATCAACAGATGCGCATTTCAAGCGCATAGTTGTGTAAAATATCATTCATAAACGGTCCTTAAACATGAGCAACCCCATCCCCTTCGGGATCAATGAGTGGGCCACTGGGCCGGACGCCTGGGCCGCCATCGTTAGCGATCGACACCTCAACCCCTTGTGGACCAACGACAACCCCACAAACCTGGGCTCCCTGGCTTGGCAGTCCGCCCTTCCGCCATCCAGGACCGGGGCCGATCTCTACGTCCTGACCGAAACCGATCCAAGCCTCGCCAGCCTGGCCGACCAGCTGACCCGCTCCGGTGCCCTTGTGGTGCGCCTGCAGGCCAACACCGACCGCTACAGCCTGATCAGCCAAATCAGCGCGCTGACCGCCCCCGGATCCCTGGGGCGGTTGCACCTACTCAGCCATGGCCAGAGCGACCAGTTAGCGATTGGCGGCACCGTCATCACCAGTCGCAATGCGGGTCGCAACGCCGATTGGCTGCGCCAACTCGGCTCCTTTCTCGCCGAGGACGGCGACATCCTTCTCTACGGCTGCAACCTGGCGGCGGACACGGCGGGGCAACGCCTAGTTCGACGGCTGGCCAACCTCACCGGCGCCGATGTGGCGGCTTCCACCAATCCCACCTTTGCGGACGCCATCGGCCACCGCAGCGACTGGATCCTGGAGGAGAGCGTGGGCTCGATCGCCCCTAACTACCAGGACCTGCTCACCGGTTTCGATTGGACGGGCCAGCTGGGCAGCACCGCCTCAGCCTCCTTCAATCCCGCTGACGGGTTGCTCAGCGTCCGCGACGCCAGTGGCAACATCAGCATCAACGGCAATCTGGGGACAGCCAACACCGGCATCATCACGATCTCTGGTGATCTCAGCACGAGCTTTGCCATTAGCAACGCTCTAAAGAGAATCGAAATCACAGGACAGCATTTCACCATTGGAGGGATCAATCTCGATGATCCATCCACCCCTAATGAGACCCCAAGTGCCTATGGGATCCAGCTCGCATCAGACAGCAGCGGGGTCAGCGTCGCAGACTTCGGCGCCTCTGTCAGCACTGGCATCACGCTCTATGGCACCGTTTCCAGCTTTGGCGGTGACATCACAATCACCGACACCAACTCCACCAAGGAT
The DNA here is from genome assembly GCA_903856805.1 of uncultured cyanobacterium. GTDB lineage: Bacteria > Cyanobacteriota > Cyanobacteriia > PCC-6307 > Cyanobiaceae > Cyanobium. The sequence goes on along the minus strand of CAIOCZ010000168.1, from coordinate 18,338 downwards.
CTACCGCTGCTCACCTGGAACCCCCAGCGCCAGGGCAGCATCAATCTCGGCACCATTGATCACCCCCTCAACCTCTCAACTCTCGCCGCTAACTCCAGCAACGCTGGCGCACTCTCCATCACGCAAGAGGTTTCCGTTGACCCCTATCTGGAGTACACAGGGGAGAATCCAAATCTCAGTGCATTCGTTAACTCGTACGTGATTGACAAGGTCCTCAATACGGCACTCTATGGTCTTCAGAATCTTCTCGTGCCTGCCAGTGTGAAGGTTGCCGATCTCAGCGGCGGCATCCACTTCGACAGCGCCTCGATCAATGCCGGCAAGGTTAAGGCCACATCCGACGTCAGTCTCAACCTTTCCAACCAGGCTTTTATCTCCAATTCGGCATCACTGCTGAATCCCAACAGCATCGGCATTCCCCTCGATATTGCCGCAGCAGTTCTCGTTGGCGCTGCGGATTCGACCGTCTCGTTCTCCGGCTCCTCCATCACAAGCACCGCTGGCACGGTGGAGATCAAAAGCACCTCCACCAACAAGCTCAGCTCCTCAGCCCAGGTTGCCACCAACTCCAGTCCCAACGCCACCCTGGGTTTCAACCCGAGCAAACCCTCCGGCAAGAAAAGTGGCCTGGCCGTGAGCGTTGTCTATGGCACCACCGATAGCGGTGTCGACCTCGATCGCACCTCCTCGATCACCTCCGCCGACTCCATCTCCATCGGCGCCAGCAGCAAACCCAGCGGCTCCGCCAGCGCCAAAACGAGCATCTGGGTGGATGGCGCCTACGCCCTCATGAGTGCTGCAAACCAGGACACCGCCCATGCCCTGATCACCATCGATGGCCAGCTGACGTCAGGGGCAGCCCCCGGCTCAGTCGCCCCCAAGGTGGTCGATCCAGAAATCAGCGCCGCCTACCAACCCAGTCAGTCCTATAGCGTCAGCGCCTCGGGCAGGGTCACCGATGCCGCCGGCCAGAGCGTCGCTCCGGTGGTGAGCCTCAACAACGGTCAAGTCGTGCAATTTGCCGATCGCAACCTCTACACCTTCCTCGGCAGCAGCGGCACCCCGGTTGATCTGCCGAGCATCCATCCCTTCCAGGACTCACGCTTCGCCCAGGCTCCGGCCTGGAGTTTCGCCGCCAACCCCCAACTTGGCATCGGCGACACCGTGACCGTTTCCGGCCTCGCCGCCAGTTCCACCTACACCACCACAACCAACACCGATGGCTCGCTGTTGCTGGTGAATCAGGCCGGCACCGCGGTGGCCAGGGTGGAAAGCCTGGCCGATGGCACCTTCCAACTGATTGACGTCGCCAGCAATACGGCTGGTTTTACCTTCCAGGATGGCGATGTGGTGCTCTGGAGTGATGGCAATACCTACCAATACCTCGCCGATCAGCCGCAAACCATCGCTGCCTATGCAACCTTCCCGTTCGATCCGGTCGAGGGCTGGGACCTGCAATCATTTCTCCAAACTGATACCCCACTCCAGATCACGGCGATCCTTCAGGATCCCAATTATCCTGACGCACCATACTATGTTCTCGCCAACGGGCAGCCCCAGGCCATCAGCGCCAGCGGCGTTACGGGCAGCGAGCACCTTCTTTACATCTCAGGCGGCCTGCAATTCAACGGCGGTTCCAGTGACTCCGTTGATCTTGCCCACTCCGAAATCCTCATTCCAGCCGACCAGATTGACATCTACAACCGTCTCTCCCAAGGGCAGGTGGTCAACTACACGGTTCAAAATGATGCAGAGTCTGGCCAGGATAGTTTTCCAATCGGTGGGGTGGTCTCCGGGCTCGACTACTACCTGATCAAAAAGGGAATCGATGCCAACGGCCGTGGCCGCCTCGCCCTTGCCGCCAATCCCGACGACGTTGTCGACAACAATTGGATCGTGTTTTCCGACCTGGGCGTCGGTGCTGTTCACCTGCTCAGCGGTGAACTGGGCACCACCACACGGCTCACCCTTGAGCCCGCTGGCGGCACGCCCCCGGCCGTCACCCCGGTGGCCCAAAGCACGGCCCTGCAGCTCAGCGGCACCTACGGCAATGGCGACAGCCTCACGCTCCACCTGCTGAACAGCGCCAGCGGCAGCGACACCCAAACCCTCAACCACAGCTTCGCCGGCCTCAGCGGTTCACCAGGTGAGGTTCAGCAGCAGGCAGTGCAGCAGCTGATCACCGCCCTGAATGCCGCCCAGGCCATCGGCACCGGCACCGGAGCGTTCCTCCAGGCCAGCACCGATCCCAGCTCCCCCTCCACCCTTCTGCTCCAGGCGATCGAGGCCGGAGTGTCCTTCAGCGTCAACGCCGGTACCGCCAACGCCAGCGTGGCCCAGATCAGCCAGGTGCTACTCCAGGGCTCCTTCAACTCTGGTGATGTGATCTCCTTCACCATCTCCCGGGCGGACGGCAGTGAGGCCACACCGTTCACTTACACCACGGTGACCAGCGACACCCGCGAGATCAGGCAAGCCCTCGCCCTGTTCCTCCAGAGCCAGCCCTTCGCCACCGCCAGCAGCGGCTACCTCACCGTGGCCCCCGATCCCCTCAACGACAGCGCCATCAAGTTCAATGCCCAGGTACCCGGCGATGGGTTTCTGGTCTCCAACCTGCTGGTGACACCGGCCACGGGCCAACAACCAACCGCTTCGCTGCTGGCGATCACCACCCAGGACAACCACAGGGACACCAGCACCGACCCCCAACTGGCCCTCAGGGCCGTTGCCGAGGCCATCACCGCTCCCAACTGGCTCGGGCCTGTCTTCCGGGTGAACGGCATCGACGGTGAACCGGCCACCGCCCTTCCCAACAGCCTGGTGAGCCAACAGATCGCGGCCGTGCAGCAGGGGCTGTTCTGCACTGGCGATGGTTCCTTCATCGGCGCCAACCTTTTCCTGTCGAGCACAGACCAGCTCTTCCTCAACGCCACCACGGCCGCCCCAACCACCACCATCACTTCAGGCCAGACCCTCTACGCGGAGTCCACCACGGGAGCGGGCATCGACGGCACCTACTGGGTCTATACCGGCAGCACCGACCTAGTGATCAGCAGCGCCAGCGAACTTCGCGCACTCCTCCCCGTCTCCCCTACCAATTCCTCCAGCACCTGGTTAGCCAGCACAGGCCCGAACGCCTACATCAGCCGCTCAAGCGACCCCCAACAACTGCAACTGCTCGGGGTATCCAGCGGCTCCGGGACCTATCAAGGCAGCACCATTGCCGCCGCCTCGCTGGCAGCTGTCAAGGTTGAGGTGGGGATGCCCCACTTCACGTTCGATCCAACCACCAACGGCACCGTGGACCCGGTGAACCACACCCTGCACCTGCCGGGTCTCAGCGCCTTCAACGGCCAGGTGCTCACGTATTACGCCGACCCCAACTATTCCAACACCGTCTCCGTGCCGGCCCTGGCCTCCGCCCAGGGGGGCAATGCCGTGGGCGGCAGCAACCGCTGGGACGGCGTGGTGCTTCCCGATTCCATTGCCGATGGGAGTCTGGTGGCGGCCTCCTTCCTGAGTGGCATTGCCCTCCCCATCGGCCCTGCCGCCGCCGCCGACCTCACCCCCACCGACACCACAGCACCGCCGTCGCAACTGGCCGGCCTTGACGATGGCAGCAGCCTCTGGTTGCGCCAACTGCGCGATGCCCAGGGCAACCCCATCGCCGTGGAGTTGTTCCGCGATGCCGCCGGCACCGATCCACTCCTGCTTGCCGATGCCACCGATCCCGACACCCTGGCCTACTTCCAGGTCGGTGTGCGCCAATCCCAAGGGTCGGTGCCGATTGCTGGCCTCACGCCGGGGGTTCAGTTCCAGTTGCACGCCCTCGGCAACGACCTCTACCAGGTGGCCACCGAGGCGCTGCAATACGTCAACTCCCAGCCGTTTGCCCTGCGGGGGCAGCAGATCACCGCCGCCACAGCTCTGCTCAAGCAGGCCGATACTCCCGCCAACACCAGCACCGTATCGGCGCCAGGAATCAGCCTCACCACCAAGGTGGATGCCAAGGACAAGGCCAAATCCTCCGGCGGCACCGGCAGCAATCCCAAGAGCAGGGACTATGCGAGCAATCCCTGGCTGGGGCTTAATGCCATTGGCAACGGCGGCAGTGCATTTCTCGGCACCAAGTTCAAGGATTCGATCAAGAAAGTCGGAGGCAAAGATAATGAAAACTTCACCAAGAGCCAAGACAATGGCTCCGTCGCCGGCTCCGTCGCCGTCAACGTGATCGACCATCAAGCCTCCATCAGCCTGGGCAAGTCGTCCACCCTCACGTCCTCCGGGACAGTTACACTCAATAACCAGACCAAAACTCTGCTCAACACCTGGTCGGAAGCCAGCACCGACCTTGACAACAACAAGAAAGGGGTGCTCTCCGTCGGTGTTGCCGTCAACACGGTGACCAATCACGCCAAATCCACCCTGGAAGGCACGATCCAGCCCAGGGCCGGATCCACCACCCTGCCTAACGTATCGATCACCAATATCGTTGCCTACCCCAGCCTCTTCTTTGACACCTTCGGCAATGGTGATCAGGCTAAGAAATTTTTCTCTAACCCCGCCAATGCCGTTGGGGCTCTTTCAAGTATCAGCGGCACATTGATGCAGAACGGCTTCAACTCCTTTGCCACAATCAAAAACAAAGGAAAGGCCACAAAAAGCAAAGCCGATGGCTCCCAGGAAACCGGAAGCAACCTGGCCGTCGCCATTTCAGTGAACTACAGCCAGGTGGACAACCTGGCAACCACGTCACTTAACGGCACCATCCGGGCCCTCAATCTCACGATCACCAACACGGTGGACAACAGCCTGGTGCTCGGCGCCGGCATGCTCCATCAGGACTTCGGACTTGATCGGGTCTTCAGTGGGTTTATTGGAGGCAAGGCAAGTTTCTTTGGTGGCACCAAGGGATCAAAGCGTGTCGCCGAGGATTGGGGGGCAGCCTTCCAGGAATTCCTCAGCTGGGGCAACGTCGGTAAAAACGGGATTGGCGCCTCCTTGCAGCTGCTGGAACTTGGCAACCAGGCCACCTTGACCATCGGCAGTAACGCCAACATTGCACTCACAGGGAGCCTCACAGCCTCCAACAAACAGGCCATATCCGGCGTTAAGAACAGCGCTGGCACAACCCAGGGAGCCAACGAACTTGTCAGCCTGGTGGTGGGCGGCGGCAGCTCCGAAAACTTTGGCCTCACCGGCAGCGTGACGGTCACCTATGGCGATGGCAATATCACCGGAACTACGGTAGAAAACGGGGCCAAAATCCAGGCGACCCAGGCCGAACTCAATGCCCTTGATGCTGCCAACAAGGTGGATGTTGCCGGCGCTCTGCAATACAGCAGTGCCGTGGGGCTCAGCACCTCCATCATCATCAATCAATCCAAACGACGCACTTACAACCTTCTCCATGCGCCCTTAGAGATCACCAACGCGGACGAGCTCGGCACCGATCCCAACCTCTCCTTGGTCGCCGAGCAGGGCGGCAGCATCACGGCCGTTTCCGCCGCCGGCACCTTCCAAACCCCTGACGAGAATCTCAGCAAAAACACCAGCAACAGTCTGAGTTATTGGGGGGGCAGCAGGATCACGTCCTTTGGGCTCGCCGCGGCAGGAAGTGTGAATGTCCTGCAGCTGGCTGACAGCGCCACCAACACGATCGGAGCGTCGGATTCCTCCTCTCGGCTGTCGGGATCGGCGCCCTACCGCATCCGCGCCAGCGCCAGCGATAACACCAAGCTGCAGAACTGGAGTGGCGCCCTGGCCTTCGGCAAGAACGGCGCCACCCAGCCCACAGGCAAGGCTGCGGATCAAATCCAACGCAAAGAAAATTCGGGCCAGGGCACCATCGCCGGCGCCGCCGCCGTCAATCAGATGGCGCGCCAGGTGGGCAACACCTTCCAGAACCTCGATTTCGGCGATAGCCCCCTGAGCCTTGAGGCCACCGCCACCAGTGCCGGAGCCCTGGCTACCGCCGGCGCCATCAGCCTCGCCGTGGGCGTCAACAAAGCCAAAACCCTGGTGATCCCCGGCTCCCTGGCCTTCAATTTCGACAATCCGCCCCTGCCGGACGGGATGGATGCCATCCAGGCCAAAACCATCGAATCGAGGGTGAGCGGTATCCACGCCAGCAACCTCCACAAGCTTGATCTCAAGGCCAGGAATGGAGCCGATGCCACTGCCATCGCCGGAAGCCTCGGCCTCGCCATCAACCCGTTCAAGCCGATCCCGGGAGCTGGTCAGCCATCCACTTCATCCAGCGTTGCCGCCACCCTCGGCTTCTCGGTGGCGATCAACGACCTCAGTACCTCCACAACCGCTGAGCTGGCCGACAGCACCCTCAGCCATCAGGCTGCGGCCGCCCCCGCCATCACCCTCACGGCGGAGAGCAGCGACCTCGATCTCACCGCCGTCAGCATCGCCGCCGCTGGCTCCGGGACCGGGGGAAACGCCCAGGCAGGCCTCGGCAGTTACGCCATCGCCGGCTCCGGTGCCGGTGCCCAGAACAGCCTGAGCAATCCGATCAGGGCCCGCATCGTCAACAGCACCATCACCCCGACCACGGGAGCGGCCGGCGAGCCTGGCAGCGCCACAGTCACGCTTGCCGCCACGGCCAACGAGCAGGTCCTCAGCGTCACCGGCGGCCTCGATGTCGCCATGGCCATGGCGATCGCGGACAAGTCCCCGGCCGTTGCCCTCTCCGTAGGCGCTTCCGCCTCCTACAACGCCATCAGCGGCAACGTGGACGCCCAGGTGGATGCCGATTCCAACCTGCGCGTTGCCGACCTCAGCCTCTCCTCTCACGACAACAGCCAGATCGGCGCTTACGCCATCGCCGGCGCCCTGAGCGCCACATCCTCCGCCCTCTCCAACAGTTTCGGTGGCGCCTTTGTTGGAGCCGGCACGGGCAACACCATCAATCGGCCCCTCCAGGCCGTGATCGGCGATCCCGTTGCGGGTAAACCCATGGGTCGTGGGGTGATGAACACCTCGTCAACAACCCTCACAGCCGAACGAGGAGATCTCTCCAGAATCATCGCGGATGCCGCCGGAGCCGCCATCACATTTGTGCAGTCGAAGGGGGCGCAGGGCACAGCCCTCAGCGCCAGCTTCGCCGGTGGATTCTCGTTCAATGAACTCACAGGCGGCATCACGGCCGGCATCTACAACATCACCGACTACAACAGCAGCGGTGCCACCACGATCACGGCCCAGGCCAAAAAAGGGCAGCCTGATCTCGCGGCCGATGGCAACATCGCCAGCTTCGCCGGCGGATTCGCCGTTTCGCTAAACCTTTCTTCCCCGACAGGCCAGGCCGCCGCTGCCGGCGGCTCCCTGGGCCTGGCCGTGAGCCACAACACCATTCGCGATGCCATCACGGCCGGCATCAGCACTCTGGCCCTTGCCAACACAACAAAAACCCTGAAGCTGGGCTCGCTGACGATTCATGCCGGCGACGAGCGGCAACTCAAGAGCGAGGCCACCGGCGACAGCCTCACCGTCTCCCGCGCTGGCAGCACCGCGGCGGCAGTGGGTGTGGGAGCCGCCAGCAGCCACAACACCATTGAGGCCGCCGTCAACGCCGCGGTGGACCTCGGCAGCGATCAGGTGCTTGATGTGGCCAATCAGCTGACCGTGGAAGCGCAAGACCTGGCCCGGATCCAGACCTTTGCCCTTGCCCTGGCGCTCACCTACGCCGAGGGCAGCAGCGCCTTCCCCCTGGCCGGTGGGGGTGCCGGCAGCACCAACACCATCACGGCTCCGGTGACGGCCACGGTGAAGGCCGGCACTGTGAAGGGTGGCAATAACGCCACGATCAAGGCCGGCAGCGGGAACGACGATGCCCAGGACCAGGGCAGCCGTAGCCGTGAATTGATCGCCCGCCTCGGCGCGGGAGCCCTGGCCATCGCCCGCGGACGGTCCGCCAACCCCAGTGGTGCCGCCAGCATCGGTGCTGTGGAGGTGTCGAACACGCTCAGCGGCGCTGTGGCCGCCGAGATGCAGGCCGACACGGTGGATCTGCAGGGGGCGCTCAGCCTTGCCAGCGCCAGCGCCGACCTGGTCGAAACCAGCGTGGCGGCGGCCTCGATGGCGGTCGGGGTGAGCTCCGGCGCGTCCGGTGGGGTGGCGGCCCTCTCCGGAGCAGGCGCCGGTGCCAGCAACACCCTTGATGTGTCCTCCACAGCGGCGGTGGGGCGGCTCTCAAATCAGACCGGCAGTGCCGAGGGCACGCTCCGGCTGGGGGGCAGGTTGAGCCTGACCAGCATCAGCCAGGGCACCATCAACGCCAATGTGGGCAGCGGCTCCCTGGCGGTGTCCTATGCCGGCGAAGCTGCCGCTGCGTCGTTGGCGCCGTCCGTTGGCGTAGCGGTGGCCAGCAACAGCCTCAGTGGGGCCGGCACCGCTGCCCTGCAGGGGTTCAACAGCGTTGAGGTGTCGGGAGATCTGAGCCTCAGCAGCGTCAACACCCGCACGATTGATGCCACCTCGGTGGCGGTGGCGATCGGCGCCGCCATCGGCGGCAAGTTCTCCCTGGGGTTGGCCGGAGGCGGTGCCAACGCCATCAACAGCCTCAGCGGTGGAAGCCAGGCTCTGCTGCAGGCCGACACGATCTCGGCCAAGGGCGCTATAGCCCTCTCGGGGACATCGAACGACAGGATCACCGCCCAGGTGCAAGCGGTCGCTGGGGCCGGCCAGGGCAAAGCCACCGGTTCGGGCGGGGCCGTGTCGATCGGCGGCTCCGTGGCCCGCAACCGCCTCGGGGTGAACGGCGACGGGCCTGCGGCCAGCGGCGAAGGACTTGCCATCGGGGCGTCCCTGCGCGGTGGCGACGGCCAGGCCGGAGTGCACGCCCTGCGCGCCAGGCAGCTGTCCGTCAGCGCCACCCAGGGGAGCACCCTCGCGGCCACGGTGGGCGCCACGGCGGCGGCCATCGGCTGGACCAGCGCGGGCTCGGTGGGTGTGAGCGCCAGCGGCGGCGGGGCCGAGGCCACCAACACCATCCGCCAGAGCCTGACGGCCGAGGTGGTCGGAGCCGGTGCGGGGGCTGAGCTGACGATCAGCGGCGCCGCGGGCGCCGCAACGGCCGACCAACCCAGCCTGCAGATCAGCGCCAGCGATACCAGCAGCCTGACAACGACCGCCTGGGGGGCAGCCCTGGCGGTGAGTGTGGCGCCCGCCGCCGAACTCTCCGTTGCACCGGCGGTGGGGGTGTCGCTGGCCGACAACACCCTGATCCGCCAGCAGAAGACCGCGCTGCAGGGCTTCCGCCACGACGTCAACGGAACCGGGGGGGTGAGCAGTGCGGGATCCGTCGCCGTCAGCAGCGCGAGCACCGGCACGGTCCAAGCCACGTCGGTGGCGGTGGCGATCAGTGGGGCGGTGGCCAAAGGCCTGGCCGTGGGTTTGGCGGGAGGCGGCGCCCGCAGCTTCAACACCATCCTCGGGACCAACCAGTCCCTGATCGAAGGCAGCGATCTCGGCGTGGAAAGCGCGCCGATCGACGGAACGTTGACCGTGAGGGCCACAGACAGCACCACCATCGACAGCGAAGTGGATGCGATCGCCGCCACCCTGGCCTTTGGTGATGGCAATTCAGCCGCCGCTGCTGCCATCGGCGTGGCCCTGAGCCGCAACTTCATCGGCGAAACCCAGGGCAACGGCGGCGTCAGCGGTGGCGATCCCAAGCCCTATGACAACCCGGTACCGAGCCAGGAGGGCTGGTCTGGAAAGGGCAACCTGCTGCAAGCCAGCATCAGCGGCAGCAACCTGCACCTGGCGGGCGATCTCACGCTCAAGGCCGAACAGAGCAGCACGATCACGGCCTATGTGGACAGCTTTGGGGCTGCTCTTGGCGTCGCCAACCAGGTCGGCATTGCCCTGAGCGGCGCCGGGGCCGAATCCACCAACCGGACCTTGCAGACCCTGCTCGCCAGCCTGGGACAGGAGCAACCAGACTCCACAACCAGCACCATGCTTGAGGCCAGCGCCGTGACAGTGCAGGCCACGGACACCTCCTCGATCGAAGCCACCGCCTGGGGAGCCGCCCTGGGCGCTAGCTACGGCGGTTCCGTCTCTGGCAGCTGTGCAATCGGTGTCTCCCTGGCACGCAACACCCTGAACGATCGGGTGACGAGCCGCGTGCGGGGGATCAGGGGCGGGGCAAAATCCCTAGCCAGCCTGGCGGTAACCGCCGCCAAGAGCAGGCCCAATCCACTGGATCCAGCGGCGTCGATCAAGGCCACTTCCGCCGCGGTTTCGCTGGCGTTGTCGTTCTCCGCGGGACCCGGAATCGCCCTTTCCGGCGGTGGCGCCGATGCGATCAACACCGTCCTCGGAGATGTGCTCATTGACGTTGACGACGTGGATCTGAAAACCACAGGCGCGATCGGCCTCGACGCCTCCAGTGATCAGCAGCTGAAAGCGGGTGTGGGCGCAGGCGTCGGCGCAGGATCCTTCACCCCCAGCGGCGGCAGCGTTGCCGTGGGCGCCGTGAGAACGCAGAACCTAATCGGCGTGGACTCGATAGACGACTCGGCCGACAAGGCGGAAGTGCGCAACTCCGTGAGCCGCAGCCGCCTCAGCAGCGGTGGCAACTTGAACCTCACCAGCCAGAGCACCACCAGCTACGACGCAATGGCGGTCCCGGTGAGTATCGCCCTCACCACCGGCTTCGTGAGCGGCAGCGTCGCGGGAGCCTTCAATGATTCACGTATCGCCCAGGCCATCGCGGCGAACAGCACGGGCAGCACGCTGATTTCCGGCGGCGATCTGATCATCACCGCCACGGGTGATAGCCAGGTAAGCCGGGCCAAAACCGACGGCGGCGCCCTCAGCGCCACCTTCAACCCCTCGGGGGTCTCCCTGGCGGTGGGCGCCGCCCAGAACAACAACCGCATCGACAACAGCATCACGGTCACGATCAACGATGGTGCCAGTGCTGCCATCCCCGCCCAGCAGCGATCGGCGCTGCAAGCCCAGCGCCATCTGGTCGCCGGCGCCGTCGATAGGCGGTCGGTCATCGGCAACGTGGAGGCCATTCCGGTGGCGGCGGCCCTGGGGGGCGCCCTCGCCCTCTCGGGCGGTGGCGCCGGTGTCGATTCCGTGGTGAAAAACCAGGTGGCCACCACCCTGCAGGGTGCGGTGGACCTGAGTGCCGGCGTCGCCGCCGGAGCCGTACTACTGCAGACGACACCACAGCTGGCCTCGCCCGATGTCACCCAACTGACCGACCTGTTCAGCAGCGACGCACTACGAATCGGCGATCGCGTGACGTTGATCCTGGCCCAGGGCGATCGCAGTGTGGAGGTGAACTGCAGCTTCACCAGCCTGGATGCCGTGGCGCAGATGCAGCAGCTCGCTGACGCGATCAATGGGGTGGCCCGGGCGGCCCTGGGGATCGAGGCCACTGCCCTGTCACCCGATCAGCAGAACCCCGAAGCCCGGGTGCGGCTAGAGGGTGCCCAAGGGGTGGGGTTCACCGTGGCGAACATCAACGTGAGCGGCGCTGACCCCACCGCCGGGACCCTGCTGCTGGCCAGCGGCAGCCTCAGCCCCGAGGTGAGCAGCACTGGCGTGGCCAGCGCCAGCGACACCAGGGGCGCCAGTCTCGATGGCCAGATCGTGGCCATCTCAGCCGCCGTAGCGGCCACAGGCGGCATCGCCGTGGGCGCTGCCGTGGTGAAGAACACCATCAGCACCGACAACACCCTGGTGGTGGCAGCCAATGCCAGCGGATCGGTGGACCCTGCCTGCAACCCCTCGCTGCGGGCGAGCGGTGATCTGAAGCTGCTCAGCCAAGGACGCAACCAGGTGGCCCGCTCCCAGGCCATCACTGTCACCGCCGCCGGTGGAGCCACCTTCGCGGTCGCGGCAGTGGTCAACACGGCGGACGCCGTGGTCGATGGCTCCACCCGCACCCTGGTGAACGCCGGGCGCCTGCAGGCCGATCAGGGGGAGCTGCAGGTTCTGGCAAACGCGACCAACACCTTGGAATCCAGCGCCTACGGAGGCCAGGGAACCGGCTCAGGCACGGCGTCCCTCGGCTTCGGCTATTTCCAAGCCCACAGCACCCTCGGCACCGCATCCGGTGATCCCGAACTGGAGGCCCGGCTCGGGGATGGTGTGGTGGGACGAGCCCAGCGCATCAGCCTGGCCGCCACCAGCCAGGACACGATCCACGCCGACTCGGTGAGTGCCGGGCTGGGGGTGGGGGCAGGCTTCGCGCTCACCATCGCCGGGGCCCAGAGCAAAGCCAACACCCATCAAACCGTACGCAGCTCGGTCGGCGACAACGCCGACCTCACGGCCACGGAGGCCATCACCATCCAGGCCACGGCGGATCAGAGCAACCGGGACGGGACGAACGACCAGCAGATCGACAGCCGCGCCGAAGCAATTGCCATCGCCGTGGGCCTGGCCTTCGGCATAGCCGGTGGTGGTGCGGGCACCGACAACACCATCGCCAGCGAAGGGCAAATTCAGGTGGGCCAGAACGCCAGTGTGGTGGCCCCCCAGCTCAACCTGGCCTCGGCGAATCGACTCAGCAAGAACCGATGGGGTGCGAGTGACAGTACGACGGGTCAGACCTTCGGAGGGGACGCCAACACCCGCAGCATCGCTGGCAGCTGGGTGGGAGCCACCATCAATCCTTCGTCCACAACGATCGGCAACACCAGCGAAGATTTCGGTGGCAGCATCACGATCGGTGATCAGGCCACGCTCAGGGCCACAGGTGACAGCCTGAATCCCGGCCGGCTCAATCTCAGCGTCACCAATGATATCTTCGCCACTGATCTCAACATCCTCGATGCGGTCTCGGGGATTGGGATCACATGGGGATCGTCCACCCTGAGCAACAACGCCAAGGCTGGCATTCAAGCCATGAAGGGCAGCCGGCTCATCAACGACAGTGGTGATGTCCTACTGAGCACTAGCGGCAATGCCACGATCAGCAGTTCCAGTTCCGCCTTGTCTGGGGTTATCGGCGGAGGAATGGCGAGTGGGATGGCCATCAACAAGCCAACGCAGTCGATATCGCTGGACGGCGTCCAGATTGAAGGCGGCAACATCCAGCTGTGGTCTGGACTCAGCCCAACCGGTGTACCCAACCTGTTGCGCACCGCTGCTGATGGTCGAAACAGCGTCATTCTCCTCGGCGAAGCCATAGCTGAAGCGACAGCCAATACGGTAGATGCCAACAGTATCAGCATCAACAATGGCAGCAAACTACTCGCCAGATCGAATGTAGATCTGCGGGCCCAGCCCAAATTCGGAACCCGTGGTCCGGAGGATCGCAGCTCAGCCGAGGCGCAATTCAGCCTTGCCCTGGCCATTCCACTCCCTGGCGTCTCCAGCAGTACCGACACCACCAACAACACGATCACAATCGACAGCACAGCCCAGGTCACCGCTGGCTTGCAACACGATCTGAAGCTGTGGACGGTGCCGGCGGACAGCACCCTTGACCAGCAACGTGTCGCCCTCAACGCACCCCTGCCGTCCCTGCTGCTACCCGGCCAGCGACTGGCCAGCGATCAGCTTCTGGCCTTAGGGCTCGATCTGAGCACCCCCTATGTCTACGAGATCCTGGCCTCGCCGGCAGGCACCGACAACTTCTTTGCCAATCTCGTGGGGGTTGTGGTGCCAGAGCGGCTTTGGCAGAACACCCCGCCCCAGCTGGCCTACCTCAATCTAGGCACCACCCTGAATCAGCAATACCGCCAACTTCAGGATTTGATTATTAGCTATGAAGGCGATCCTGCCCAGCAAGCGCTCTACAACAGCCAGCAACAGGAGGTGCTAGCGCAGGCCAAACAACTGGGACTGCTGGATGAGGCCACCGGCACCATCAATGAATCGTTGGATGCCCTGGCCTTGATGCTGCCCGCACTCCGCTCAGCACCCGGATCCATCTTCCTGAACGCCCAGGGAGAGGGGGGCAAGATCACCATCAACGGATCAAACGTCCCAGCCCCCTCTTCCACCGCTCCGGGGAATCTGCTGGCCTTTGCTGAGGCCAACATTGGCGTGCGCAACACCTTGCCGATCGTGATGATGGGCGCCGACATGCTGATCGACGACAGCCGCGTCGCCGCCAGCGTCGACGGCAAATACACCGTGTTTGATCCGGGCAAGATTTATATCAACAATCAAGCGGCCTACACCAGCGACGCGGCGGCCACCCCAACGGTAGCCAGCAAGATCATCATCGATCAACTCCCCAATCAGTCGCTCACCCTGAACGGTCAAGCCGCTCCTGTCCCCGCCGACCTCTACCTCAACGGCCGTGTGATCAACGCCAACGGTGGCGTGTCAATCACCAACAGCAAAGACAGCATCATCATCAGCGGCGAGGTACGCGGCAACCCGGTGAACATCAGCTCCGCCGGCAACTTCACCCTGAACAGCGACACCTGGTTCCATGCTGGCAAGGACCCTGCTCAATATCTGGACTACAGCCCGTACCGCCAACAGGCGATGCAGAGTCCGATCAAAACCGTCACCCTTTCACAAGCAGACTTACAGTCCGCGATCGATGCACCAACGGCCGCGATTCTCTCGCGCGGTGATATCAGCATCAATGCCCTTTACCTCAACATCAATGGCCTGATCCAAAGCGGAACGCCGGATCTGAAGCTCACCGTAGACAATACCTTCAATCCAGCTTTCTCCCAGGGCATCGTGGGGCAAGCGGGAGAGGGAATCACTGGCATTCAGTTCGCCACCAGTAACGGCACCAGTGTGCCCCTGGGTGGCTTCGCCAATCTGGACGATCACACGATTCACCTGGATGACATCCAGGTGAAAGGGGGCTCGATTCGCCTGACCGGGCAGGTCCTCAGCACGGGAAATGGACGCGTTGTGGCCCTCAACGGCCAGCCCAGCTTCACCATCAACAATGCCAGCGATTGGAACCTGGCCCTGGGGGAGGTGGACCTGGGCCAGGTGAGCGGCAGCGTGAGCATCACAGACACACCGCGCATCAGCCTGGTTCCCACAACGGTCGATACGGGCAGCTCAACGTTCAACTTTTCCAATCCCACCGGCTTGGGCAATGGCAGCAAGGTCAAGCCCGTTTATGACGATGGCATTATCCAGCAGAGCGATGGCACCTACATAAGCACATCAACGTCGCCAGTCGGTGGCATCAGCAGGGATATTATCTATACCGTTCAAGCGCTAAACGAAGGCACGAGGATTCAATTGCTTGACGTGAATGGCAGCGTCGTACGCCTGAGCAGCTGGGATCAAAATCGTAACTTCTCGCTCACTCCAATCGCCCTCCCCACACGCACCACCTACCTATTCAGCGGGCAGGACTCGGCCGCGCCCACGATCACGATCAGCCACGATCGATTCGATCCTGCCAACGCTGGCAGCACCGATGCCTACGTTCCAGATCCCGAGAGGCCGACCGAAATCGTGACGCCATCGCCCCAACAGGGCCAGGATGGTGGCAACCTCTACCTCACAACATACAAACCCTCGAGCGGTCTCACCTACCGCTGGGCCCTAGGACAAGGCAAAACAACAACAATCGTTGATACCTACGAGAAAAATACATTCAATCTAATCGGTTGGAACTGGACGTTCGGGATGGATCCAACGATTCCTCCCACCAGCACCTACACCACCCTCACCGACCTGAGTCCACTGCTGCAAGGGCAGTCGTTGCTCCCGGGGCTTCCTCCAGGCTGGACTAGCAGCACCGGCTACGGCGTCACCTATGCCAACCACGTGATCGGTGATCCCAAGACCACCGTCGACAACTGGACCACGGGGGGGGGCTGGCTTCGCAAGAAGACCTACCACACGCAGACCACCAAGATTACCGCCAGCAAAGACGTCTGGACCAATACACTCAAGGCCGACTATCCCATCGACGTGGGATTCCTCAGCCGGAATTCCAGCGCGGCCGGCTCACTTCACATCACCAGTGGTGGCAGCATCCTGCTCAATGAGGGTGCGCTGGCCAGCGGCGGTCTCGATCTCAACTCCAGTGGCGGCAACATTCAGGTGCGGCAATTGCTCAACGCACCCGCCACACCCCTGCAGCTGCGGGCACCCGCCGGTGCCATCGATGTTCAGCTGGGGTCCAGCAGCACCGATGGTCGGCCCCTCACGCTCACGGCGCTCGCCGGCGGCGATCTCAACCTGGACCTGATCGCCAACCAGGGTTCCACGGCGCCGCTGAAGCCCCTGGCCACCGACTCCGGCGCAGCAGCCCTACAGGCTGGCGGCACCCTCACGATCAGCAGCGCCGGCCAGTTGGATCTGTCGGATCAGCTGAACCTTGCCGCCGATCAGCCACTCCTGAAGGCCAACCGGATCGAGCTGGATCTGGGTGCCGGCAGCCTGGGCACCAGCGCCCAGCCCCTGCGCATCGACACCGGTGACAACCTCACCAACGGCAGCGGTCTTGCCCTGCGGCTGGCCCGTACCAGCCAAGGGGGGGTGGCATCAACGGCGGCCCTGCGCGAGATCAACGGTTCCCTCACCCTCGTTGCACCCACCAGCTTCACCAGCCAGCACGCCATCGAGGTCGATGGCGATCTACAGCTCACGGTGGATCAGGGCGCCTTGCTCGATGCCAGCCAGTCGCTCACCACGGTGGTGGACGAGGCGAGCCTCAAGGTGCTGGATGACAGCTACAAATTCACCGGCGAGGCCGCCATCCTTGCCGCCAAGCAGGAGCTGCAACGGCAAGACAACGCCAACTACGTCGACTACTGGATCACTTACCGCAACGCCCGTCAGGCCGACGGCGGGCAGTGGATTGCGGATCCCGAACCGCCATCACCCTTCCAATTCAGCGACGATCAGCAAGTCCAATTGGCGTTGCCACCCGACGAGGGAGGCCGGGGAATGAACGCGGCACAGATCGAAACCTACCAAGCGCAGATCAATCAGGTTCAGATCGCCACCGGAGCAGGGATGTATGACCCTGCCTACACCTATCAGCGACCACCCGAGCAACAGGACGCCTACATACAACAACGGGTAGTAAGCCACAACCTCTATTACCACCCCCTTGATCAGGCGGTGTATCAAAAACTCTTCCCACTCCAGGCCCAGTCCGCTGGGGCTCCAGCAACGGCGCCCCGCCTCAGTGCCAGCCCCCTGGCTGCCGCCATCGCCGCCAACAACCTCTCGATCGTCACCACGGGCAGCGTTGGCAGCAGTGGTCCAATTGAACGCATCGTGGTGCCGGCGGGAGATTACAACCAACTCAGCGACGCCGATGCCCAGCTGCTCAGCAACGCCAACCTGGACGATGTAGTGGGCCGCACCTATCAAGTGGTGCGTTACATCGGCACCACACCACTGGATGTAAACCAGGGCCTGCCTCCCTTGGACGATGCCACGTCGTTCACCGCCTACCAATCGGATTTCATCGCCGGCGAAGGCCCGGTTTATCGCTATCTGGGCAATACCCAAACCGACCAGAGCCTGGTGGAGGTGAATTTCAACGCCAAGGGGCCCGATCAGCAGCCCCTCTGGGAAGCGGTTTCGCCCAGTGGTGAGGCCTCGATCACCTACAACACCACAGCCGTCGGCGTCACCCTCAACGAAGGAGTTCTGGTGCGCGACACCCGCGCCGATCTCGTCAATGGGTCGGTGGTGCTGGTGAACAGCCCCGCCCTCTATGGTTTTTATCGCTATGACGGCCAGCCCCAGCGGCTGGACCTGCTGCTCAGCGATTTCGGCCTCGGCGGTGGCGCAGGCCCGTCGTTGTGGAGCGCACTGCTCGAAGGCACCCAGGAGGCTCCGATCACTCCCCAGAAGCCGCCGGCGAGCGGCGTGCTGTTGCCCGGGGCGCTGATCACCGACCCCAGCCGCCTCTCCTCCGTGAGCATCCAACTGCGGCAGCCCGTGTCGCTGCAGCTGAGCGGCTCGCTCTCGGCCAACGGCAGCGACATCCGGTTGCGCTCCCTGGATCCGCTCCGTCTCGCCACCGTCACTGGCCAGGGGGTGGTGGGCATCACGGCCCCCGAGCTCTCCCAGGTGGACGGTGAGGGGCTGGGTTCCCGACAGGGTTCACTGCAGCTGCGCTCCACCACGGGCGCCATCGGCCAGAGCGACCGGCCGTTGCTGGTACGGCTGGGAGGGACCGCCACCCTCAATCTCTCCAGTGCCGCCGATGCAACCATCCGCAGCCCGGGCGATCTGGCCCTTGGCTCGCTTCAGGCCATCGGCAACCTCTCTCTCTCTAGCGCCGGCAGCCTCAGCGATGGCGGCCGTCTCAGCAGTGAGGTGGCTGATCCGCTGGCGAATCTTCAGGCCAACCGTCTGCTGTTGCAGGCCGATGGCCAGATCGGCACGCCGGTGTCGCCCCT